>NZ_JBHXWI010000017.1:0-168603 GCF_042671975.1 Rhodococcus sp. NPDC127593 | reverse complement strand
GCGACAAGATCACCATCACCCTCGAGATCGAGGCCGGCCTCCAGGCCTGACCCCACCCGCACCACGCGCCCCGTCATCCACCCGGATGGCGGGGCGCGGTCGTGCTCCGGGCGTATCTAGCGGCGAACAGCACTACCCACCCGATCGCGCCGATCAGCGCGAGACTGATCAGCCGGTACAGCATCACGGCGGCCGTCGCCTCGTCCGTGCCCAGCCCGCCGGCGACGAACGCCACGATCAGGGCGCCGTCGACGACGCCGATCCCGCCGGGGATCAGGGGGATGCTCGACGCGGCCATGCCTGCGACGTAGGCCGTCATTGCGAGGCCGATCCCGACGTCGGTGACGCCCACCGCGCGACACGCGGCGACCAGGCACAGCAGGTCGCCGATCCAGTTCAGTCCCGCGAACACACCCCCGAGCACCCAGTCCCTCGGGCGGGGCCGGACGAGGGCCAGTTGCTCGACGAGGACGCGGACGCGTTCGACGCCCGACGCCGCGGGTCTCTGCAGAAACGCGTTGGCCCAGCCGAGCACCCGCTCCCCTGCACGCACGAGCAGTTTCGGTCGACGCACCAGCTCCCGGATCGCGAATGCGAGGCCGAGGACTCCCAGGATCTCGCCGCCGACGGTGAGCGGATCGGCGTGCGCCCGGACGCCGACAGTCGCCCCGAGAATTCCGAGGGCCCCGAGCGCCAGCGAGCTGATGATCCCCGACGCGAGCATCGTCCAGGCGACCAGCGGGGTGCTCGCACCCCACGTGCGCAACCTCCGAAACGTGAATCCCGCGGACACGAGATGTCCGGCGGGGAGCGTGACGGACAGTGCGTTGGACGCGAAAGTCAGTGCGATCGAACGATGGAGTGCCACCCTGAGACCGCCGGCCGCGAGCAATTGCCGCTGCAGTCGCGCGAAGGTCGTCATCGACGCGATCTCGGCGATCACCGCCAGCACGAGCCACCGCCACCGCGGGTGCAGCAACGTGCCCGACGCTCGCGCGATGTACGGGCTCAACACCAGAACCTCGACGGCCAGCGCTCCGGCCGCGGCGATCGCCAATGCCGTCCTGGGTACCGAGCGCCCGCGCCACACTTCAGTGACGTTCATGGGACGCGACGCCGGTCCGCGACTGGGGTAGGTCGAGGACCCCGGCCTCGATCTCCGCGAAAGCCGAATCCAGCAACCCCAGGAACCGCTGCGCGTCGTCGCCGGGCTGCCACTGCAGATACGCCGTGCGCAGTACCGCGAACGCCGTGTTGACGAGCAGCACACTGCAAAGGGGGTCGACCCGGTCCGGGCGGACCCGGGCGTCGACCCACTCCTGGACGAACTGCTGGAATCGCTCGCCGGCGGCCTTCGTCGACTGCGCGAGGTGGGGCGCCGCATCCAGAATCCGCCGTTGCACGGTGAGGGTGGCGGCGTTGTGGGCGATGTTCGCGCGGATGATCTCGCGGACCGACACCCACATCGGTTCCCCGGCGGGACGCTCGTCGGCGAGCTTCTGCCACCGTTCCCGGTCTCCAGGTCCGGGGTCGAAGAGCAGCGCTTCCTTGGAGTCGAAATAATTGAACAGCGTGCTCTTGGACACGCGCGCCGCCGCCGCGATCTCTTCGACGCTGACGTCGTCGTAACCGCGCGTGTCCACCAGGTCGAGGGCGCACGCGTGCAGCGTCCGCCACGTCTCGTGCTTCTTCGAGACGCGAAGACCCGATCCGCTGTCCGTCGCCATGAATCGAACCCTAACCCCAACTTGGACCGAGTACAATTTTCTTCCCGGTCCACTGTTGGCGTGAGTCCACATCTCATCGCGAATGCGGCCCCTCTAGGCTGGCCGTGTGAAGAAGTACCTCCCCGCGCTCGCCCTCGACGTCGTGCTCGTCATCGTGTTCTGCGCGATCGGCCGACGCAGCCACGACGAAGCCAACGCCCTGACCGGTCTGGCCACCACGGCGTGGCCGTTCCTGACCGGCCTCGTGGTCGGCTGGCTCGCCACCGTCGCGCTCTACCGCGACAAGTTCGACGCGTTCCTCATCGTCCCGACGGGCATCGTGGTGTGGCTGTCGACGCTGGTGGTGGGCATGCTGTTGCGCGTCGTCAGCGGCCAGGGAACGGCGTTCAGTTTCGTCATCGTGGCGGGCACCGCGCTCGCGGTATTCCTCCTCGGCTGGCGTGCCGTCGCGAAGATCGTGACGAAGTCGCGCGCCACCACCTGATACCGGCGAATCCGCCCCGACGGCACACGAACTTCCGCTCGAGGTGAGACAGTTTTCCCATGAGTGACACCATCGATCCGGCCCGGGACGAGAAGCGGTCCGACCGCGGCTTCTTCGGCCAGCCGTTCGCCCTCGCGAACCTGTTCGGCGTCGAGATGTGGGAGCGATTCTCCTTCTACGGGATGCAAGGCATCCTGATCTACTACCTCTACTATTCGGCCGCCGACGGTGGCCTCGGAATCGCCGAATCGTCCGCGACCAGCATCGTCGGCGCCTACGGCGGCACGGTGTATCTGTCCACCATCCTCGGCGCGTGGATCGCCGACCGGCTCCTCGGCTCCGAACGGACCCTGTTCTACAGCGCCATCCTCGTCATGCTCGGCCATATCGCCCTGGCCGTGTTCCCGGGCCTGTGGGGTGTGGGCATCGGCCTGGTCTGCGTCGCATTCGGTAGTGGCGGGCTCAAGGCCAACGCCACCTCCCTCGTCGGTGACCTGTACGACGAGCACGACGAGCGCCGGGACGCCGGATTCTCCATCTTCTACATGGGTATCAACATCGGCGCCCTCGTTGGCCCGCTGCTGACGGGCTGGGCACAGGACTCCATCGGCTTCCACGCCGGCTTCGCGCTCGCCGCAGTCGGCATGGCGCTCGGACTGATCCAGTACACGCTCGGCCGCAAGCGTCTCCGGGGCATCGGGGCGGAACCGCCCAATCCCCTCCCCCGCGCCCAGCGGCCCAAGTGGATCGCGATCGGCGCCGCCGCGGTCGTGGTGATTGCGGCCCTGTCCCTGACCGGTGTGATCACCGCGGCCAACATGTCGGACATCGTGGTCGGCCTCACCATCATCGCGGCGATCGGCTACTTCGCGATCATGTTGTCGAGCCGCCGCATCACGGCCGTCGAGCGCAGTCGCGTCTACGCGTTCATCCCGATGTTCATCGCCAGCGCGGTGTTCTGGTCGCTGTTCCAGCAGCAGTTCACCACCGTCGCGGTGTACTCCGACAAGCGACTCGACCGCAACCTGTTCGGCTGGGAGTTCCCGCCGTCGTGGGTGCAGTCCATCAACCCGGTCTTCATCATCATCTTCGCGGGCGTCTTCGCGGCCGCGTGGACGAAGCTCGGACCCCGCCAGCCGTCGTCGCCGATCAAGTTCGCGGCGGGCACCGTCATCATGGGTATCGCGTTCCTGGCGTTCATCCCGATGTCGGGTGGCGGCGCGAACAGCGCACCGCTGCTGGGTCTGGCCGGAATCCTGTTGCTGTTCACGTTCGCCGAACTGCTGCTGTCCCCGGTCGGGCTGTCGCTGTCGACCAAGCTGGCGCCCGAGGCCTTCCACACCCAGATGGTGGCGTTGTTCTTCCTGTCCGTTGCCCTGGGCACCGCCATGGCGGGCACGCTGGCCGGCTACTACGACGAGAACAACGAAGTCCCGTACTTCACCGCGGTCGGGCTGGGCTCGATCGCCGTCGGCGTGCTCCTCGCCATCGGGTCACCGTGGATCCGGCGTCTGATGAAGGGCGTGCACTGACGCTGGGCGGCACTTCGGCACCGACGGCGCACTGAGCGTCGTCTCAGCGCACCCACAACCACACGGCCAACCCGAATCCCGCGATCGCGATGACGACGCGGAGGACGGACGGTGGTATCCGCCTGACGACGGGCGGGCCGCACCAGCCACCGGCCAGGGCGCCGATCGCCATCGCGGCGGCGGCGCCCCAGTGGACGGGGCCGAAGACCGCGAAACCGATCGCCGCCACCAGGTTCGCGACGCCGAGGAGAAAGCTCTTCAGGATTGTCGCGCGCCAGATCTTCTCCGAGGTGAGGATCAATGCGATCGCCAGGAAGATCACGCCGGCGCCCGCGCCGAAGTAGCCGCCGTAGATGGCGACGACGAACAGCGACACCGAGTACGTGCGTGGCATGTCCCGGTCGCCCGCCAGCGCGCGGAGCCGGGGTTGCAGCAGCAGCGCCAGCGCGGCGAACGCCACCATGAACGGAACGATCGCTTCGAACGACCCCGCCGGGGCCACCAGCAGGATTCCCGCGCCGACCAGGCCGCCCGCAGCCGAGTACAGCGCCCAGCGCCACAGCTTGGGACCGGTATCGGCGACCTCCCGTGCCGAGTTGGACAGGGCGCCGACGCCGACAGCCACCATCGCAACGGTGTTGGTGACGTTCGCGGTCACCGGCGGCAGACCGACGGCGAGGAGTGCGGGATACGACACGATGGACGCCAGGCCGGTGACGAAGCCGACCAGTCCCGCGAAGAACCCTGCTACGACGAGAAGACCGATATCAAGCAGGGACACAAGGTAGAAACTTACCCTTGCTCAATTACTCCCTCAGCGCGGACGGCCCCGCCCTTCAGTTCGCTGGCTTCGCCATCTCCGTGTCTTCAGTTCGCTGGCTTCGCCATCTCACGGAAGAGCATGTCGGTCATCTTCACCGCGCGGTCGCCACCGTCGGCGTCGGCGACGAAGACAGCGAAGGCCAGGTCGCCGCGTGAGCCGTAGAACCAGCGGTCGTCGCCGCTGGCACCGTTCATGCCCATGAGGTCCGGGTAGCCGTTGAGGAACGACGCTCCGCCGCGGACCACGTTGTCGCGCATCATGCCGCGGAGCTGGTCGTTGACGTTCGCCGGAAGCGGCTGAGCGGTCATATCGGTGGTGCCCGGCTGTCCCTGGACGATCATCGGCGCCGGCGCGCTGCCCCTCGCGATCGACGCGGCCAGCATGGCCATCCCGAACGGCGTCACGGCGGGCAGGTCGCTGTCCTTACGGTTCATCACCTGGTTCATCCCCGACTGGTCGGTGGTGAAGACGGCGGTCTGCTGGTCGAGGCCCGGGATCTTGTAGTTCATGCCGAGCCCGAGTTGATTGCCCGCCTTCTCGATGTCCTCGATCGACAGCGAGGACGGGTCGACGCCCTTCTGCAGTCCGGCGGCCTTCTTCACCAGGTCGAGGTTCGATCCGGCGGGGTAGAGGCCCTGGAACGCGATCGGCCCTTGCTCCATTGCCTGGTTGTTCTGCGCTGCGGCGAGCACGGCGCCGGTGGACGGCTGGATCGCGACGATCGTCGCGGGTGTGCCGACGCTGACCACGGCTTCCTCGGCTGCCAACTGCAGGTGGGAGTCCAGGGTCGCGGCGATATCCGGCCCGGGCGGGCCCTGGAACCCGGCCTGCGGGATGAGCGTGCCGTCGGGGTCCACGAGGTGGACGGCCCAGCCGGCCGTCGCGTCCCGGTTGGCCTGCCACACCTTCCGCAGCGGATCCAGCAGCGGCGTCGTGATCCGGCGATCCGACGTGATGAGCTTCGGCGTCTTGATGGTGACGACACCGGGGATCGCGAGGTCCTGCTCGAGGAACTCGTAGTCCTGGTCGCGCAGCAGCACGGCGGTGACCTGCTGGCCGGGCTTCTCGGCCATCTCCGCCATCATCGTGTCGGACGTCACGAGGGGAGCCACCGGCTCGAGGACCTCCGCGAGACGCCGGGTGGTCGCGACGGGATCGGGCATCGTGGCGGGATCGAGGGTGACCGAGTTGATGGTCTGCTCGTTCATGAGCAACCCGCCGAACGCGTCGAAGACCCGCGGCGGAGCGGCGTCCGTCCGGTCGAAGCGGACGATACGCCCGTTGCCCAGGTCGGGCGCGAGGATCGACGGATCCCAGGAGATGCGCCAGCCGACGGACAGGTTCCGCACACCGCCCTGAACCTGGTAGGTCCAATCTTTGCCCTCACCGAAATGCCAAGCGGCACCGACGGTGAAGAAGCCGGAGTCCGAGCCGAGATCCATGAACTGGGTCAGGTCGAACTTGGCGTCCTCGGGTTTCAGACCGTCGAACATCTGCTGAATCGCCGTCTCCGCGGCGTTGGGATACGAGGTCTGCGCTGCAGCAGCAGCGGCGTCGCCCTCGTTCAGCGCGTTGACGAAGTCGTCGACGACCGACTGCGCGGTCGCCTCCTCTTTCGACAGCACACACGACGCCAGAATCACCGCCAGAACGACAGCCGACGTCAGGGCGATCACGTATCTGTTGCGGCGGCCAAGCGATCGTCCATTCCCCATGTCCACCATCTTGCTTTCAGTCACATGCGTAACAAGCACCATTTGCCTACGAAGGAGTTACGGTTGAGCCACAACTTATCCCCGAACAGCAACGCGCGAACGGGTTTATCGAAGAAAACGCCCCGCAGCCTGCACAGCAGGGGCCGAACTGTCACCTGTTGCTATAAATACGGCAAATGCTAGGTCGTCCTTGATTCCGACGAACCAGCCGTGCGCAGGACCATTCCCCGACTCGGCCGTTCCCGTTTTGCCGAGCAGTCCCGGAATGTCCTGCAGCGCAGTAGCGGTACCGCCCGTCACAGTTTCGCGCATCATCGTCCGGAGGTCCGCGGTGACGTTTGCAGGCACGGTGGGCGCCGTCTTGTCGGCGGTTCCCGGTTGGCCTTGCACGATCATAGGCGACGGCGTCGAACCGTTCGCGATGGAGGCGGCCACCATGGCCATCCCGAACGGCGTCGCGGTTACCTGCCCCTGCCCGATCCCGGACTCGACACGGGCCGCCGGACTGCCGGCGACGGGCACGTTGCCCGTCACGGTCGTCAGCCCGGGTGTGACGTAGTCGACGCCGAGCCCGAACTGCAGCGCGGCCTGCTGCAGGGCGTCGGGCGGTAACCCGACCGCCAGCCGTCCCATGGTGGTGTTGCACGAACGCGCAAACGCGGTGTGCAACGGGACCGCGCCCAGGTCGAATTCGTCGTCGTTGGGGATCTGCCTGCCCTCGATGTTCTCGGTGCCGGGGCAGGGCAGGACGGTGTCCGGTGTGGCCTCGCCGGCCTGCAGGGCCGCGGACGTCGTCACCGTCTTGAACGTGGATCCCGGCGGGTAGAGGCCGGTCAGCGCGATCGGGCCGAGTGCGTCGGCCGGGGCGTTCTGCGCCACCGCCAGAACCTCCCCCGTGGAGGGTCGCAGCGCGACGATCGCGGCCTGCTGCGGCACGTCGGCGAGCGCCCGCTCGGCAGCCATCTGCATCGGGAGATCGAGGGTCGTCGCAATGTCGGTCGCGGCGGGACCCTGCTCGCCGGCGATGCCCTTCGCCGCGCCGTCCTGGCCGACCAGCTGCACCGCCCAGCCGGCGGATGCGTCCTGCCCCTCCTGCCACAGGTCGCCGAGGCCCGCCAGGGTGGGTGAGGCCAGCGCCTTGTCGGTGCTGAGCAGCCTGGCCTGCGGGGCCAGCGTCACTCCCGCGAGTTCCCGCAACTGCGGTTCGATCGGCGCCAGGTCCTCGGCGCGCAACGAGATGGCCGTGACCGGCTTTCCCTGGGCGCCGGCCAGGTCCTGCTGGAGCGAGGCGGTGGTGATCGTCGGTGCGATGGGTGACAGCAACGCGGCCACCGCCGCGGTGTCCGCACCCTGATCGACGTTGACGAGCGTCACGACCTGTTGCTCGAGGATCGGTGCCCCACCCGCGGCGAGGACCTTCGGCGGCGCCCCGGTCGTGGTGGTGTACCGGACGGTGGTGTCGTCGGTGAGACCGGGTGCAAGCACGGCCGGGTCCCAGACGATCTTCCAGTCGTCCCCTTCCTTGGTGGCGTTGCCGGTGGTGCTGTACTTCCACTCCTGCCCCGGGCCGAACGGCCACGACACGTCCATCGTGAACGTGCCGCCGTCGTCGCCCGACTCCTGCACGTCGGTGCGGGTGAACGTTCCGTCCTTGTTTCCGAGCCCGTCGTACATCGCCGTGATCGCGGCGGTGGCGGCGGCCGGATCGGTGGTGAGTTCGGCGGCGACCTGCACGTCGTCGCTGTTCAGGGCGTCGGCGAACTGCTGCGAGACAGTGTCGGGCTGGTCCGGCCCGAAGAGTCCGCAGGCGGAGAGCACGGTCGCGAGGACCGCGATCCCGGCCACTGCCTTGCGGGTGGAGGTGGGACGGATGGGGCTGTGACGAACGGTTGAGGTGCGCACGAACTCGATCATGCCTGACGTGGTGGCGCGCTTCGAAAAATCGGTGTAATCATGTAATCAGTGCTTCATCACACCGATCGGGGCACCCGGCTCCCAGGAGGACGCCATGAAGAACGCACACGGTCCGGGCGGCCGACGTTTCGGCAGGCCCGGTGGATGGCAACAGGCGGACGTCCCCGACGCCGGCGATGCAACCGACTGGTTCGCCGGCCGTCTTCCCGACGACTGGTTCACCGGTCCCGCCACCGTCGAGGTCGACCGCGAGGAGATCGTCGTGGTCGGCGAACTGCCGCCGGTCGAGTCCGCCGACTCCGGTTCCGACGCGGCGATCGACGGGCGCATCTCGCGGTTCCGCGAAACGACGCGCGGCGATCGGATGCGCATCGCCGACGAGGCCGAGATGCGATACGGGCGCAAGGTCGCGTGGGGCGTCAGCCTCGACGGCCACAAGACGCTGTTCACTCACCTCGCGGTTCCGGTGATGACCCGGCTCCGCCAACCCGAACGCAAGGTTCTCGACACGCTCGTCGACGCCGGTGTGGCGCGGTCGCGGTCGGACGCCCTGATGTGGACGGTCAGGCTGGCCGGCCAGCACAGCGAACAGTGGCTCACCGAACTCCGCGAAGCCATGGCCAAGGTGGACGACCTCCGGGCCGAGGGTCCCCAGATCTAATTCGATTGCGCGGGCATCGGCGGCGTCCTATCGTGAACGTCACCGATGCGCACCGGGCGCGTCAGACAGAGGGGAACGGTCCATTGCTCCTGACGAGGTAGTCACGCGAGTCTTCATCCGCACACACCTCGGGAGTACCCCATGGCCCAGTCATATCTGTCCCTGTCCGACCTCACGTTCACCTGGCCCGACGGCGAACCTGTCTTCGACGGCCTCGACGCCGTCTTCGGTCCCGGACGCACCGGCGTGGTCGGTCTCAACGGTTCCGGCAAATCAACCCTGCTCCGGCTGATCGCCGGGCGCCTGCACCCCGACCGCGGGTCGGTGACGGCGCAGGGCGAGGTGGCGTACCTGCCGCAGGACATCACGCTCGATCCCACGCTGACAGTCGACCGGATCCTGGGCATCGCCGACCTCCGGGCGGCGCTGCACCGCATCGAGTCCGGCGACGGCACAGCCGACGATTTCGATGCCGCGACCGGCCGCTGGGACATCGAGGAGCGGGCGGTCTCGACCCTGCACCGCCTCGGTCTCGAACGCGTGCTCGCCGGAACTTCCGACCTCGACCGCACCGTCGGCACCCTGTCCGGCGGTGAGACGGTGCTGCTCGGCCTCACCGCGCAACTGTTGCAGGAACCGGAGGTGCTGCTCCTCGACGAGCCCACCAACAATCTCGACAGCGCGTCCCGCAGCAGGCTCTACGAGGTGGTGCAACAGTTTCCGGGCACCCTGCTGGTGGTCAGCCACGACCGCGACCTCCTCGATCTCATGAATTCCGTCGCGGAGCTGCGTGGTGGCGAAATCCGCATGTTCGGTGGGAACTTCAGTGCCTACCGGGAGATCGTCGAGGCGGAGCAGGAGACCGCGCGGGCGGCGGTGCGCGATGCCCGCAGCGACGTGCAGAAGCAGAAGCGGGAACTCGTCGAGGCCCGCATCAAGATCGACCGACGTAAGCGGTACGGGCAGAAGATGTTCGAGAACAAGCGCGAACCGAAGATCGTCATGGGGCTGCGGAAGCGTCAGGCACAGGAATCCGCGGGGAAGCTGCGGAACAACCACATCGCGAAGGTCGACGAAGCGCGGGAGTCGTTGACGGAAGCGGAGAGTGCCCTGCGGGACGACCGCGAGGTGCGCATCGACCTCCCGGCCACGGAGGTGCACTCAGGCCAGGAGGTGGTCTCCGTCCGGGACGTGAGCCTGCTCAGCGGACAGCAGGTGTCGCTGGACGTCGTCGGTCCCGAGCGGATCGCCCTCGTCGGCCGCAACGGCGTCGGGAAGACTACCCTGCTCGACGCCGTCGTGGCCGCGGGACCACGGGTTCCGTTCAAGGCCCTGCCGCAGCGACTCGACGTGTTCGACGAGTCGCTGACGGTCGCCGAGAACGTGGCCGTGGCGGCGCCCCACGCGTCGCAGGAACAGATCCGCGCCCAGCTGGCCCGGTTCCTGTTCCGGGGCAACGATTCCGACGTGCTCGCATCGGCGTTGTCGGGTGGGGAACGGTTGCGGGCCGCGCTCGCGACCATCCTGCTGGCCGAACCCGCCCCGCGGCTGCTGCTGATGGACGAGCCGACGAACAACCTCGACCTGCCGAGTCTCGCGCACCTCACGCAGGCTCTCCGCAGCTACCGCGGTGCGCTGATCGTGGTCAGCCACGACCGGCAGTTCCTCCACGACATCGGCGTCACCCGGTGGCTGGAACTGACCGACGAGGCCCTTCGCGCTTGTGCGCCTTTTCGGTAGCTCCAGCTACCAGAAAGGCGCACGGGCGCCGGAGGCGCCTACAGCGTGATCGCGTCGAGACGGGTCTTGATGAAGTCCGCCGACGTGACGGGCCCGAGCCCGGTGACGGTTCCGATCGGCGGCTCGAGGGGTGTCACCTGCGCGTCGTGGTTGAGTTCGTAGAAGTAGATGAGCGACACCAGGTCTTCTTCGGGGGCGTCGGCCTGCGGCGGCAGCACCCGGTGCCGACCCGACGGCCAGCGCCTGCCGCTCCAGTACTCGAGGAGGTCGCCGATGTTGACGGTGAGAGCGTCGGGGTCGTAAGGCGCGTCCTCCCAGCCGCCTTCGTCGGTGTACACCTGGAGTCCGCCTGCGCCGGGTTCCCGGTCCAGGACGGTGACGGTGCCGAAATCGGTGTGCGGCCCGATGCGGAACTGGCCCGGCTCGGGCTCCCCCACCGACGACATCGGCGGGTAGTGGTTGATGTTGCACGTCCACGTCGGGCGGTCCGCGAGTCCGTCGAAGGGGTTGGCGGGCAGCGCGAGTGCCGCCGAGAACAGTGCGAGGAGGTCGTCGGAGAGCCGGCGCATCGCCTCGGTGTAGGTGGTGAGTAGGTCGCGCAGTTCCACCACTTCGGTGGGCCACACGTTGGGCTTGAACCACACGTCGTCGACGACGGGATCCCCGGTGCGCGTCTCGGCCCCGACCGCGAACGTCTCCTTGAGGTCCGGCGGCGTCTCGGTCCCTTCGGCATAGCCGTTGGCCTCCATCCCGGGCCCGATCCAGCCGCGTTCGCCCACGATCGCCGAGTACTGCGCCTTCACCTGTTCGGGGAGTGCGAAGAACCGGCGCGCGGCCGCCCGCACGTCCGCGGCCAGTTCGCGGGTGACTCCGTGGCCGCGGACGAGGAGGAACCCGGCACGCTGCAGTCCCTCGTCGACGTCCCGGGCGACGACCGCGGCGGCAGGTCCGCCCGCCCGCCAGAGCGCGATGTCGACGGTGGCGATCGGGGTCATTCGGCTACTCCAATGTCTTCGTTCCAGAGTTCGGGCTGGTTCTCGATGAATTCGGTCATGAGGTCGATGCAGTGCTGATCGCGCAGAACGGTCACGTCCACGCCGTTCTCGCGGAGCCATTCGTGACCGCCGGTGAACGTGACGCTCTCCCCCACGACGATCGCGCCGATGTTGAACTGCCGGACCAGGCCGCTGCAGTACCAGCACGGTGACAGGGTCGTCACCATGATCGTCGAGCGGTAGTCACGCTGGCGCCCCGCGGCGCGGAATGCGTCCGTCTCACCGTGGACGGACGGATCGGCGTGCTGGACCCGTCGGTTGCGACCGCTGCCCAGCAGGGTTCCGTCGCCGGCGAAGAGTGCGGCCCCGATCGGTATTCCGCCCTCGCGTTTGCCGAGTTCGGCTTCGGCGATCGCCACGGTCAGCAGTTCCTCGGGGTCGAGGGCCATCCGCGCAGAGTTCACAGAGATCGACATGCCTCTACCTTCCGTCTCGGACGCCGCGACCACAACGGACACACTGTGGTAACGAACGGGCCTTAACCTGTACAGACTGTCCGCCTCCCGAGGAGGGTTCGACGATGTCGTTGACCGTGCGCGAGTTGCTCCGGAACCAGTTCTGCAGCGCGAACCCGCAGGTTCTGGCCGGGAAGGCGCAGCTCGGCCGCACGGTGCGCTGGGTGCATTCCAGTGAAATCTACGAGATCAGCCCGCTGCTGTCCGGAGACGAGTTGCTGCTGACCACCGGGCTGGGTTTGTCCGGTGTGGATCCCGGCACCCGCAGGCATTACCTCCGCGAGGTCGGGGAACGCAATGTTGCGGGCGTGGCGATCGAGCTGGGCCGGACGTTCGACGTCGTTCCGGGTGACATGATCGAGGAGGCGGCCGCCCTGGACCTGCCGCTGATCGCGCTCCGGACGGTGGTCCCGTTCATCGAACTCTGCCAGAACGCCAATACCGAGATCATCTCCCGCGAGGTGTCGGCCCTGCGGACCCAGAACGAACTGTCCCGCGTCCTGGAGGCGGAGTTGACGGCAGGCAACGGGGTGGCCCGATTGCTCGAGCGCATCAGCGAGGCGAGCGGCTGCCCGCTGATCGTCACCAGTGGCAGCGGGGCGCTGGTCGCGGCGCACGGCGTCGACGACGACCGCGCGGCCTGGGCGGCGGCCGACGCCGGAACCGTCACGGCCACCATCCATTCGCGCGACGGCGCGTGGGGGACGTTGACGGCCGGCCCCGGTTCCGCGATGGACTCATCCGTGTTGCGCGCCCTGCTCGAACGGTCCACGGCGTCACTGGGGCTTGCACTCACCTACTCCGGCAGTCTCGCGGGACGTCCCCAGCGTGCCGCGGCCGCGCTGGTGTCGGATCTGCTGGACCGCAGCGACGTTCGGCAGATCGACCTCATGGTGCGATCCGCCGCGGCGGGGTTCCATCCCGCGCCGGGCAACCGGGTGGTCGCGGTCGCCATCGACTCGCCGGGTTCGCGCATCGCGACCCGCTTGCTGGATTCGGCCGCCAAACTACTCGGGCAGCCGTGCCTGCGTGCGGAGGTGCACGCGAGCACGTTCGGCCTGATCGCGGTCCCCGCACCCGTGGTCGACCCGGTGGGGACTGCCGTCGACTGCTTTCAGGAATCGTTGGCGTCCAACATCACCGACGGGGTGACGGTGGTGGTCGGCGATCCGTGCGACTTCGCTCCCGGAGACGTCGGGGCCGCGCTGCACACCGCCCGCTCGGGACTGCGCCTCGCGATGTCTGCCCGGCGGTCGTGGTTGGCGGGACGGGTGGTGACGACGACGCGGGAGCTCGCCCCGGAACTCGCGCTCGACCGGCTACCTCCCGACGTCAGGGAGCGGATGGTCGCGACAACCATTGCGCCGCTCGTGGAGTGGGATCGAACCCATTCGAGCGACCTGGTCCGCACCCTGGAGGTACATCTTCGGCACGGGTGCAGCGCCACCAGTTCGGCGTCGGCGCTGCATCTCGGCCGGCAATCGATGTACCAGCGACTCGAGCGTATCCGGGCGCTGCTCGGATACGACCCGGGTTCGCCGTCGATGTACGGTTCGCTGCTACTTGCCCTGTGCGCCAACAGGTTGGCCACGTGAGATCTTCGCACCGTTGATCGCGAGGTAGAGCGCTCCGGCCAGCACGAAGCCGACGAAGAACGTGATGTCGCCGAATTCGGGTACCGCGCGCACCACGTAGCCGACGAACTTCTCCTGGTTGGAGAACAAGAGGACGGATCCGACGAGGGCGATCACGAAGGCAGTCAGCCCACCCCAGTTGCTGTACTCACGGTTGTACAGAAGGTTGTCGATCCGCTGTCCGCGGCGCAGATACTGGTCAGCGAACATGATGCCCAGCCACGGTCCGATCCAGTAGGCGACGATGAGCAGGAAGGCCTCGTAGCTCGCGGCGGCGTCGGCGAGCGCCCACCACGCCACGAGGAAACCGACGATTCCGAACATCATGGTGACCACCGCCCGCTGCGTCTTCAGCGGCAACTTCAGCCCGATGGTCACGAAGGCCATCGACCCGGAATACACGTTGAGGGCGTTGGCGGCGACCGCACCGAGTGCGATGGCGAGCAGCGTCAGGTTTGCCAGTGCCGAGGGAAGATTCGCGGTGAAGGCGTCGGTCGGGTTGTCGGATGCCGGTGCGCCGATCGTCACGGAGGCGGCGCCGACGACCGACAGTGCGACGCACGAGACGAACAGTCCGGCCGCGGCGAACAAGCCGGTGCGGACCCTCGACACGGTGGCCGGCAGATACCGCGTGTAGTCGGCGGCGTACGGCGTCCACCCGGCCGCGTAGCCGAACGCCGTTCCGACGGTGAGGAGGAACCCGCCCATTCCGCCGACACCACCCTCGACCGCGGGGGCGCCCGGGTTCGACTTCGCGAGTACCACCGCTGCGGTGATCGCGAAGATCACGGCCAGCACGGGGAACGCGTACCGCTCGAACGCCTGGACCAGGTTGTGCCCGAAGAACGCGAACACGGTCTGGATGACGACGATCACGAGCAGGGAGGGCAGGGGCGCCAGACCGGTCAGCGTGTTGAGTGCGAATGCGCCGCTGACGCTGTTGGTGGCGAACCAGCCGACGCCGCACATGATCGACATGAACGCCGACGGGAGGGCGTTGCCCCAATAGCCGAAGCCGAGGCGTCCGAGGACCATCTGCGGAACGCCGTGCAGGGGACCGCGCGCGGACAGAACGTAATGCGCGGCGGCCCCGAGACCCGTGCCGAGGACGAGCCCGAGCGTCGCCTGCCAGAACGTCATCCCGAACACCGCCACCGACAGGACCCCGATGAAGATCGTGGCGAACTCGAGGTTCGGCGACATCCATGTCCAGAAGAGTTGGCGTGGAGTTCCGTGGCGGACCTCGTGCGGAATGAACTCGTTTCCGCCCGGTTCGACGGCCAGGACGCGGTCGCCGTACTCGCGTTCGGCAGCGGTCGCATCGCTGGTGGTGCCCTCGGTAATTGCCATAGAAGCACTGTGTTCGCCCAGGCCGGCGGCGACAACCGACAATGTGTCCGTCAAACGGGCTCTCGGTGCGGACAGATCGACGAGACGTAGTCGCCCCGGGTCTTGCGTTGGAGTGCACTCCAGGTCGTACGGTTCAGTCATGGCCACCCAGTTGGAGCAGTCGACCGGAGCGTTCGTGAGCATCTCGGAAGTCGCGGCGATCACGGGCCTCACGCAGGACACCCTGCGCTGGTACGAGCGCGAGGGGATGATCCCCAGAATCGCGCGGGGTTCGGACCGCCGCCGCCGCTACAGCGAGCGGGACGTGCGACTGATCGAACTACTGGTGAAGCTGCGGACCACGGGCATGCCGACCAGTGACATGCAGCGATTCGCGGTGCTACTGGCCGGGGCGCCGAGACCCACGAGCGGCGGTTGTCGTTGCTGCTCGCGCACCGCGAACGCATCCTCGCCCAGCAGGCGAGGCTCGACGACGCCCTGGCAGCCCTGGACACCAAGGTCGATCATTACCGGGCCCTCATCGCGGGCACCGACCGTGCCCGACAACGAGAAGGAGAAGCATGACGGACATCGGTACGACAACCCTGGGTGACTCGCTCACCGTCTCCGACATGGGTTTCGGAGGAATGGCTCTCACACCCGTCTACGGCGGGGTCGAACCGGAGAAGGCTCTCGCGACACTGCATCACGCGGTGGATCTCGGAGTGAGCTTCCTCGACACCGCCGACGTGTACGGGGCCGGCGACAACGAGCGGTTGATCGCGCAGTTGCTGAAGGATCGGCGCGAGGAAGTCACGTTGGCAACCAAGTTCGGGATCCTGGGGGATCCGAGGAAGCGGAGCGAGGGTGGCGCCTCGACCCGCGGCGACCGCGCCTACGTCCACGAGGCGGTGGACGCCAGCTTGCGCCGGCTCGGTATCGACACGATCGACCTCTACTACCTGCACCGCCCCGACCTGTCGGTTCCGATCGAGGAGACCGTCGGTGCGATGGCCGAACTGGTGGAGGCGGGCAAGGTGCGGCACCTGGGGCTGTCGGAGGTGACCGCCGGAGAGTTGGAGGCCGCGCACGCGGTGCATCCCATCACGGCCGTCCAGTCGGAATGGAGCATCTGGAGCCGCGACGTCGAGGCACGGATCGTGCCGGCCACGGCCGCACTCGGAGTCGGATTCGTCCCCTATTCGCCGCTCGGCCGAGGGTTCCTCACCGGAACCGTCACCGACCTAGATAACCTGGTGCCCAACGACTTCCGGCGGACACTTCCGCGGTTCGCGGAGGGCGCGCTGCAGCGGAACCTCGGTGTGGTGGAGGCGGTGAATTCGGTCGCAGGCGACCTTGGTGCCACGCCCGCACAGGTTGCGCTGGCGTGGCTCTACGCGCAGGGTCGCGCGTTCGGACTGCCGGTCGTGCCCATCCCCGGAACCCGCAGTGCGGAACGGGTGACGGAGAACGCCGGTGCTCTCGGTATCGAACTCGATGCGGCGCAGCTGGCTGTGCTGAACTCGGCGCGGGACCACGTCGCGGGTGCGCGTTCGGAGGATCTGCAGTGGGTGTCGGAGGGCCGCGAACTATGAGTGATGCAGACTGGGCGGGTGCAGCACGCTACCAATCCCGTCGACGGCGTTCGGATCGCGTACAAAACCGTCGGCGACGGGGAGCCTCTCGTTCTCATTCACGGCACGGCCCTCTCCCACGCGATCTGGCGCGGTTTCGGCTACGTCGCCGCGCTGCGCGATCGGTACCGGCTGATCCTGGTCGATCTGCGGGGCCATGGGCGCAGCGACAAGCCGCACGACGAGAGCGCGTACGCCATGGATCTGGTAAGCGGCGACGTCTTGGCGGTCCTCGACCACCTGGAGCTGCCCAGCGCGCACGTGCTGGGGTATTCGCTCGGCGGCCGGGTCGCGCTGGCCTTGGCGGTCGGGGCGCCCGAACGGCTGGAGAGCCTGATCGTCGGCGGGGGCAGCAGCCGGCCGCAGGCCGGCGCGTTCGACCGCCTGTTCTTCCCGGGCTGCATCGACGTCCTCGAACGGGACGGCATGGATGCGTTCCTGGGGCAGTGGAATGCCCGGCGCTCGTGGCCGATCGATGCCGGCACCCGGGCCGCGTTCACGGCGAACGACGCGCAGGCGCTCGCCGCGTACATGCGGCGTTCCGGTGTGGAGCCGGGAGTGGACGACGACGTCCTGCGCGGGATCGCCGTCCCCACCCTGTTGTTCGTCGGCTCGAACGACGCCGAGCGGATCGGCGACACCCAGCGGGTGGCGGCACTGATTCCCGGTGCGTCGCTGACGATCCTGCCCGGTTTCGACCACTCGACGGCCGTGGCCGCGAGTACCGAAGTACTCGCGGCCGTCGAGCCGTTCCTCGCCTCGGTGTGACCGCTACACCCACTCGACGAGCTGGATGATCACCCCGTTCGGGTCGCTCATCTGGAAGTAGCGTTCGCCCCACGGCTCGGTTTCGATGGGCGTCACGATCGGGACGCCCTCCGCCTGCAGTCGCTCGTATTCGCCGTCGATACCGTCGACGACGAGCGCGATCAGCAACCCCTGGCCGGCGTCGCCGGCGATCCGCGCGGGCTTGAAGGTCTCCAGTCCGGTCTTCAGGAAGACCAGATTGAAGCCGACGTCCGCACGCTTCAGGGACACGAAGCCCTCGGCGGCCATCTCCTCGACGAAGCCCAGGTGGGACTTGGCGAAATCGGCCGACGCACTCGGGTCTGCGACGTTCAGGGACAGTGCGCTCGCGGTGACCTTCACGGTGTTCCTTTCGTTGACGACACCCCACTAACGTACGCCGTACGACATTTGTTCCCGAGCGCCCCGCGTCACATCGCCAGCAGGCCCTTCGCGATGTGGGTCACCTGGATCTCGTTGCTACCGGCATAGATCATCAGCGACTTCGCGTCGCGTGCGAGTTGCTCGACCCGGTACTCGGCCATGTACCCGTTGCCGCCGAACAACTGCACCGCCTCCATCGCCACCTCCGTGGCCGCCCGCGAGGAGTAGAGCTTCATCGCCGACGCCTCCGCGAGGCTCACCTGATCGCCCGCCGCGGTGCGCTCGATGGCGGAGAAGACCATGTTCTGCACGTTGATGCGGGCGATCTCCATCTCGGCGAGCTTGAGCTGGATGAGCTGGAACTGGGCGATCTCCTTGCCCCACAGCTTGCGGGACTTGGCGTAGTCGACGCACAGCCGGTGACACTCGTTGATGATGCCGAGCGACAGCGACGCGATGCCGATCCGTTCGGCCGCGAAGCTCTCCTTCGCGCTGGACTTGCCGTCGGACTTGCCGCCGTCCTCCGTCTCGCCGAGCAGACGGTCGCGGGTGAGGCGCACGTTGTCGAAGAACAGTTCTCCGGTGGGCGAGGAGTTCATGCCCATCTTCTTGAACGGCGCCCCCTGGGTGAGCCCCTCCATACCCGAGTCGAGGACGAACGCGAGAACCTTCCGGTCGCGGCGGTCGACGGACGAGTCCCCCTCGTCGAGCTTCGCGTAGACGATGATGACGTCGGCGTAGGGACCGTTGGTGATGAACGTCTTCTGCCCGTTGAGGATGTAGTCGTCGCCGTCGCGGCGCACGTACGACTTCATGCCGCCGAACGCGTCCGAGCCGGAGTCGGGCTCGGTGATGGCCCAGGCTCCGACCTTCTCGAACGTGACCAGTCCGGGCAGCCACCACTCCTTCTGCGCGAGCGTTCCGCGACTGCGGATGGTGCCCGCCGCCAGCCCGAGGCTCACCCCGAGCGACGCGACGAGGCCGAGGCTGACGCCGGCCAGCTCGGCGTTCATGATGACGCCCATGCTGCCCGCACCGCCGAGGCCGCCGGACTTCTCCTCCTTCGCGCCGGACGCGGCATCCCCGCTGCGCTCGCGGTCCAGCGATTTCGTCAGCGCATCGCGGGCCATCTCGTCCAGGCCGAAGGTGGCGAAGAGTTTGCGGATGATGTCGAACGGAGGCAGCTCGCCGGTCTCCAACTTGTCGACGTGCGGTCGAATCTCCTTGTCGATGAAACCGCGGATCGCGTCGCGGAACATCAGGTCGGTATCTGACCACTCATACATGCCGGGCACTCCAGTCACTGAGAGACAAAGGGTTGCCGCAAATATAGAACACGTTCCTATTCTTGGACAGGTGTCATGACGGGCCACCTCCCGTTTCACCGATGTCGAGCCACTCCGACCTCAGCCGGTCGAGGGTGCCGTCCGCGGCCAGGGTGCGCTGCGCCGACTCGATGCGTTCGAGCAGCGCGTGATCACCCCTGCGGACGGCGACGGCGATCTCCTCGCGGGAGATTCCCCGTTCGACCACTTCCACGTGCGGGCCGTCCCGGACGAGCCAGGTGAGGACAGGCGCGAGTTTCATGACGGCATCGCACCCGCCCGAGGACAGGTCGTCGAGGGCCTGCCCGATCCGGTCGTACGCGTAGACCCGGATCGCGCCCACGCGGCCCTCCGCGACCAGCTTCTCCACGATCGGCTGACTGGTGTTGCCGTGCTGGACACCGACGGTCAGACCGCCCAGGTCGTCCACCCCGCGCACTCCCGGATGCCGCGAGGTGTCGACGGCGAGGGACTGACCCGACACGAGGTACGGAGCGCAGAAATCCGCGCGCGCCCTCCGCTGCGGCGTCACGGTGGTTCCCGAGGCGATGCAGTCGAATTCACCGTCCGCCAGCGCATCGAAGATGCCGTTGAAATCGGTGCCCCGGTACGGGACCAGCGACCATTCGAGGCCGAGGACCTGCGCGACGGCCCGCGTGAACTCGACATCGAAACCCGCCGGAGCGCCACCGTCCCGGAACTCGAACGGCGGGTCGGGCAACGCCGAACCCACCCGCAGGTCCCCCGCTGCCGCCGTCATCTCATCCCTCTCCGCCGTGACGAGCGCCTACGCGCCGATCAGCCCCAACCGCTGTGCCAGCCAAGGCATTTCCTTCTCCAGTCCGGCCGACCACACGGCGAAGCTGTGCCCGCCCGACACTTCCACGTACTGCACGTCCATGCCCGCGGCCTTCGCGGCCTGGTAGACCTTCTGGGCCCCCGGCTTGTAGGCGTCGTCGTCGCTGCCGATCACGAAGACCCCCGCCGAATCCGGGTATTTCTTCGACGCCATCAGATCGAGCGGGTTGACCCGCTCGAACGCCGCCTCGTCACCGCCGAATCCGTCGTCGAGGGTGCGCTGGTGGTCGCCGAGCGTGGGTTCTTCCTGACCCGAGATGTCGAGGAACGTCGGGTACACGTCGGGATAGTTGGTGGCCATCTGCAGCGAACAGGTGCCGCCGTAGGAGAGGCCGCCGATGGCCCACGCCTCGGGGTCCGGATTCACCTGCAGGTTCGACTTCACCCACGACGGAACGTCCTTCGCCAGATACGTGGCCACGTTGCCCAGCTTCGAATCGACGCACAGGGGGTTCGCGATCTGCGAGCCGGTGCCGTCCGCCACCACGACTATCGGAGCCAGTCCCCCATGTTTCGCGGCGAACTCGTTCATCGTGGTGGCGAGCTTGCCTCCGGCGAACCAGTCCTCCGGCGAACCGGGCTGGCCGGCCAGCATCACGAGCACCGGCAGCAGGGGACGCGGGTTGGCGAAGTAGGCGGGCGGAAGGTAGATCTCGGCGTCGCGGGCGGCGAACCCCGACTCCGTTCCGGGGATGGCCGCCGTCAGGACCCGCCCCTCGCTCGGCATTCCGGGCGGGGCGGTCCACGACGCGTCGAGAGGTGTTCCCGTCACCACGTTCTCGGTGGCGCTGCCGAGGTCGTTCATCTGAACCCGGTCGAACGGCTCCGCCCCGAAAGCCGTGCCCGCCGTGGGATAGGCATCGAACACCAGGTTGATCTGCGTCGCGGACGCGAGAATCACGGCGAGTACCGCGAGAACCGACACGACGGCGGCTTTCACCGTCCGGCCGACGCGGATCCGCGGCACGAGCAGGACGATCGCGAAGAGCCCCAGACCGATCCACACGTAGATGGAAATCTCGATGGGGTCGGGGAACGGCCGGAGCACCTTCTCGACCATCACGTACAGAACGACGGTGACGACCACCGACACGGCCAGGCAGATCGGAATCGCTTTTCTGCGGTACCAGGGGGCGCGGGCGGCGAGCAGCCACACGCCGCCGAGCACACCGATCACCGTGAGGATCCAGGGCAGAGGCCCTGAGATCACGCTGAGGTCGCTGAGCCATTCCACGTCACGAAGCCTAGAGCGCGAACCCGCACTGCGTCGGCGACTCGGAGCGACCGGTAAAATTGCCGGGGTGACATTCATCAAGGTGTGCGGTCTGCGAGACGAGGCCTCCGTCGATCTGGCCGTGCGCCTCGGCGTCGACGCCGTGGGTTTCGTGTTCGCCGACAGCGTCCGCCGGATCTCCCCCGAGGATGCCGCGCCGCTGGTCCGCCGGGTCACCGGTTCCACGGTCGCGGTGGGTGTGTTCAAGGGGAGCCCCGTGCGGGAGGTGATCGAGGTCGCCGCCGCGGCAGGTCTCGGAACCGTCCAGGTGCACGACCTGAAGTCCGCCGACGACGTGGCCCGGCTGCGGGAGGCGGGGCTCGGCGTGATCCGTGCCGTGGTCGCCGGTGACACGTCGGGCGATTTCGGCGCCGACCGCATCCTGGTCGACGGGGCGACCGCCGGGGCAGGCGTGCCCTGGGACTGGGCGAGCCAGAGCCGACCAGACGGCGAGTGGATCCTCGCCGGCGGACTTCATCCCGGCAATGTGCGGGCCGCCGTCGACGCGACCGGCGCATGGGGTGTCGACGTGTCGAGCGGCGTCGAATCCTCGCGGGGTGTGAAGGATGCGGCGCTGATCGAGCAGTTCGTCGCCGCCGTCCGATCCGGCGACTGATTCAGCCCGGCATCCCGGCCACGGAATCTTCCACGTCCCACGACGCGAGCACCGTCCGGATGCCCACGACCAGCGCGAGCGGCTGGTCGATCATCACGTGGTGTCCGGCGTCGGGGATCTCGACCACCACAGCGGTGGGCCCGAATCGGCGGCGCATGCCGTCCATCATGGCGTCGGTGACGATGCCGTTCTCGGCGCGGAAGTAGGCGATGCGGCAGCGTGGGTCGGATCCGCCCAGGTGATCACTGCTGTGGCGCGCGAAGAACGTGGAGTCGAACTTCCACGACCAACCGCCGTCCACCTCCTCCATCGAGTTCTCGGCCACGTGACGCAGGACCGCGGGCACCGCAGTGTCCTGCGGCGGGACGAACCGGAACCGCTCGAGCGCCTCGGCCCTGGACGGGTAGACCTTCTTCGGACCGAAGGCACGCTGCTTCCGCGCTTCCTCCTCCTCCGGTGTGCGGGCGAGGACGGGCGAATCGATCAGCTGGACACCGGCGAGATCCTCACCGAACAGCTGCGCGGCCACGTAGGACACCATTCCGCCCATGCTGTGCCCGACGAACACCGGCGCTCCCGAGATGCCCGCCGGCTTCGCCACCGCCAGGGCTTCCTCCGCCCACTGCTCCAGGCCGTACTCCGCGCGCCGGTCGCTGTCGCCGTGCCCGGTCAGGTCGAGTGCGACGACGCGACGGCCCGTCGCCAGCATGGGTGCCACATGGTCCCACCACCGGCTGTGGGCGGCGCCGCCGTGAACGAGCACGATTCCGGGTGAGCCCGACGGCCCCCACGCACGGTAGTGGACCTGTGCACCGGCGACGTCGACCCGGCCGATGTCGACCGGCGACGCCAACGCCGTGGTGAACCAGTGGGGCGCGTCCGTCTGCACGTTGCTCATTCACCGAACATACCGACCACGTGCGGCCGCCCTACAGAAGGTCGAGCATGGCCGTGACCGCCCGTTCGACCACCGGGAACTTGTCCGCGGCCAGATCGTGGCGGGCGCCCTCGAGTTCGACGAGCGTCGTCGGTGCGGGGATCAGTTCGAGTGCCGACCGCATTTCGCCGGTGGTCGCGAACGGGTCCTTCGAACCGTGCACCACCACGGACGGGGTGCGGAGACCGGGCAGGTGCTCGGTGCGGAGCTTCTCCGGCTTGGCCGGCGGATGCAGCGGGTACGATAGCAACAACAGGGCGTCGACGAGACCCGGTCGCTCCGAGGCGAGCATGGACGCCTGCCGCCCGCCGTACGAGTGCCCGCCGGCCCACACCGGCGCCGTCACCAGCTCCCGCATCGCGGCCACCGCGGCCGCGATGCCATCCCGATCCTCGGCCGCCCTCGACGGGTGCGGCGGGCCCGACGCGCGGCGCTGACGGAAGGGGAGATCGAACCGCAGGACGACGACCCCACGCTCGACGAACCCGTCCGTCACGGCACGCAACAGCTTTGTGTCGCAGTCACTTCCCGCTCCGTGAGTCAGGACCAGCCCCGCCACACCGTCACCCGCGGGGCGGTGGAGATGTCCGCGCACACCGTTCCGTTCCAGCAACTCGCTCATGCGATTCACGGTAACGGAATGCCGGGCTACTGCGGGGCGAGCAACTCCGCCAGTTCTTCGCACAGCTGGTTCGCGAGCTCGCTGGCGCGAGGCACGACCCATGCTCCCGAAGTAGAGAACGAACGCGGCGACGGCGCCGACGATTTCGGCGAGATACACGGGCGGCGGCCCCGACCGGGCGGGCGTTGTACCCGACGCCGAATGTCGCCGGTGCCGCCAACGTGCCGGTCGCCGGACTCTCCGACGGAAGGAAGACCGTCGGGAAGATCAGGGCGGCCGCCGACCCGTAGATGAAGAAGTCGTAGTGCTCGACGAGGCTGCCGGGGAAACTTGCGAAAGCCGCCTTGCGGGGCTGACGCACGGGCACGCTCGCCAAACACGTTCATCACGGTCCAAGATCAACTTGGCATACTTTCGATAAGATCTGCTTGTCGAACTCGTCGATCGTCGGCATGAGCTCCTCCGCGAGCGCGAGGATGGTCTCTTGCAGCGGTGTCAGGGGCCTGTCGGCCCACGCCGCCCGCCAACAGTGCGGTCAGCGTGTTCCATCGGACGTTTCCTGCGCGATCTCCGGTGTGAACCCCGCGGCGTGGCACGCAGCCGGCACGCCCGGACGGAGAGTGGATCCCGAAGCCGCAGGGTTGGTGACGAACGGATCGTCGCGCGGTTCGGACGGCGAGATCTCCGAGCGTTTCGCCAGGGGATGGTCGGCATAGAGCAGCGCCCCCCAGTGGTTCGATCGAGATCACTCTCGTCCGGATCTCGGGATACGACAGCGCCGCCGAGACGAAACCGAGATCGAGCTTGCCGGAATAGATGTCGTCGAGGATCAGCCCGCTCGGTCTCGCCCCGTCGAGAACCAGCTCGAGTTTCGGATATCTCTTGCGCACGGTGCGGGCGAACAGAGGCGGTTTCGACTGGCCGTAGGCACCGCTGAATCCGACACGTACGCGGCCCTCCTCAGCGGGATCGGTCACCGACGCCGACTGCTCGGCCCAGGCAACGGCTTTCAGCGCGGCCCGGCAGGGCTCGAGAAATCGCTCGCCCGCGGCGGTCAGCCGAATCGGTCGCGTACCGCGGTCGAACAGCTTCACTCCGAGATGCCTCTCCAGCTGCTGGATCTGCTGGCTGGCCGCGGGCTGGGCTATGCGCAACGACTCGGCGGCCCGGCCGTGGTTCGACACCTCGGCTACCGCGAGGAACGCGCGCATCCAGCGGATCTCCATGCTCGCACCCTGATGTCGTGCCGAAATTCGACGGTTGATTGCGATTGGCTCTCGGTCTGTTTGCCGGGTTTCGGCGCGGGGTACTTTAAAAACACAACCGCTGGGAGCAACCAATGGACACCATGACTGTCATCTGGATCATCGTCGCGATCGTCGTCGTTCTCGCCCTGATCGCGCTGGCCGTTGCGGCATCGCGCAAGCGGAACGACCGCAACCGTCAGCAGGCCGACAGCATCCGCGCGAAGGCGCAGGAGCAGACGTCCGTCGTCGAGAAGCGCGAGGCGATCGCAGAGGAGACTTCGGCCAACGCCAGGAGGGCCCAAGCAGAAGCAGAGGCCAAGGCGGCAGAGGCCAAGAGACTGCAGGTCGATGCGCAGACGCACAAGAACACGGCGACCACGTCTCGTGACGACCTGAAGCACGAGTGGCAGCGGGCCGACGAGCTCGATCCCGACGTCAAGAAGACGGACACTCCGCCGAACGATGCCAGGGCCACCGACGCCCGAACCACCGGAACGGGGCCCACTAATGCCCGGGCCACCGACGCCCGAACCACCGATGCAGGTCCCGCCAACGCTCGCCCAAACGGCACGGACTCCACGAATACCCATGGAGCACACGCGAAGCCGACCGACACGTCGTCGACATAGCGTTCGAGTTCGACACGTGCACCGGACTGGCACCGGTGCCCACACGGGAGGTCGGAAATGCGTATCGGACGGCTCGTGACGCTCATCGTGATCATCTGGCTGATCATCGGCGCGGTTGCCGTGTGGCAGCGCGGTTACTTCAAGGACGCCACGGCCGATTGCGCCAGCGCCGGAACGATCGCGGTCACCGTGCTCGCCGGCCCACTCAACTACGCGGGCGTGAACCCGAAGATCGATTGTGAAGTGCCGCAACCGAGTCAGTAGTTCCAGACCGTCAACCGAAAGAGGGAAGACCGTGATCGTTCTCGGTATCATCCTGCTCGTCATCGGCCTCGTCGCGGGGATCTCGATCCTCACGACGATCGGAATCATCCTCCTCGTCATCGGCCTCGTGCTTCTGCTGCTGGGTACGACGGGTCGCGCGGTCGGCGGGCGGAAGTACTGGTATTGACACCGGCGCTCAGCGGCCGGACAATCTCAATCATTGACATTATCAATGATTGATAGATAGGTTCCTTTCGGGTATGCACGCGTGCGTCGCACGCGTTGCCGACGAAAGGAACCTTGCATGTCTTCGGTTGCACTGGAACGGACCATCTTCGACGCCGATCACGATGCGTTCCGGGAAACGGTGCGCCGGTTCGCCGAACGTGACGTGGCCCCGCATCTTCGCGACTGGGCCGATGCGGGACAGGTCGACCGGGACGTCTACCGTCAGGCCGGAAAGCTCGGGCTCCTCGGGATCAACGTCGAGGAACGATTCGCCGGCGGCGGTATCGACGACTTCCGTTTCAACGCCATCGTCATCGAAGAGCTCTGCCGCGTCGGGGCCCCCGCCGTGGTGATGGGCCTGTCGGGCATCAACGACCTCGTCACGCCGTACCTCGTCTCGCTGGCGAACGAGCAGCAGAAGCGTCGGTTCCTGACGCCCTTGTGCACCGGCGAGAAGATCGGCGCCATCGCCATGACCGAGCCGGGCGCGGGTAGCGACCTGGCCGCGATCTCCACGACCGCCCTTCCCGACGGGGACCATCTGGTCCTCAACGGCACCAAGATCTTCATCAGCAACGGAATGCTTGCCGACTTCGTGATCGTCGTGGCCAAGACGGATCCGGCAGCGGTCAAGAAGGGCGTGAGCCTACTGGTGGTCGAACACGGGACGGCCGGCTTCACCCGCAACGGACCACTGCACAAGGTTGGCCTGACCGCGCAGGACACCGCCGAACTGGTATTCGACGACGTCCGAGTCCCCTGCGAGAACGTCCTAGGCGAACTGAACGACGGCTTCGGCTACCTGCGCCACAATCTGCCGCAGGAACGCCTCAGCGTGGCCGTCACGTCCATGGCGTCGATGCGACGCACGTTCGACCAGGCCCTGACGTACAGCTGCGACCGCACGGCGTTCGGCCAGAGGGTGGCCGACTTCCAGGCCAACCGCTTCTACCTCGCGGAACTCGCCACCGAGATCGAGATCGCGCAGTGCTTCACCGACCGCTGCATCCTCGACGCCGCACACGGCACGCTCGACGAGGTAACCGCGGCGATGGCCAAATGGTGGATCACCGAGCTGCAGCAACGCGTCGTCCAGCGCGCGGTCCAACTGCACGGCGGCTACGGATACATGCG
This sequence comes from Rhodococcus sp. NPDC127593, assembly GCF_042671975.1. NCBI lineage: Bacteria > Bacillati > Actinomycetota > Actinomycetes > Mycobacteriales > Nocardiaceae > Rhodococcus > Rhodococcus sp. NPDC127593. Next base: position 141,597 of record NZ_JBHXWI010000017.1, on the reverse strand, counting down.
CGAGTACGACGTCGCCCAGGACTACCTCGACTGCCGCGGCGGGCCGATCTACGCCGGCACCACCGAGATCATGAAGGAAATCATCGGGCGCAAGCTCACGCGTGCCTGATGGGTGGATTACCACAGAAGCGTTGGCGATCTCTTCCATTGACAAGTTCAATGATTAATGTTTAATTGTGATCCGCGCTACACACGCGATCCGCTCTGTTGTCCCACGCTCGGCCAAGGAGTATCGATGACGGTCACCGCCACCGCCGGCACCATGCCGGCCACCCAACGCAAGAAGGAAGTTCGCAGGGTGATCCTGTCGAGCTACCTGGGCAGCACCATCGAGTTCTACGACTTCCTGCTCTACGCCACCGCAGCGTCCCTCGTGTTCGGACCGGTGTTCTTCGCCGATCTGGACCCCCTGGCCGCGAGCATCGCGTCGATGGGAACGTTCGCCGCCGGCTACGTCGCGCGCCCCCTGGGCGGAATCGTCTTCGGTCACTTCGGCGACACCCGCGGCCGCAAGGCCATGCTGCTGATCTCGATGACCGTCATGGGTACCGCGTCGTTCGCGATCGGGCTCATTCCCCCACCGGAGATGATCGGCTCCTGGGCCGCGGTGATCCTCGTCATCCTCCGCGTCTGCCAGGGACTCGCCGTCGGCGGCGAATGGGGTGGCGCAGCGCTGATGTCGCTCGAGCACGCCGAATCCGGCAAGCGCGGTTTCGCCGCAGCGTTCACCAACGCGGGCGCCCCGACCGGCGCACTGCTCGGCACGCTCGCGCTGGCGGCCGTGTCCCTCCTCCCCGACGAGCAGTTCCTGACGTGGGGCTGGCGTATCCCGTTCCTGATCTCCGCGTTCATGCTGGCCCTCGGCCTGTTCATCCGGTCCAAGGTGTCGGAGAGCCCGCTGTTCACGGCGGCGCTGAAGGAATCCGCGAAGAAGGAGACCACCCCGCCTATCGTCACCATCCTGAAGCGGCCCCGCGCGGTCGTCGTGGCATCGATGAGCTGCATCGCGAGCTTCGGAATGCAGACCGCATTCACCACATTCGCCATCACCTACGCCGTGTCGAGCGGCGCCCCGCGGTCCGACGCGCTGCTGGCGTTCTCCTTCTGCCAGTTCTGCGCGATCTTCCTGGTCCTCGGATCGGCGCGACTGTCCGACCGGATCGGCCGCCGACCGGTCATGCTCGCGGGACTCGGCGCGATGATCCTCAGCGTCTACCCACTGTTCCTGCTGCTCAGCACGGGACAGTTCCCGTTCATCGCGCTCGCCTTCGTCGGCTACACCATCTGCCACTCGGCCACCTACGGTCCGATGGCCGCGTTCATCTCCGAGCAGTTCGGCACCCGGGCGCGCTACACCGGAGCCTCGCTCGGATACCAGCTGGCCACCCTCATCGGCGCGGGATTCACCCCCGTCATCCTGGCGTCGCTGTTCGCGTCGTCCGGCAAATCGATCCTCCCGGTCGGGTTGTTCATCATCGCACTGTGCGTGGTCAGCGCCGTCTTCCTCGTCGCGACGAAGGAGAGCAAGGACAACGACCTGAGCGCCGACACCCCGTCGGCCTGACACACCACCCCGCCACAAGCTCGAGAGTAGTTTCGAAGACAACGAGGAGTCACCATGGACAACGAAGGCATCGGCTCGTGGCTCGAGCGCCGCATCACCATGACACCGAAGAACGAGGCGCTCGTCTTCGACGGACAGGCCGTCACGTACGAGGAGATGGCCCTGCGGACACGACGGCTCGCGCACGGTCTGCGCGCCCTCGGCGTCGAGAAGGGTGACTGCGTCGGCTTCTTCGGTTTCAACGACCCGGCGGCGCTCGAGGTGATGTTCGCGGCCGGGCTGCTCGGCGCCACGTATCTCCCGCTCAACGCACGCCTCACCGCCGAGGAAGCGCGCTACGTGCTCGGCGATTCACGCTGCACCACAGTGATCTTCGGCGATCAGCAGGCCGACGTCGCGCAGGAGCTGGCGCAGTCGGACACCCCCGTCACCACGTGGATCGGCCTGGGCGGCTCGTGGTCCACCCTCACGTACGAGGGCGTGCGGGCCGGGCAGCCGGACACCCGCATCGACGAGCACGTGGGCCTCGACGACCTGTCCGTGCTGATGTACTCGTCGGGCACCACCGGCGCACCGAAGGGCGTCATGCTCAGCCACGGCAACATGCTGTGGAACGCACTGAACCAGCTTCTCGCCCAGGACATGACGTCGAAGGAACGCACACTGTCGGTGGCGCCACTGTTCCACATCGGCGGGATCGGCGGCGCCGTCACACCGACGCTGCTCAACGGTGGCACCGTGGTGCTGCTGCGCAAGTTCGATGCCGGCGTCGTCCTCGACACGATCGAGAAGGAACGCATCACCACGTTCTTCGCCGTCCCCACCATGATCCAGGAACTCTGGCACCACCCCCGATTCGCGGACGCCGACCTGTCCAGCCTGCGGGCCATCTGCGTCGCGGGGGCTCCGCTGCCCGAAGCGTTGATCTCCCCGTGGCAGGAGCGCGGCGTCGCGATCGCGCAGGCGTACGGCCTGACTGAAACCGCGCCGTCGGTGACCATGCTGTCGAGTGCGGACGTGCGCGACAAGATCGGTTCCGCCGGCAAGCGGACGTTCTTCACCGACGTCGACGTCGTCCGCCCGGACGGGTCGAGCGCCGAACCGAACGAGATCGGCGAGATCGTCGCCAAGGGCCCGAACGTGATGCTCGGCTACCTGAATCAGCCCGAGGCGACTGCCCGCACGATCGTCGACGGCTGGCTGCACACCGGCGACGCCGGATACTTCGACGACGAAGGCTTCCTCTTCATCTGCGACCGCTACAAGGACATGTACATCTCGGGCGGCGAGAACGTCTACCCCGCCGAGGTCGAGGCCGCGCTGCTGAGACTGGAGGGCATCCGGGAGGCGGCGGTGATCGGCGTCCCCCACGAGAAGTGGGGTGAGACCGGTATGGCCTTCGTCGTCGCCGCCGACGGCACGGTACTCGACGGGGAGACGGTGCGTGCCCGGCTGCGAGAAAAGCTCGCGGGGTTCAAGATTCCCACGTTCATCCAGATCGCGGAGGCACTCCCCCGCACCGCCACCGGCAAGATCCGCAAACCCGACCTGCGAACCTCCGCCCGTGAGTACTTGTTAACCGCGGGCGGTTGACAAGTACTCACGGGCGGTAGCATTTCGGGGTGAAGCACATCGGGATCGTGTTGTTCGACGACGTCGAGGAGTTGGACGCCGTCGGACCGTGGGAGGTGCTGTCCGCGTGGACGCGCATGTACCCCGACGACGGATACGCGGTGTCCTGCCTCTCCGCGTCGGGCGGAAGTGTGCAGTGCGCCAAGGGCCTCGTCCTGGGCGCTCATCATTCCCACGCCGACGCGCCGCCGCTCGACGTGCTGATCCATCCCGGCGGTCAGGGCACGCGGCCACAACTGCTCGACGACGCCCATCTCGACTGGGTGCGTCGGCAGCGCGCCGACGTTCCGTTGATGACCAGCGTGTGCACGGGTTCCCTGGTCTACGCGAAAGCCGGCCTGCTGAAAGGCAGGCCGGCTACGACGCATTGGGCGTCACTGGCATTGCTGGCGGAGATCGACCCCACCATCGACGTGCGGCCGGACGATCGGTTCGTCGACGACGGCGACGTGATCACCTCGGCCGGTGTCTCCGCGGGTATCGACATGGCACTGCACCTCGTCGCCCGCTTCGCCGGAGCGGAGCGGGCGCGCGACGTGCGTCGATACATCCAGTACGAGCCGTGAGTACTTGTTAACCGCGGGCGGTTGACAAGTACTCACAGGCGCGTCAGCGCACCACGGAGAGCAACACGCGACTGGGGTAACGCGGTCCCGTATGCACGGTCTGGTGCGCCACCACGAACTCTGCGGAGCCGAAGGCGGATTCGCCCGTGTTGAGGTTGCGGTCCCAGCGGGGATGGTTGCTGGACGTCACCTGGACCCGGATCCGCTCACCCGGCTGGAAGGTGACGGCCGTGGACCACAGGTCGATCGCGTACTCGTACACCTCCCCGGGCACGAGCAGGCTCGGTTCGGTGGACGTGTACGTCCCGGGGGTCCGGTAGGAGTCGCGGTAGCGGGCCCGCACCATGCCGTCGGTGAGCGTGATCGACGTGCCGTCCGCGGTCACCCGGCACAGTCTCACGACGAAATCGGTGTCGACCGCGCTGGACGACGCGAACAGTGTCGCGGACACTCGGCCGATCACGGTCAACGGCTCGGTGAGTGCGGCACCGGTGAACACGAGGACGTCGTCGCGGGATTCGACGCGGCTCTGTTCCAATGCGCCGGGCGCGAACGTTCCGGGCATCATGGTCGCCCCACCGACCGTCGGCACAGGATCCGCCGGGTCGTAGTCGTATTCGAAACGTCCTTCGGTCACCTCGGGGTCCGCGCCGAGGGTTCCGCCGGGAGCGAGGAAGAGTTCGGCCGTCCGCGCGGGTTCCGGGAAACGGTCGTACGTCCGCCACCGGTTCTCACCCATCACGAAGATCCGGACCCGGGGCATGGCGGGTTCCTCGTCGCCGAGCACCGACGCGTACCACTGCGCGTGAACCGACGACAGGTCCTGACCCGAGTCGAGCACCGCCTGGTTCGCGGGACTGCCGAACACGACCGACCCACCGAGCCCGGAGAAGTTGGTGTGACTCCAGGGGCCCACGATCAGGTACGGCGCGGGGGCCGCCCCGGAATCACTTTGTGCCAGTTGGCCGAAGTACTGGTCGAGGGTGCTGTTCACGAAGATGTCGTACCACCCGCCGATGTGCAGTGAGGGAAGGTCGACGGCCCGGTCGCTGGCGCTGTCCCACAGGTCCCGGGTGGGGTGATCGATCGGGAATCCGAGCGATTCGACGATCGGCGACGCGAAGAACGCCGGGGCGTCGACGGCCATGTCGCGGACGGGCAGGGTGTCGAAGAACGCGTCCTCGGACATCGCCCGATCGATCCGCGCCCACGACTTCCATTCACCCTCCGCGCGTGCGGGATCGGTCCCGGAGAGTCTCGCGATCTCGGCCGGTCCGGCCGACAGGTGCCCCCACCCGAGCCGGGCACCGAATTCCACCGCGCCGCCGCGCACGAGCCCACCGGACCGCGCATTGCCGCCGGCGGAGATGCCCGGGGCGATGCCGCGCAGGGCGGGCGGCTTCTCCTGGGCTGCACGCCACTGGGTTTCGGCGAAGTACGACCGTCCCCACATGCCCACGGCGCCGGTCGAGTAGGGCAGTGCGGCGGCCCACTGCACCGTGTCGTAGCCGTCCGGACCTTCGTTCTCGGACGGTACGAACTCGCCGTCCGAACCGAACCTGCCGCGGACGTCCTGCATGATCACGACGAATCCGGCGGCCGCGACTGTGGTGGGGTTGAGGTATCCCGAGTTGACGGACAGGTCGCGGCCGTACGGGGTGCGGGTGAGCAGAACCGGGAAGCGTCCGGATCCGGCCGGGCGGTACACGGTCGAGCGCAGAACCACCCCGTCCCGCATCGTCGCCTCGACATCGTTCTCGATCAGTACATCGTGTTTCACAGGTTCGGTCACTTTCGACGGGAGTTCGATCATTTGCCGAGGTCGGTGGTGCTGATCCGGTAGGTTTCGCGGACCGTGAGCGTGGTGAGTGCACTGACCAGGCAGCAGCACGCGGTGAACACGGCCACCGGTATCCAGCCGTTCGGTCCGGGCCGGACGAGGGCCGCGGCGATGGTGGGGCGAATCCGGTGGCCACCAGCGCCAGCTGCCCCGAGATCGCCATCCCCGAATACCGGATGCGCGTCTCGAACATTTCGGCGTACAGCGCGGGACCGACGGCGTTGACGAGCGAGTAGCCGGCCACCATCACGACGCACGCCGTGATCAGGATCAGGGCCGTCGAACGCTGGCTGACCGCCCAGAAGAATCCGGAGATGGCGACCGCGCAGACGAGGTTGCCGGTGATGAAGATCGGCTTGCGTCCGATCCGGTCGGCGAGGATCCCCGCGGCGGGCTGGGCCACGAGCGCGAGTGCGGCGGTGAGCACGGTCGCGCCGACCATGACGGTCCGGGACACACCGGCCTCGTGGGTGCCCCACGACAGGGCGAAGGCGCTGAAGATGGTGGACACCACCGCGAACAGTCCGCAACCCACGACCCGCAGCACGCTCGGCCAGTGGTCGCGGAAGATTACCTTCGCCGGCATCTCCTTGGGCTCGTCGCTCGACACGGCCTCCTCGAACACCTCGCTCTCGGGCAGCATCCGGCGGATCACGAGCCCGGCGAGTGCGACGAAGAGGCTGAGCAGGAACGGGATACGCCATCCCCAGCTGAGGAAGGCGTCCTCGGGCAGTCCGGAGAACACGAGGACGACCAGCGATGCCAGCAGCATTCCCGCGGCGGCGCCGGTGTTCACCCAGCTGGCCGCGAGCGCCCGGCGATGGGCGGGTGCGTGTTCGAGCGCCAGGGACGCGGCTCCCGCCGACTCGCCCGCCGCCGACGCACCCTGGACGGCCCGGAGCAGTACCAGCAGGATCGGCGCCGCGACGCCGATCGCCCCGTACGTCGGCAGGCAGCCGATGAGCGACGTGGCCACGCCCATCATCACGAGCGTCACCACCAGCATCCGCTTACGGCCGAGCGTGTCCCCGAAGTGCCCGAAGACGAGGGCCGCGAGAGGTCGGACAACGTAACCGATCCCGATGGTCGCCATCGACACGATGGTGCCCCAGAACGAACCGAGATCCGGGAAGAACAGGGTGTTGAACGCGAGCGCGGAGAAGGATGCGTAGATGAAGAAGTCGTAGTACTCGAGTGTGCTGCCCACGAAGGAGGCCAGGGCTGCCCGGCGCGCGTGGGGCGAGCGGACGCTCGTGTCGGCGCGTACGGCGCGGCCGTCGAATGTGGAAGTCATGTGGTTCCTACCTGAATGTGAAGGGCATCCGGGAGTTCGGAGAGGCCTCGAGGCGGGTGCGGCACCGGGGATCGGAGTTGTCCAGGTCACATCCGCTGCCGCCGGGGGAGACTCTGCCAAAGAAACCGATCACCGTCCAAGAGCAGTATCGGCACCGATTGATAAGCGATCGTTATTGAACGTCGGGGACGGCGTCCGGCGACGGCAGCACCTCGGCGGCGAGGTCGAGAACCGTCTGCACGACGGGCGACACGGGACGGTCCGACCAGGCCAGCGCGGCCCGGACTTCGTATCGGCCGGTATCGAGGGGAACGAGCACCACCCGATTGGGATACGTCTGCACGTCACCCGGCACGAGCGCCACACCGACCCCCGCCGCGACGAGGGCGGTCAGCACGATACCGTCGGTGGTCTCCTGCACGATGTTCGGCGTGAACCCGGAATCCCGGCACGCGGCGAGCAGATCGCGGCGGAGCGTCGATCCGGTAGCGGCGGGATTCGCGACGAACGTTTCGTCGCGCAGTTCCGCGAGGTCGATCGACTCCCGTTCGGCGAGTGGGTGATCGCTGGGGAGCAGCGCACTGAGGTACTCCACCGAGATCTGCCGCGTGAGCACATGGGGGTGGGACACCGCGTCCGAGACGATGCCGAGGTCGAGTTGCCCCTCCCAGATTTGTTCGAGGATCTGCCCACTGACCGTCGCCCCGTCGAGGACGAGATCGATCAGGGGGTACCGACGGCGCACCGACCGTGCCAGAGAGGACAATTCGGTCTGCCCGTAGGCGCCGCTGAAACCGACCCGGACGCGACCCTCGACCGCCGGATCCGCGATCACCGCGGCATCGACGGCGCGATCGATCCCGGCGAGCGCGTCCTTGCACGGCTGCAGGAAGCGCTCCCCCGCCGCGGTGAGCCGGACCGATCGCGTGGTGCGGTCGAACAGTTTCACTCCGAGGCGCTTCTCGAGTTGCTGCACCTGCTGGCTCACGGCCGGTTGCGCGATGTGCAGCACCTCGGCCGCCCGGCCGTAGTTGAGTTCTTCGGCGACCGCGACGAACGACTTCATCCAGCGGATTTCCACGGCCGGTCAGTCCACCACGAACACCGTGAGGCGCACCTCGCCGGGAAGGCGCTCGCCGGTGCCGACGAGGATCCGCGAGCGCAGCCACGACCACCGGCCCTCGGCGGCAGTGAGCCGTGGTGTGCAGCGGAAGTAGATGCGCTCGGGTGGGACGGGCTCGCCGTCGACCAGCCGGGCGATGTCTTCCGCGGTACCCGAGCGAAGCCCGAAGTTGGTGACGTAGATGCGGTCGCCGTCGTCGGTCTCGATGGCGTACTTGGCCTCGAGTTCGGTGAGCGTGGGCGAGCTGAGCAACTGGAAGTCCGCCCCCACCGGCAACACGGTGCCCCGCAGCTCGGGGCCCTCGACCCGGCCACCGACGATGGGGATGATGCGACGTGCGCCTTCGGGCGTGGACCCGATCTCCACCGGCTCGGCAACCTGTACGACGAACGTGGCGAGAAACGACATGCCGGGCGGGGCCGGTGCAAGAAGGTCCGTCATCGCGCCCTACTCGACGAAGGTGGGAAAGGCGATGCTCTGCAACGTGTCCCGCATCTGATTGACGACCGTGTCGGGGATGCCCTCGAAGTAGCGTCCGTGAGCGGCGTCGACACGCGCCTTGGCGTCGTCGCGGAGCCGGCGCCCTTCCTCGGTGGCCGCGATCAGTTTGTTGCGGCGATCCGAGGGGTCGAGGGTGCGCACGACGAGTCCGCGTTCCTCGAGTTCGTCGACCAGCCCCACGATCTGACTGGGATCGAGACCCATGGTGGCGGCCACCCCGCGCTGGTTGACGCCCTCGGCCTGTTCACAGGCGAGGACCAGGACCGAATAGGAGCGCACTCGCAGACCCGTGGGAACGAGGGCTTTGTTCACCGCGCCCAGCACCATTCCGCCGACGCGCGAGAGCAGGAACCCGATGTCGTCTGATAACGCCTGCGACTCCGCCATGCGACGACCCCCTTCTGATGACTGCCGGTAGAGTAGCAGATCTTAATCATTGACATTCTCAATCATCAATGATTACGTGTGATTCAGCGAACACGACCTTAGGAGAATCACGACATGGACCTCAGCAACAAAGTCGCCGTCGTCACCGGCAGCGGACAGGGCCTCGGACTGGCATACGCCAAGGACCTGGTGCGGCACGGCGCCGCGGTCGTGATCAACGACGTCAACCAGGCCACCGCCGACGCCGCCGTCGCCGAGATCACCGCCGCGGGTGGCCGGGCCGTCGCCGTCGTCGCCCCGGTCGGCAGCACCGAGACCGCCCAGCAACTGGTCGCCGGCGCGGTCGACGCGTTCGGACGCCTCGACGTCATGGTCACCAACGCCGGCATCCTCCGCGACAAGGTGCTGTGGAAGATGACCGACGACGACTTCGACGCCGTGGTGGGCGTTCACCTGCGCGGCACGTTCACGTGCGTCCGCGAAGCCGTCCTGCGCTTCCGCGAGCAGGGCGACGGCGGTCGCATCATCTGCATCGGCTCCCCCGCCGGCCAGCGCGGCAACTTCGGGCAGACCAACTACTCGGGCGCCAAGTCCGGCATCGTCGGCATGGTCCGCACCTGGGCGCTGGAACTGCAGCGCGCGGGCATCACCGCCAACGCCGTCTGCCCCGTCGCCGCGACCGCGATGACCGAGACCGTCCCGTTCCTCGCCCCCTACATCGAGGGCATGAAGAACGGCGAGCCGCTGCCCGACACCATCCGCCGTGAGGTGGGGATGGGCACCCCCGAGGATGCCGCAGGCATCATCTCGTTCCTCGCGTCCGACGCGGCAGCCGCGATCACCGGGCAGGCCTTCGCCGTCGGTGGCGACCGCCTCGCGCTGTGGTCGCACCCCGACCTGACCGCGGTCGAGTACCACGACGGTGGCTGGTCGGCCGACGACATCGCCGCCCAGTGGACGGCCGCGTTCGGCGAGTCCGTGCAGTCCGTCGGCGAGGAGTTCCCCGAGGAGCTGATGGCGAAGTGAGCCGCTACGAGTACGGCATCGACTTCGACAAGATCGACGCCATCGACATCCATACCCACGTCGAGATCGACGGCTGCGGCCACCGGTCCCTCGACGACGAACTGATGGCCGCCTCGGAGAAGTACTTCAAGTCCGGCGAGGAACGCACCCCGTCCATCGACGCGATCGCCGACCACTACCGCTCCCGCAACATGGCCGCGGTCGTGTTCACCGTCGACGCGGCCTCGGCCAGCGGACACCCCACCAACTCGGTCGAGGAAATCGCCGAGGGCGCGGCCCGCCACAACGACGTCCTGATCCCGTTCGGATCCGTCGACCCCTGGCAGGGCAAGGCCGCCGTGCGGCGCGTCCACCGACTCGTCGACGACTACGGCGTGAAGGGGTTCAAGTTCCACCCCAGCATGCAGGGCTTCGAACCGAACGACCGGCGGTTCTACCCGCTCTACGAGGCCATCACCGAGGCCGGGGTCCCCGCCCTGTTCCACACCGGTCAGACCGGGATCGGTGCCGGCCTGCCGGGCGGACACGGCATCAAACTGCGCTACTCCGACCCGATGCTGCTCGACGACGTCGCGGCCGACTTCCCCGACCTCACCGTGATCATGGCCCACCCGGCCGTGCCGTGGGTCGACGCGCAGATCTCCATCGCCACCCACAAGGCCAACGTCTTCATCGACCTGTCCGGGTGGTCGCCGAAGTACTTTCCGCCGCAGCTGGTCAAGGCCGCCAACAGCATGCTCCGGCACAAGGTGCTGTTCGGCTCCGACTTCCCCGTCATCCAGGTCGACCGCTGGATCAAGGACTTCGAGAACCTCGACATCAAACCCGAGGTCGCGCCGCTGATCTTCAAGCAGAACGCGCTGCGCGTCCTCGGCATCAAACACTGACCCGGCCCCACCGAACCACCAGGAGACCTATCGTGACCACCGCAACCACCACCCGGGTCGCCACCCTCGCCGACCTCGCCGCACTCGAAGGCCAGCCGCTGGGCACCAGCTCGTGGATCGACATCCCGCAGCAGCGGATCAACACGTTCGCCGACGCCACCGACGATCACCAGTGGATCCACGTCGACCCCGAGCGCGCCACGGCGGAGAGCCCGTTCGGCGGGCCCATCGCACACGGCTACCTCACGTTGTCGCTGATCATCCCCATGTGGGACGAGGTTTTGACCGTCGACAGCGTGACCATGGCCGTCAACTACGGTCTCAACAAGGTCCGATTCACCAACCCCGTACCCGCCGAGGGACGCGTCCGGCTGAACGCGACGCTGCAGTCCGTCGAGGAACTGCCCAAGGGTGGCGTCCAGGTGACCGTCGCCGGGCAGATCGAACTCGAGGGCAGCGAGCGTCCCGCGGTAGTCGTCGAGGCCGTGTACCGCTTCTTCGAGTGACCTGCCCTGTGAGTACTTGTTAACCGCGGGCGGTTAACAAGTACTCACAGCTGCTATTCGGGAGCCTGATCGTCGGGCTCGACCTGTTCCGCCTGCTTCCGCTCGGACGCGTTGCCTGCAATTCCCTTCGCCTCGCGCTCGGCCACCAGCCGGTCTTCCATGTCGTCGACGAGGTCTGCGATCCGCTGGTGCTCGGGGAGGTGCTGATCGTGTCGATCCGAATTCGCCTTCATCACGCTCCTTCCGCTGGGTGCGACGTGCCGGAAATCCTGCGACTTCCGGACGCACCATTCGAACTGTACGCCGCGGGCCCGGCCGAAGCGGGCATTCGCGGCGGCACGAACTGGACGCCCGTCTTTTACACATTTTCGACCGTCGGTGAAAGCTGTTGCCGAACACCGTCTTACGAGCGCTCGGTACTCCAATGTCGCACTGCGCAACCTCATTTCGTCTTCGCCGCGGGTCCTCCACCGCTGCCGGGAGGCGACGAATTCGATGCACAATCGACACCGTCTCGCGAGTACCCGCAGCCGGCACCTCGTACTCTGGACCGGGTACCACCCGAAGGAGGACCGATATGCCGGCAGTCACCACCCCTCACGTCTATGTGCATCGCGCCGGCGATCGGCTGAAAACCAGGATTTCCTGGTTGGATTCGAAGCACTCCTTCTCCTTCGGCCAGCACTACGACCCCGACAACACACACCACGGGCTGCTCCTCGTGAACAACGACGACACCGTGCTCCCCGGTCAGGGATTCGACACGCATCCGCACAAGGACATGGAGATCGTCACGTGGGTGCTGCGCGGCTCGCTCGTGCATCAGGATTCGATCGGCCACTCCGGCATCATCTATCCCGGCCTTGCGCAACGCATGAGCGCAGGCAAGGGCATCATGCATTCCGAGAAGAACGACAGCTGGCGCCTCGACGGTGAGCAGCACCACGAGCCGGTGCATTTCGTCCAGATGTGGGTGGTACCCGACGAAGCCGGCCTCGCTCCGGGTTACGAACAACTCGAGATCGAGGACGAGATCCTCAAGGGCGGGCTCGTGCCCGTTGCGTCCGGAATGCCTGAATACAAGGACAATTCGGCGATCCGGATCAACAACAGGCACGCGGCCCTGCATGTCGCGCGACTCTTCCCCGGCGCATCGGTGACGCTTCCCGAAGCGCCGTTTCTCCACGTCTTCGTCGCCCGGGGCACCGCAGAGATGGAGGGCGTCGGCACCCTGTACGAGGGGGACGCCGTCCGTTTGAGCGCCTCCGGCGGCCAGCAGCTCACCTCACACTCCGGCGCCGAGGTCCTCGTCTGGGAGATGCACGCCCGCCTCGGCGGGTGAGTTCCCAGCAAGTTCACAGCCGGGCGGCACGCCGCGTGCAGGTTCGTGCGCCACGATCGGATCACAGCCCGATCATGGAGAGGTACACGTTGTGAACAAGGATGTCGAGAAGAGCCGTCTGCGCGTCAGCCGCCGCCGCGCACTGGCGGTCGGTGGAACGGTGAGTCTGGGTGGGCTCATCGCCGCCTGCACCGGGAACGGAAGCAGCAGCACGTCGGCGGCGGCCACGTCGACTGCAGCCGGATCCGGTGCCGCGACGACGAGCGCCGACACGGTGACCGCCCTGCTCGACCAGGCACCGCAATGCGTCCTGGCCGTCGAGGAGACGCAGGGACCGTACTGGTTCGACGTCGACTCCATCCGCAGCGACATCCGCGAAGACCGGCCGGGCACGAACCTGCAGCTCGCACTGCGCGTGCAGGATCTGACGAACTGTTCCGCGGACGGCTCCGCTGCGGTGGTGAGCAACGCCGTCGTGGAGATCTGGCACTGCGACGCGGGCGGCGTGTACTCCGGCTTCGAGTCGGGTTCCAAGGCCGCGGACCTCAGCGGCAACGGTGCCCCCGCAGGCGCGCCGCCGGCTGGCGGACCGGGTGGCGGCGGCCAGCCCCCGGCCGGTGGTCCCGGTGGCGACATGTCCGGCGGTTCGGGTGAGACGTCCGACGGGTCCTACAGCGTCGGCGACAGCGAGGCCACCACCACGGACGACGGCACCTACCTGCGCGGAGCCCAGACCACGGACGCGAACGGCATCGCCCAGTTCACCACCATCTTCCCCGGCTGGTACACCGGCCGGACCACGCACATCCATCTCAAGGTGCACATCGACAAGAAGACGGTGCTCACCACCCAGCTGTTCTTCGACGAGGCCCTGCTCGACGAGGTGTACGCGACCGCGCCGTACTCGGACCACACTGGACGGGAGAACAACGTGACCAACGCCACGGACGGCATCTACGACGACGCCGGCCTGATGACCGTCGTCACGCAGTCGGACGGCTACCTCGCGGCGATCAACCTCGGCATCGACGTCTGATCGATCCCCGGTCGTCTGTTTCGCCCTGAGCGCAGTGGTGGACCGCTCCCCGAGTAACGGTGTAAGGATGGAACGCATGACCACGGCTCAGCGCTCCGGCATCGACCTCACTCACCTCGACAACGACACCCGCGCCCAGGACGACCTCTTCGTTCACGTGAACGGCAAGTGGATCGACGACTACGAGATTCCCGCGGACCGGGCGATCGACGGCGCGTTCCGCACGCTGTACGACAAGGCCGAGGTCGACGTCCAGACCATCATCGAGGAGGCGGCCGGCTCCGGCGCGGTACCGGGGACCGACGCGCAGCGCATCGGCGACCTGTACGGCAGCTTCATGGACGCGGACGTCGTCGAGGCCGCGGGGCTCGCACCGATCGCCGGGGAACTCGCCGACGTGGCCTCGGCCGCCGACCTCTCCGCGCTCGCCGCCGTCATCGGCCGCCAGCAGTGCACGGGAGTCGGCGGAGCCGTCGGTCACTACGTCGACACGGACGCCAAGAATTCCGAGCGCTACCTCGTCCACTTCAGCCAGTCGGGCATCGGCCTGCCCGACGAGTCGTACTACCGCCAGGACGACCACGCGGAGATCCGCGCGGCGTACGTGAAGCACATCGCGAAGATGTTCGCCCTCGCCGGCGTCGACTACGACGCGCAGCGCGTGTTCGACCTGGAAACGAAGATCGCGGCAGGTCATTGGGACGTCGTGAAGCGCCGCGACGCCGAGCTGAGCTACAACCTGCTCACCCTCGACCAGCTCCCCGCCGGGTTGGACTGGTCTTCGTGGATCGGCGCGCTCGGCGGCACGTCCGAGCAGTTCGCCGAGATCGTGGTCCGCCAGCCCGACTTCCTCACCACCCTGACCGGGCTGTGGACGTCCGAGGACCTCGACGACTGGAAGGCGTGGGCGACCTGGAACGTCATCCGCTCCCGCGCCCCGTACCTCACGCAGGCACTGGTCGACGAGAACTTCGCGTTCTACGGGAAGACGCTGACCGGCGCCGAGGAGATCCGTGACCGCTGGAAGCGCGGCGTGTCCCTGGTGCAGGATCTGCTGGGCGAGGCCGTCGGCAAGCTCTACGTCGAACGCCACTTCCCGGCGGACGCGAAGGCCCGCATGCAGGAACTCGTCGCCAACCTGCAGGAGGCGTACCGGCGCAACATCTCCGACCTGGACTGGATGAGCCCCGAGACGCGGCAGGCCGCGTTGCGCAAGCTGGAGAAGTTCACGCCCAAGATCGGCTACCCCGACAAGTGGCGCGACTACTCCGCCGTCACCATCTCCCGCGACGACCTGGTCGGCAACTACCGCAGCGGCTACGCGGCGGAGTACGACCGCGACCTCGCGAAGCTCGGTGGCCCCGTCGACCGCGACGAGTGGTTCATGACACCGCAGACGGTCAACGCCTACTACAACCCGGGCATGAACGAAATCGTCTTTCCCGCAGCCATTCTGCAGCCGCCGTTCTTCGACGCCGCGGCCGACGACGCCGCCAACTACGGTGGAATCGGTGCCGTCATCGGTCACGAGATCGGCCACGGCTTCGACGATCAGGGTGCCAAGTACGACGGCGACGGCAACATGGTCGACTGGTGGACCGACGACGACCGGACCGAGTTCGGCAAGCGCACGAAGGCGCTGATCGAGCAGTACAACGAGTTCGAGCCGAAGGCGCTGCCCGGCCACAGCGTGAACGGTGAGTTCACCATCGGTGAGAACATCGGCGACCTCGGTGGCCTGTCCATCGCCATCGCGGCGTATCGGATCGCCACGGACGGGTCCGACCCCGAGGTTCTCGACGGTCTCACCGGCCTCCAGCGGGTGTTCTTCGGCTGGGCGCAGGTGTGGCGCACCAAGGCCCGGGACGCGGAGGCGCTCCGCCGGCTCGCCGTCGACCCGCACTCGCCGCCGGAGTTCCGCTGCAACGGCGTGATCCGTAACCTCGACACGTTCCACGACGCGTTCGACGTCCAGCCCGGTGACGCGCTGTACCTCGATCCGGAGGAGCGCGTCAAGATCTGGTAGCGACTACGTAGATCTCATACTCTCTGCCACTGGTGTGGCTGATGGTTGAAATGTACGTGTGTCACGGCTACCCGTATCACCGTGCGGTGGTGTGGGTTTGACCGTGTCCCACACCGACGCTCGAGGTGCAGGAACATGCTGTTCCGGAGTCACCCCCAACCGCGGTGTCACGGTGGGCAGGCTGCGGCGGACCCGGCGATGCCGCGGCCGGCTCGGGGTGGGACTGGTCTTGTCCCGGGACTTGCGGACCGGTGCGTGCTCGGCGACCCGGATCGCGGGTAGCTGACCCCGCCGACGGGTCACTTTGCCTTTGCCGAGCAGGGCTCGTTTGGCCAGGTTCACCCCGGCGATGTGGTCGCGGTTGCCGCCGAGACGGCATCCCGGGCACCATGCGGTGTGATAGCCGCCGGGGCGTGCCAGTGGTTCGTCGCAGCCCGGACACAGTGCGGAGGATCCGCGTGCCGGTACCGAGACCACCGTCACACCGACACCGGCGGCGGCGTGTGCGAGGGCGGTGACCGCTTTACGGCGGGCGGACTGCGCGGCCCGGTTGTTGTTGACCCGACCGTGCCCGCGGGTCTCGAGGGTGGTGAGGTCTTCGACCGCGATCACCTGCGCCTGGGCGGCGGTGGCGTAATCGGTGACCTGACGGCCGAAGTGAAAGGCCAGTTCCCGGTTGATCTTCCCCCGTTTGGCGCCGACCGCGTCGCGGTGCCCGTTGAGGATGGCGATCTTTTCCTCCAGCCGGGCGCGGACCTCGGGTTCGGCGGTGGCGGCCAGTCGGGTCAACCGGGCTGCTTTGCCGTGCAGCAGCTGCCCCTCGGCCTGCAGGCGCGCCAGTTTGATCCCGAGGCCGCGGTCGTCGTACGTCCAGCCCCGGTAATAAGACACCAGCCCCTCCGGGGTTTCGGTGGTGATGGCGGCGGCACCGAGCGTGGACGGGGACCAGTCCACCCCGACAGCGACGGCCGGTGATCTCAGGTCGTCGTCGGTGGGGACGAGTTCGGTCGCCGCGCACCGCCACAACAGACCCCGGTGGTCGAGGACCAGGGTCGGCAGATGCCAGTCGGTGATCGCCCGACCGTGCAGGTGCGCGGGGATCGCGGCGGTCAGCCGGACCCGCCGCCACTGCGCCCGCCCCGCCGGGGCCGGGCAGGTCGGCAGCTTCACCGTCAACACCAGCTCACCGCCTGTCGCGGTGATCTGCGCGAGCTCCCGATCGGCGGCCGAGAGCCGGGCCATCGCGCTCGTCTGCGGTGGTCGCTGAACGTCGGTGATCCGCAACCGAATCGACTGTGCCCCGTCGGTGCGGTGAAAGTGTGCGATGAGCTGGCGTTGCACTCCCCGGGCGAAGCCCGGTGGCACAAAGTCGGCGGCGGAGGTGGGTGTGGTCAGACGACCGGTGGCCGGGTCGAACTGCGCAGACAGTGCCGTGATCGCAGCGTCCCGATAGGCAACGGTTCGCAGGGTCGCCATCACCTGCGCGGTCACCACCCGCGTCACGCGCGAGGGCACATACACCCCGTGCGGGTAGGTCGGGTTCCAGCCGAGGCGGGCCGCGGCGACGTGACCCTGTGCGGGCAGCCTGCGGTCCTGGTGGTCCCGTCCGGCGGCGAGCACGTCGAACGTGACCGGCTGCCACAACCGCGCCACCAACTCGGTGCCGGCCGCCGCAATCAGGTCGAGCAGCCACCCCACCCTGGTGTCGACATCGTCGAGTCCGATCGGTTCGCCGGTCGCGTCGTCGACCGCCACGTGGGCGCGGGTGGTGAACGCGAACTGCCGCGGCGCAGTTGATCCCGGCCCGATCATGCCGGCCGACCCGGCGCCAGGCACAACCCGAACAAACCCGGCCCGATCGGTCTTCCGAGAAGAGCTGCCATCCCCGACAAGCTCATCGATCACCCCCCTTTCCCCGCCCTCTGCCACGCCACCTCTCGCAGGGCCTCGACTGTAACGCCGACCTCCGACAAGAACCGCTCGATCCGCGCCACCTGTGAACCGGGTCAATCGATCCCGCCACACCGCATCACCATCGGCTGGCCCCGGGCCGCGTCGTCGAGCATCCGGCCGCGCCCCGCCCGCTGCTCCCTCGAGACACGAACCGCGATCCTTGCAGATCCGATACATCGCACCAATATCGCTCGTCCGCAACATTGCGCTGATCGGCTGGCGACGCCTCCCATCCTGCCGAACCCGGCACCCGGCACCCGGCACCCGGCACCCGGCACCCCAATAATACCTTCGCACTCTCGGGAGTCGCTCCCGCACAACCTGATACAGACCTGCACAGATCAGCGCCCCGGCCCGCGCGGCTACAGAGTTGGGGACTCGAACCCGTGCGCCGAGAAGGCAACCGGCCCTCCGTCGGCGCCCTTGCGCACCCCAACGACCGGCAGCCCACGAATTCCGCAGACATCAATCCGCGGTGACAGACAGCCAGAAACTGATAGCGAGTATTAGATACATTGGCAACAGATGAGAGCCCGGCTACCGCAGACGGTTCCCCGTCGCCGCGGAGAAGAAGTACACCTCGCCCGGCTTCGGCTGCAGGTGCAACCTCTCCCCCGCGGCGACGGTGCGGGTGCGATCCACCCGCACCACCACCTTCCCGGACGTGCCGGACCCGTACACGAAGGACTCCGCCCCGAGTTCCTCGAGCAGGTCGGTCTCGACCGTGTACGAGTCCTTGCGCCACGCCCCCACCAGCGTCCACGCCTCCGGACGCACCCCGACGATCACGGAACCGTCCCCGATCGCCGAGTGTGGCACCGGAATTCGCAGGTCGCCCAGCTCGGCGACGCCGTCGCGGATCGGGGTGTCCATGAGGTTCATCCCGGGCGAGCCGATGAACCCGGCGACGAACGTGTTGACCGGGTTGTCGTAGAGATCGCGGGGCCGTGCGACCTGCTGGAGGCGCCCGCCCTGCATGACCGCGACCCGGTCGCCCATCGTCATGGCCTCCACCTGGTCGTGGGTGACGTACACGGTGGTCGTGCCGAGCCGGCGCTGCAGGCCCGCGATCTGCGAGCGCGTGCTCACCCGCAGCTTGGCGTCGAGGTTGCTCAGCGGTTCGTCCATGCAGAACACCTTGGGGTGCCGCACGATGGCCCGGCCCATCGCGACCCGTTGACGTTGCCCGCCGGACAGTTTCGCCGGTTTGCGATCCAGTAGCGGTTCGAGTTCGAGCATCCGCGCCGCTTCCAGCACCCGCTCGGTGCGTTCCACCTTCCCGACGCCGGCGTTGCGGAGCGCGAAACCCATGTTGTCGGCGACGGTCATGTTCGGGTACAGCGCGTAACTCTGGAACACCATGGCCACGTCCCGCGCCCGGGGCGGCAGCGCGGTGACGTCGGTGCCGCCGATCGCGATGCGGCCCGCCTCGACGGCCTCGAGGCCGGCCAGCATCCGCAGGCTGGTCGACTTACCGCACCCGGACGGACCCACGAGGACGAGGAACTCACCGTCCGCGATGTCGAGGTCCAGCCGATCGACCGCGGGTCGATCGGCTCCGGAATAGCGGTGGGTGACACCTGCGAACTGCACGTGGGCCATGAATGTTCCTTCTCCTCCTACTGGGGCAGCTTGGGTGTGATCTGACGGTCGATGATCTGCTGGAGTTGCGTCCCGACGCCCGCGAACGTCGTCGCCACGTCCGCGTTCTGCAGCGCGATCTGTTCGAGTCCGGTGCCGATGATCTGGTCGCCGCCGGGTACGAAGACCCGGGCGTAGTCCTGCGACCGGGTCTTCGCGAGCTGGTCGACGGCGGTGCGCGCGTTGGGGTTCGCGGCGAGGTACGCCTTCATGCTCGGGTCTTCGACAGCGGACTTGCGGACGGGCATGTACCCGACGTTCTGGGAGAAGTACGCGGTGTTCTCGCCGTTGGTCACGAAGTCGATGAACGTCAGCGCGTTCTTCTTCCGCTCGTCGGAGATCCGCGCCGGAATCGCGAGGCCCGCGCCGCCGGTCGGGCAGCCCGGCGCGCCCGACGCGGGGAGGAAGGCGGTGCCGAAGTCGAACGCGGCCGACTTGGTGATCCCCGACAGGTCACCGGTCGACGCGATCGTCGAGGCGAGGATGCCCGCGCCGAATTCGTTGGCGATGTCGCTCGACACGGCCGCGTATTTCTTCGTGTGGATCATGTCCTTCAGGAACGTCCCCGCGGCGAGCGTCTTCTCGTCGCCGAACTTCAGGTCCCACTGGTCCGAATACGCCCCGCCGAACGTCCAGACCGGTCCCTCGAACGTCCAGCCCAGGTAGTTCTTGGCGTCGCCCCAGCCGTGGGCCAGCTTGCCACCGCCCATCACCCGCTGCAGTTCGGGACCCCATTCGTCGAACTCCTGCCAGGTGGCGGGCCCGCGATCGGGCAGTCCGGCCTGCGTCCACACCTGCTTGTTGTAGTAGAACAGCGGCGTCGACCGCGCGTACGGAAGGGCGTAGTGCTTGCCCGCGAACAGGTAGTCGGCGAGCAGCGAATCGACGTAATCGGAGGAGTCGACCCCGACCTCACCGAACAGTCCGTCGAGCGGTTCGATGGCACCGGTCAGGGCGTAGTTGAACCACCAGACGTCCGACAGCACCACGACGTCGGGCAGTTCGCCGCCCGACAGGGCCGCGTTGAACTTCTGCGACACCTCCTCGTAGTTCTTTCCGCCGTCGACGAGGTTCACGGTGAGATCGGGGTATTTCGCCTGGAACCGGTTGATCAGTTCACGTTCGACGTCCTGGGACTTGCCGGGGTGGTTGGACCAGAACGTGATGGTGTTCGCGTCGCCCGCCGCACCGGACGTCGCCGACGAGCCCGACCCCGACCCGGCACACGCCGTCAGCGCGGCGCCGGCGGCCACCGCGCCCGCCAGCCCGAGGAATCCCCGACGGTTCATCCGATTCATGT
Source organism: Rhodococcus sp. NPDC127593 (assembly GCF_042671975.1). NCBI lineage: Bacteria > Bacillati > Actinomycetota > Actinomycetes > Mycobacteriales > Nocardiaceae > Rhodococcus > Rhodococcus sp. NPDC127593. The sequence goes on along the minus strand of NZ_JBHXWI010000017.1, from coordinate 120,973 downwards.
CTCTCCTCGTTCTCCGCTATCCCTTGACCGCACCCGATGTGAGGCCCTTGATCATGTGCCGTTGCAGCACAAGGAAAACCGCGAGAATCGGCAGCATCGTGAGTACCGTTCCCGCCATGACCGGGCCCCAGTTGGTGAGCCCGTCGTTGTTCTGGAGTTGAGTCAGCCCGATCGGCAGCGGCGCGACGGACGCATCGTCGGCCATCAGGAACGGCCACAGGTATTCGTTCCACTCGGTGACGACGGTGATGATCGCGAACGCCACCATGGTGGGGCCCGATACCGGCAGGACCACCCGCCACAGCAGCCGGAAGTGGCCCGCGCCGTCCATCCGGGCGGCCTCGATGATCTCGGTGGGTATCGACAGGAAGTGGTTGCGCATCAGGAACGTTCCGAACGCGACTCCGGCGAGCGGAACGATGATGCCGTGAAAGCTGTTTCGCCAGCCCCATTCGGCGACGAGTGCGTAGTTGGAGATGACCGTGATCTGGTTGGGCACCATCAATGCGGCGATGATGCCGAGGAACACGAGGTTCTTGCCCGGGAACCGCAGGAACACCAGACCGTAGGCGCTGAACACGCCGAGCGCGAACTTCACGACGGCCAGCACCCCGGTGATGATCACCGAGTTGCGCAGGAACGTCCAGAACGGCACCGACGTGGTGGCCTCCGAGTAGTTCTCGGGATGAAAGGTGCCGGGCCACCAGGTGACCGGCAGGGTGTAGACGTCCGGACGATCCTTGAAGGACGTCATCACGATCCAGTACAGCGGCAGGGCCACCATGACCAGCACCGCCACCGTCGCGGCGTATCCCAGGACCGTCACGAGCGCTTCCCGCCGGCGATGGTCACGGGCCGGGTCTGCCGTCACCGGCACATCCGTGCTGCGCTGATCGCGCACGATGTCCGCGGTCACCGGGCGTCACCGCGATCCATGATCCGCACCTGGTAGACGGTGATCCCGAGCAGGACCAGGAACATGATCGTGGCAACGGTGGCGCCGTAGCCGGCACGGAAGTTGCGGAACGACTCGTTGTAGACCTGGTAGACCATCGTGGTGGTTCCGGTACCGAGTGGACCGCCCCGGGTCATCACGTTGATGATGTCGAACACCTGAAGGGAGCCCAGCATCACCGTGATCGAGAGGAAGTAGGTGGTCGGACGCAACTGCGGGAGCACGACCCGGCGGAACGTCGTCCACCGGCCCGCCCCGTCGATCTCCGCGGCCTCCGTCAGCTCACGTCGCGTACCCTGCAGTGCCGCAAGGTAGATCACGAACGTGTAGCCGAGGTTCTTCCACATGTAGGTGACCGTCACCATGAACAGCGCCCAGTGCGGATCCTGATAGAAGTCGGGAACGGAGTCGACCCCGGCACGGTGCAGGAGGTCCTGGATCAACCCGAAACGGGGATCGAACACGAACTGGAACGCCACGCCGATCGCGGCGCCCGAAATGACGAACGGCGCGAAGATCGCCGAGCGGACGAGGTTGCGGCCGTGCAGGTTACGGTCCAGCAGCACGGCGAGCGCGAGACCGGCGACCATCGATCCCACAACGGTCGCGACGGTGAACACGACGGTGTTCCCGACGATCTGCCAGGTGTCGGGCCGGCTCCACCACTCGCGGTAGTTGCCCCAGCCGACGAACGTGGCGACGGGGTCGGCGATGTTCCAGTCGAAGAACGACAGCCGGATGTTGTCGACCAGGGGCCGGTAGGTGAACAGAACGAGCAGAACCAGATTGGGGCCCACCAGCGCTGCGAACAGCGCGTAGTCCCGCCACGGACGCCCGAGCAATCCCTGCTTTCCCGGCGACGGCAGGGTTCGTTCCGGACTCGATCTCACTGCCGCAGTCTGACGACCGTTTACGAATAGCCGGTAAATTGCCGTAGCCCGCACATTGAACTGTGCGGGCTACGGGAAGAACGCGGTCGGATCAGGTTCAGCGGTTCCAGTCGCCGAGACCGTCGGAGCCGTTCAGCACGCCGCCCGCGGTGTTCTGCACGACCACGGCGTCGCCCTTCTTCGAGTTCTCGTAGAACCACTTGGCGTCCTCGGTGCTCACGTTGAGGCAGCCGTGGCTGACGTTCGTGTTGCCCTGGGCGTCCACCGACCACGGTGCGGCGTGGACGAAGATGCCGCTGTACGACATGCGGGTGGCGTACTCCACGTACGTGCGGTACCCCTCGGCCGAGTCGACCGGGACACCGTACGTGGACGAGTCCATGTACATGTCACGGAACTTGTCGCCGATGATGTACGTGCCGTTCGGCGTCTCGTGATCGGTCTTACCCATCGACGTCGGCATGGTCTTGACCACTTCGCCGTTCCGGGTGACGGTGATCTGCTTGGTGTTGTCGTCCGCGGTCGCCACCAGCGCGTCGCCGATGGTGAACGTGGAGTGCGAATCGCCGGCATCCACGGTGACCTCGGTGTTCTCGGGCCAGAACTCGGTGGGCTTCCAGCGCACCTGGCTGTCGTTGATCCAGTAGAAACCACCCTCGACCGGCTGGCTGGTGGTGACCTTGATCGCACGCTCGGCGGCGGCGCGGTCGCCGATCGCCTCGTTGAAGCGGATGATCACCGGTTGCGCGACACCCACGACCTCGCCCGCACCCGGGTTGAGGGACGGAGCCGAGAAGTTCGCGGGCGCGGGTGCCGGTTCGGGAAGCGGCAGCTGCGGCGCGCCGGGCAGTCCCGGCAGGGTGGGAAGACTCGGAATCTCCGGTCCACCGGGAAAGAGCGGCGCGGCCTGTGCGGCCCCGACCAGCGCAGTTCCGGAGACGACGGCCCCGGTCAGTGCGACGGCGACGCGCGAAGACCAGTGCTTGTTCCTGGAAAAACCGATTCCTGACTTGCCCATATGACCACTCTCGTTCGACGACGTGTGCAACGCGCGTCCCCGACGGACCTATCAATCGCGCACTGCCATTAACACACATCATCCGGCCGCGAGCAATTTGCCCGCAATCGTTGCCGCTCCGCGGCCTGCGGGGAAGTGGAGTCACCGTGTGGTCAAGAAGCGCTCACGATCAGGTATCGGCGCGGGCGGCGGCGAGCATGCTCTCGATGGTGATCAGCTTGGTGCGCGTCCGGCCGGCCGCCCTGCCCCCGGCACGTTCGGTCTTGTCGATCCGCTGCCAGCCCTGGTAGTCGACGGCGTCGGGCGCACGCTCGGCGATCAGCCGGTCGAGGGCCTCTCGTTCGGCGGGCGCGTCGAGCCGCCCGGCGGAGAAGTCGTCGATCAGCATCCTGACCGTCTCCGCGGAGCAGTACTTGTTGGTGCCGATCACGCCGGTCGGCCCGCGTTTGATCCAGCCGGCCACGTATACGCCGGGCACCGGCGCTCCGGTCTCCGGATCGATCACCCTGCCGTTCTCGTTGGGGATGACGCCGCGCCGGTCGTCGAAGGGGAGATCGGCCACGGGTTGACCGCGATAGCCGATCGAGCGCAGCACCAGGCCGGTGTCCAGCGTCGTGGTGACGTCGGACGGTTTGGCGCTGAGCCTGCCGGATGCGTCCGCGACCAACTCGTTCTTCGCGATGCGCACCGATTCGACAGCGTCGGTGCCGAGAATCTCCACGGGTGACGTCAGGAAACGCAGCACGATCCGCTTCTTCGCCGGATCTGCGGTGCGCCGTGCGAACTCCTCGACCTGCCGCACCTTGTGGCGCTGCGACGGCTCGGCCTCGTCGCCGTCGATGAACGCGCGGCTCGCCGGGTCGAGCACCGCTTCCTCCGGGTCGACGACGATGTCCACGTTCGGCATTCGCCCGAGCGCCAGGAGTTCGGGGTTGGTGTAGGCGGCCTGGGCGGGGCCCCGGCGGCCGAGAACGACGACCTCACGGATGTTGCTCGCCCGCAGGGCCTCGAGGGCATGGTCCGCGAGATCCGTCTTGGCCAGGATCTCCGGATCGGTGACGAGGATGCGGGCCACGTCGAGTGCCACGTTGCCGTTGCCGACGATGACGGCCCGTTCCCCCGACAGGTCGAACGTGCGGTCGGCGTAGTCGGGGTGACCGTTGTACCAGGCCACGAACTCGGTGGCGGCGTGGCTGCCGACGAGATCCTCGCCGGGAATGCCCAGTGCGCGGTCGCCTGCCGCGCCGACCGCGTATATGACGGCGTGGTGGTGCGCGAGCAGTTCCTCGTGGCTCACGTCCCGGCCCACTTCCACGTTGAAGTGGCAGTGCACCGTGCGCTTGCCGACGACCGAGCGGAACTGGTCCGTGACGCCCTTGGTGCCCGGATGGTCCGGCGCGACACCGGCGCGCACCAGCCCGTACGGGGTGGGCAGCCGGTCGAAGATGTCGACCTCGACGCGTGGCTTCGCGGTCAGTTCCATCGCGGCGTAGCAGGCGGCCGGGCCCGACCCCACGACCGCGACGTGGAGCGTGCCGAGGGCTGCGTCGATCTGCGGCAGCGTGAGCGGCTCGGGCCAGTCGGGGCCGATGGGGTGCTTGGTGTAGTACTGCGCGTTGATGTCGAGGTACGGCTCGTCGACCTCTTCGAGGTCGTTCTCCGCGTAGATGGCCTCCACCGGGCACTCCTCGACGCAGGCCCCGCAGTCGATGCAGGTGTCCGGGTCGATGTACAGCATTTCCGTGGTGGCGAACGGCTTCTCGTCCGGTGTGGGATGGATGCAGTTGACCGGACAGACATCGACGCACGAGGCGTCGTTGCAGCACGGCTGCGTGATCACATAAGCCACGGTTCTCCCCTACCTGAGTACGCGCAGTTCGACGTCGGGATGTGACACCAGACTATAACGTGTTCCAATTTTGCGCGAGAACCGTGCGGATGTCAGACCGCGTCGCCCGGCTCCACACGGAATCCGACCTTCACCGTGACCTGGTAGTGCGCGATGGCGCCGTTCTCGACGTGGCCCCTGGTCTCGACGACCTCGAACCACTCGACGTTGCGCACGGTCTCGTTGGTCCGCGCGATGGCGTTCTTGATGGCCGCGTCGGTGCTGTCGCTCGACGAACCGACGACCTCGACAACTCGGTACACGTGATCACTCATCAGGATTCCTTTCGTGGTTACTTGCCGTTCCGGACGATCGCCTGCGCCTCGACACCGAGCCGGGCCAGACGAAGATCACCGAGAGCCGTGAGGGAACTGCCGAGGCGGTTGGTGACGAAGCCCAGGGACAGTCCGCTGTCGAGGTCCGCGTAGGCGCCGGACCCGCCGACGCCGTAGTGCCCGATCGCGTTCCGTGGTTGTTCCCGGGACGCGAGGATCGGCCGGTGGTAGCCGAGGGACCACTGCGGCCGGATACCGAGGACGTAGTCGCGGTCGCTGGTCTGCACCTGCGACATCTGCGCGATGGTGGACTTGCGCAGGAACCGGTGCCCGTCCAACCTGCCTCCGTTGGCGATGGCGCCGTACATGCGCGCGAGCGCCCGCGCGCTGAACACGCCGTTCCAGCCGGGCATCACCGCGTCGTGCACCGCCGGATTCCGGACCAGCATGTCGAATCCCTGAGGCATTGCCGCCTCGGCGAGGCCGCGGGTGGGGCCGACGAGCGAGAGCACGTTCGACGTGAGCTCCCAGTTGAGCCCGGCCGGGTTGATGTGCGGAAACAGCTTCGCGATCCGCGGACGGTGCTGTCCGGGAACCTGATACCAGAAGTCGTCGACGCCGAGCGGGCCGGCGATCTCGTCCTGCACGACCTGGACGAACGGCTTTCCGGTGACGCGGGCGATCAGTTCGGCGACCAGCCACCCGTAGGTGACGGCGTGATACCCGGGACCGCGCAGCCTGCGCGGATCCGCAGGGGTGGCCGCGAGGGCCTGGACGACGGCGTCGTAGTCGAGGAGATCGAGCGGGCTCCGCATCAGACCCCGGACCTTGTGCAGTCCGGCTCGGTGGGTGAGGAGTTCGCGGACCGTGATGTCGGTTTTGCCTGCCGCGCCGAACTCGGGCCAGTAGCGCGCGACGGGCGCGTCGTAGTCGATCAGCCGGCGTTCGGCGAGCCGGTGGACGACCGTGCCGGCCACGCCCTTTCCCGTCGAGAACGACAGGGCGACGGTGTCGCGGTCCCAACGGCGGTCGCGGTCGGCCCAGCCCGCCCAGATGTCGAGGACCTTCTCACCCCGGAAATACGCGGTGAGCGCCCCGCCACCGTGCTGAGGTTGCCGGTACATCGCGAAGAACCGGTCGGCGAGCGGCAGGAACCGCGGGTCGACGTGCAGCTCCGTCCGTGGCACGGACGCGGGCCGGGGAACTCGAACGCTGGTCGTCATCGACCACCTCCGATCTCACTGCCGTATGTCCTACGGCAGTTGCGTCAGCCCATTGTGACTACCGTCACCATACGACGCGGACCGGGGTGCCGTTCAGGGAAGGCGCCACACTGTTATGCCATCGCTCAGACACGCTTGACCTGCAAGGAAATTGATGGCGAGCGACGGTCCTGCGGCGCACACCACGCCCTTGGCCGGATCCGCGACGAGCGCCTGCCCTCCCGGACCGCTCAGCACCAGCGCGGGACCGGCACTGTCGACCGTTCCGATGGCGACGCTCTCGGGCCCGACCGCCACCGCGGCGACGGCGCCACGACGCGCCTCGGCCGCACCGACACCGCCGCCCAGTCCGGCGCCGAGCGCTGCTCCCGCATGGGCTGCGTCGGCGAAACCGACACCGTCCGTGCCGAACGCCGCCGAATTGCTGCTCGTATCGGCGTTGGCCCCGCACGCGGTGCGGTCGACGACCGTGGTGTGGCCCCGGCCGGGTGGTGACACACAGGAGAGGGAGACGGCCGACGAGGTGGCCGGCGCGATCATCAGGGTCCCGAGTGCCGTCGCGACGACACCGAGGGCGAGTCCGGCAGTACGGACTGTCGTACGTTCCATGAAGACCTCACATTGTTCCCGACCCGACCGTGCCGAGCCTACGTGAGCGCCGGCTATTTGCGGTCTCGGTCCCGACTCGGTTGTACCCGCTTGGGTTCGCCCGGCATCTTCGGGTAATTGGGTGGGTACGGGAGATCGCCGAGACCGTTCGCGGCGTCCCGTTCCGCCATCTCCAGCAGCACGTCCAGCGATTGCGCCACGTCGCCCATGGTCGCCATGGGATCGCCGCGCTTCGCGAGCAGCGCGGGCACGGTCGCGATGGTGAAGTCGTCGGGGTCGACGTCGACGAGTTCCTCCCAGGTGACCGGCGTCGACACGGTCGCGATCGGCGTCTTGCGGGCCGAGTAGGCGGACGCGATGGTCTTGTCCCTGGCGTTCTGGTTGAAGTCGAGGAAGATGCGTTCGCCGCGTTCCTCCTTCCACCAGGACGTGGTGGCGCGGTCGCCGCTGCGCCGCTCGATCTCCCGTGCGAGGGCGATCCCCGCGCGCCGCACCTCGATGAAATCCCAGCGCGGTTCGATGCGGAGATACACGTGCAGCCCGCGGCCGCCCGAGGTCTTGGGATAACCGACGAGACCGAGTTCGTCCAGCAGCGGCCGGAGCACGTCCAGCGCGACCGCCCGGGCGTCGTCGAATCCGGTCCCCGGCTGCGGGTCCAGGTCGATGCGCAGTTCGTCGGGGTGATCGACGTCGGGGCACCGGACCGCCCACGGATGGAACGTGATGTTGCCGAGGTTCGCCGCCCACACGATGTTCGCGGCACTCCGCACGCGGAGCACGTCGGCCTTGCGGCCGGACGGGAACGTGACCTCACACGAGTCGACGTGGTCGGGGCGCTTCGCGGGAACCCGCTTCTGGTAGATTTCCTCGCCCTCGATACCGTCCGGGAACCGTTGCAGGTGCGTCGGCCGATCGAACAGGGCGGTCAGCAGCGCACCGTTCAGTGCGACGGTCCGGTAGTACTCCACCAGGTGCCGTTTCGTGCCGCCCTCGGCGCCGAGTTTCGGGTAGTAGATCTTGTCGGGATTCGACAGCCGCACGGCGACGCCGTCGACGTCGAGTTCTTCGGCAGGACTCGCCATCTAGGAACCTCCGGCCAGGACGTCGGCAAGGTCGTATCGCACCGGGACCTCCAATTGTTGGAACGTGCACTCGTCGGGTGTCCGGTCCGGGCGCCAGCGCAGGAACCGCGCGGCGTGCCGGAACCGGGCACCCTCCATCTGGTCGTACGCCACCTCGACGACGCGTTCGGGGCGCAGCGGCACCCAGGTTCGGTCGTTGCCCGACTGCCACCGCGTCGGCGCCCCGTCGGCCACGACGTCGTCGCCGACGCGCAGCTCGTCGAGCTCGGCGAGCAGTTCGATCCGCCGCGCCGCCGTGAACGCCGACGCACCGCCGACCATCGCCATCTGGTCGCCGTCGTACAGTCCGAGCAGCATCGACCCGATCCCCGGCTGGCTCTTGTGCGGCCGGTATCCGATGACGACGCAGTCGGCGGTGCGGGCGTGCTTCACCTTCACCATTTCCCGCTTGTTGGGCAGGTACGGGCCCACCAGCTTCTTCGCCACCACCCCGTCGAGTCCGGCGCCCTCGAACGCCTCGAACCACTCGGTGGCCGTCGCACTGGATTCGGTGGCGGCGGTGACGTGGCAGCTGGGTCCACCGCCGATGGTGTCGACGAGCTGCGCGCGGCGCACGGAAAAATCCTCCCGGGTGAGGTCGCGGTCGCCCAGGGCGAGCAGATCGAACGCGACGAACTGCGCCGGGGTCTTCTCGGACAGCATCGTCACCCGGCTCTCGGCCGGATGAATGCGCTCCGACAACGACTCCCAGTCGAGCCGGGTGCGGCCGTCGATGCTGCGCGGGACGACGAGTTCGCCGTCCACCACGCACCGCTCCGGCAGTTCGTCCTTCACCGCCCGGACGAGTTCGGGAAAGTACCTGGCCAGATCCTTTCCGCCGCGGGACCCGAGCACCACCTCGTCGCCGTCGCGGAAGACGAGGGTGCGGAAACCGTCCCATTTCGGTTCGTAGGACCAGGCGAGCCCGGACTCCGGTTGCGCCGGAACGGACGACGCAGCCTTCGCGAGCATCGGCTGTAACGGAGGCATCACGGGGAGATCCACCCGTCCATACTGTCACCACGATTGGCAAATCGGACAGCGATGTAATCAAATAATGCGCGACACGGCAATCGCGGTGGACACGATCGAGGTGGCAAGGTCATCTCGGAGGAACGGGTGGCGGACGGTCACCTGACGGAGGGGTCAGACATGACAGGGTTAGTTCGGCGGGTGTGTACCGCAGTCGTCGCGTTGTCGGCGACGGCAGTCCTGGTGGCCGGGTGCGGTTCGGACACGACGCCCACCGCGGTGCCGGAGTCGGGTGCGTCCGCGGCCACCTCGTCCAGCGAATCGACCACCGTGATCAACGGACAGGAAGGCGAGGACGCCGGCGGCGACGTCGACTTCGAGGTCGCGATCGGTGAGTGCGTGAAGCTCGGCGGCACCGTCTCCGACGCCGAGATCGACAAGGCGGTGTGCGGCAGCGCCGATTCGAACTACAAGGTGATCGCCAAGGCCGCGAAGAACAGCCAGTGCATCAGCGATGCCGACTCGTACTACTACGAAACCCTCGGCGGCGTCGAGCAGGGCGCGATCTGCCTCGACGTGGACTGGGTCGTCGGCGGTTGCATGGACGTCGGTGGCGAGGATCCCGCGCGCATCGACTGCGGCGACACCACCGCCGTCGACGGTGTGAAGGTGACCGAGATCGTGCAGGGCGCCACGTCCGTGGACTCGTGCAGCACGTCCTCCAACGGATACGAATACCCCGAGCGCAAGTTCGTCGTCTGCGTCGACGAACTCTGACCGGAGGCAACGGCCGGCTGCGGGCAGTGCCCGCAGCCGGCCTCGCTCACAACCAGCCGCGGCGTTTGAAGATCGTGTACAGGCCGGCGCAGGTGAGCATCATCAGCGACAGGGCGAACGGATACCCACCGGCCCAGTGCAGTTCGGGCATGTGGTCGAAGTTCATGCCGTAGACCGTCCCGATCAGGGTGGGCGCGAAGAGGATCGCCGCCCACGCCGACACCTTCTTGATCTCCTCGTTCTGCGCATAGCTGGCCTGGGTCAGGTTGCGCATCTCCTCGTTCTGCTCCTGCGACACCAGGGTGGCGTTGACGGTGAGGATGTTCCCGAGCAGCTGGCGGAAATTGTCCGCGCGCTCCACGACCACCGTGGCGTGGTCGGTGACGTCACGTAGGTACCGCTGCAATTCCTCGTCGGTGTTGTACTTCTCGAATCCCGCCGACAATCCGCGCAGCATCCCGAGTAGCGGCCTTGTGGCCCTCTGGAATTCGATGACCTCGCGGGTGAGTTCGTAGATGCGCCGCGACACCCCGGGCGCTCCGCTGAACACCTCGGTCTCGATCTCGTCGATGTCGTTCTGCAGTCCGGCCACCACCGGCGCGTACCCGTCGACCACGGCGTCGAGGATGGCGTAGAGGACGGCCTCGGGTCCGAGCCGGAGCAGGTCCGGGTTGCTCTCCATCCGCCGGCGGACCGCCGACAGGTCGGGGGATTCGCTGTGCCGGACCGTGAGCACGAACGTCGGACCACAGAAGACGTGCAGCTCACCGAATTCGACGCGCTCGGTCTCGTCGCAGTAGCGCGCGGCGCGCAGGACCACGAACAGCGTCTTGCCGTAACGCTCCAGCTTGGGCCGCTGGTGGGCGACGATCGCGTCTTCGACGGCCAGCTCGTGCAGGTCGAATTGCTTTGCTGCCGCGTACAACTGGGCGTCGTTCGGCCGGTACATCCCGATCCACGCCATCGACGACGCATCCGGCAGGCTCGCGAGTGCCTCCGACAGTGTGGCCGGGGTGGCCGTCTTCCGGCCGTCGCGGTAGACGGCGCTGTTGACCACCGTTTCCTCTGCAGGCGTCGGTTCGACGGGCCTGCGGGTCGCCACGTGACCGGCGTCGGCATCGGACAGACCGGCGGAACGGCTGGGGAGGAGGGAACGGATCGGACGCAGCTGAGGCATGACACGGGGCTTTCGAGGGAAAGTGGGCAGCGCGGAACGGCGCTGAGGAACACGGACCGTGAAACCGCGCACCTACCGGTGGAACGGTTTCAGTTGGTACTCGGAGGTTGGCTTCTCATCGGATGCCACACCTCCTTGCTCTCTCGAAAGGCAGTTCACGACCTCGGCGAACTGCAGACCGGAGGACACGATACCCCCGGCGACCGGCCACGACAACCTGGGATCCCCGCCGTGTCGGTCCCGGATCCGGCGCCTGCCGCGGCAGATACTGGGCGGGCACCGAATCACCACCGAGAGGCCCCCATGACCAGCTGGTCGGACAGACCGATCTGCGCGTTCGACCTGGAGACGACGGGGCCCGACCCCACCGATGCCCGCATCGTCTCCGCGTGCATCGCCATCGTCGACGCTCACCACTTCGAGTCGCGAACCTGGCTACTCGACCCGGAGGTCGCCATCCCGCAGGGCGCGTCGGACGTGCACGGAATCTCCACGGAGTACGCCCGGGCCCACGGGCAGGACTACGCCACCGGGTACGGGGAGATCCGCGAGGCCCTGCACGACGCGTGGACCCGCGACCATGCCGTCGTCGCGTTCAACGCCTCCTACGACCTGACCGTCATGCACACCGAGGGTCTGCGCCTCGGGCTGACCGAACTCGTCACCGGCATCGTGGTCGACCCCTACGTCATCGACCGCGAGATGGACCGGTACCGGAAGGGCAGGCGCACACTCGGCGCGGTGTGCGAGCACTACGGCATCGCGCTGAAGGACGCCCACGAGGCCGAGGCCGACGCGATCGCCGCGGCACACCTCGCCCGGACGCTCGCGCAGGAGTACCCGAATCTGCGGGCCCTCGACATCATGACGCATCAGGCCGGCTGGCACGCCGAACGGCAACGCGACTTCGCCGACTACCTCGTCCGGCAGGGTCGGGACGGATCGGACGTCAACGGCGAGTGGCCGATTCGCGGTCTCGCGCAGTTCCGCATCGCCTGACCCGAGTCACGGCCGTTCGGAGAGCACGCGCGACAACACCGGCCCGATGACGGCGAGCGACTGCGGCTCGATCATCTCGTTGTGCCCGCAGTCCACGGGCTGCTCGTCGATCCGGCCGGTCACGAGCGGCCGCCACTCGTCCGCCGACCGGACACGGGTCGTGCCATCGTGCGTGGCGGGGAAGATGAGCAGGTCCCCGTCGTACACCCGGGGCACGAAGTGGTGGGCGAGCCACCTCGAACTCTCGTAGCCCGCGGTGATCCGTTCGAGGTCGTGCCCTCGCACTCCGGTCTCGGTCCCGAACGATTCGTCGATCAACCGCGCGGCGTGTTCGTAGGTCATCTCGCCGTCTTCCTCGGTCTGGAGTCCCAGCCCGCGCAGGAGGTCCCGGATCTCGAGCCGGCCGGCCAGCGGGTCCTCGCCGCCCACGGGGTAGCTGTCCATGACGGCGAGCGTGGCGACCTCGTCGCCGGCTGCCTGCAGTTCGACGGCCATGGCGTGCGCGATGACCCCGCCGAGCGACCAGCCGAGCAGGTCGTACGGGCCGGTGGGCTGGATCGCCTGCATTTCCTCGATGTAGCGGTGGGCCAGTTGCTCGATCGTCCGGTAGTCGCCGTCACCGCTGATCGTGGGCAGCTGCAGCCCGTAAGCCGGCCGGTCGGGAGGGAGATACTGCACCAGACCGGCGTACCCCCAGGACAGGCCGATGCCCGGATGCACGCAGAACAACGGTCGCCCGCTTCCCTGCGCACGCAGCGGAATCACCACGGCGAGTGCCTCTTCCATACCGGTGCTCCGGTGCGGAAGGTCGAGGCGGCGGGCGATCCCCGCCGGTGTCGGGTCGAGGAACATCCATTGCAGCGGAACCCTCCGGTCCAGTTCGGCCTGCAGGGCGCTGACGATCCTGGTGGCGAGAAGCGAATTTCCGCCGAGGTCGAAGAAGCTGTCCGCGGTGCCCACCCGGTCCACCCCGAGAACCTCCGCGAAGACATCCACGACGATGCGCTCGTTTTCCGTGGCCGGCGCCCGGAACGCCGCACCGGTCGAACCGAACTCCGGGGCGGGCAACGCCTTCCGGTCGAGTTTGCCCACCGGGGTCATCGGAATCCGATCAAGTACGACCACCGCGGACGGCACCATGTGGGCGGGCAGGCGCTCGGACGCGTAGGTGCGCAGTCCCGCGGGCTCCACCTCCTGTCCGTCCTGAGCCCGCACGTACGAGGCGAGCACGGTGTCGCCGGACGGGCCGGTATGACCGATGGTGGCGGCGAAGGCAACCGCCGGGTGACGGGCGAGCACCGCGTCGATCTCCCCTAGTTCGATGCGGAAACCACGGACCTTCACCTGGAAGTCGCTGCGCCCGATGTACTCGAGGGTGCTCGCCGACTCACGCCAGCGCACCACGTCACCGGTGCGGTACATCCGGCGCCCCGGTTCCCCGACGTTGCAGGCCACGAATCGTTCCGAGGTGAGCGCCGCCCGGTTGTGGTACCCGCGTGCCATACCCGGTCCGGCGATGTACAACTCGCCGGGCACACCGACCGGGACCGGTTGCAGCCTCTCGTCGAGGACCAGGAACGCGAATCCCCGTGCGGGTGAACCGATGTTCACGCCCTCGCCGGGACGCATTGGGGCGCTGACGCTCGCCTGGATCGTGGTCTCCGTGGGCCCGTACCCGCTGTGCAGGCTCCGCCCCGGCGCCCACCGGGCCACCACCTCCGGCGGGCACGCCTCGCCCACCAGATCCAGGACCCGAAGCGAATCGAGTCCGTCGTTGTCGAGGGCCGCCAGTGCCGTCGGGGTGATGGTTGCATGGGTCACCTGCTCGCGACGGAACAGATCCGCCAGTTCGCTGCCCCCGACGACGGCGGGCGGCACGATCACGACCCGCGCCGACGCGCTGAACGCCATCATCAGCTCGAACACCGAGGCATCGAAACTCGGGGACGCCAGCTGCGAGACCCGGGACTCGTGCGTGACCTGGAACCGTTCGTGCGTTTCCGCGGTGAAATCGGCCATGCCCCGGTGTGTGACGGTCACGCCCTTCGGCCTTCCGGTCGACCCCGACGTGTAGATGAGATACGCCGGGTGGGCGAGGTGCAACGGACTCGTCCGATCCTCGTCGGTGATCGGTGCCGACGAGACGTCCGCCGCCGGTGCGGCGAAGTCCTCGTCGTCGAGGATCAGCCACGGAACCGTATCGGGCAGGACGCTCCGGCGACTTCTCACGGTGAGGCCGAGCGCGGCCCGGCAATCGGTGAGCATGTAGTCGATACGCTCCCGCGGGTAGGTGGGGTCGACGGGCACGAACGCCGCGCCTGCCTTGGTGATCGACCAGATCGAGACCACCGACTCGATCGACCGGGGCATTCCGACTGCCACGAACGTCTCCGGTCCCACCCCGCGGCCGCGGAGGACCCGGGCCACCCGGTTGGACCACTCGTCGAGCTGTCGGTAGCTCACCCGCCGGTCCTCGAAGGACAGCGCCACCGAGTCCGGGTCGACTGCGGCGGCGGCCGTCAGCAGATCGGGCCACAGCTCGGGGCGCACCTCCGGCTTGCCGCGGGCAGGCACCATCTCCCGCAACTCCACCTCGTCGAGGAGGGGGAGGTCACCGATCGGCCGGTCCGGATTCTCGGTGACGGCGTCGAGGATGCGCACGAAGCGGTCGGCGAAGCCGCGGACCGTGTCGGGGTCGAAGAGATCGGTGGCGAAGTCGACGGCACCGGTCATCCCGGCCGGCGCCCCGTTCGCGTCGAACTCCTCTGCCAGGAGGAATTCGAGATCCACCTTGACCACGGCGAGCCCGGGATCGATTGCACGGACTTCCAATCCCGGCAGCGTCAGGACCGGTCGCTCGTTGTTCTGAAATTCCAGCGAGACCTGAACGAGCGGCGCATACGCCGTCGATCGGGTCGGGCCGACCGCCTCCACCACCCGCTCGAACGGAACGTCGGCATGGGCGAAGGCTCCGAGGTCGACGTCGCGACAGTGCGCGGCAAGGGCGGTGAACGAGTCGGCAGCATCCACCTGCGTGCGCAGGGCGAGCGTGCCCACGAACATGCCCACCAGACCGTCGAGTGCGGGCTCTCCCCGGCCGGCGATCGGGGTGCCGACGGCGACGTCCGGGGTTCCACCGAGACGGCTGAGCAACACCGCCAGGGCGGCGTGCACGGTCATGAATTCGGTGGAGCCGAGACGTCGCGACAGCTCCCTGATGCGACAGTGGAGGTCGCTGTCGACGGAGAAGTGGATGCGCGCGCCGCGGAAGGACTGCTGGGACGGCCGATCCCGATCCGTGGGGAGTTCCAGGAGGTCGGGGGCACCCGCCAGCGCGGTCGTCCAGTAGTCGAGTTGCCGCGAGATCAGCGATCGGGGGTCGTCGTCGGAACCCAGCGACTCCCGTTGCCACAGGGCGTAATCGGCGTACTGCACCGGCAGGGGCGCCCAGTCGGGCGCGCCGCCGCAGACGCGGGCGCCGTACGCCGTCATCACGTCGCGCACCAACGGGACCATCGAGAACCCGTCCGCCGAGATGTGATGCACGACCACGGCGAGTACGTGCTCGGTGTCGCTCAGCGAATACAGTCCGGCCCGCAGCGGAAGCCGCACGGTGACATCGAAACCCGCCGAGACCAGCCGGGTCAGCTCCTCCCGCAGGCTGTGCTCGTCCGTGACAGGGACGGGGGTCAGAGTGGGCACCGCACCCTCGGCGGGCAGGATCTGCTGAACCGGCCAGTCCCCGCGGACCGGGAACATCGTGCGCAATGACTCGTGCCGGGCGACGACGTCGGTGAGTGCCGAGTTCAACGCTCCCACATCGAGGTCCCCGCTCAGTGTCACCACGATCGGGATGTTGTAGGCAGCCGAGGTGGTGTCGAGCTGGTTGACGAACCACATCCGCTGCTGCGCGAACGACAGCGGAACGTCCTCCGGCCGGGTTCGGGCCGCGAGCACCGGACGTCCGGACGGCCCGGCGCCGGCGTGCTCGATCCGCGCCGCCAGCGCGGCGACCGTGGGCGCCTCGAACAGATCCCGCACCCCGCAGTCGGTGCCGAGCAGCGCGCGCAGCCGCGCCATCACCCGGGTCGCGCTCAACGAGTTGCCGCCGATGTCGAAGAAACCGGCGTCTGCGCCGACGCGCGCCAGTCCGAGTACCTCCGCGAAGACGACGGCCACCGCGTCCTCGATCGGACCGACCGGAACCCGGTCGTGCGCCGTTCCGGAGAGCAGGTCGGGTTCGGGCAGTGCCGTGCGGTCCAGCTTGCCGACCGCCGTCAGCGGAATGCGGTCCAGCACCGTGATCGAGGTGGGCACCATGTGGGACGGCAGGCGGTCCGCCAGGTGCCGGGTGAGTACGACCGGGTCGAGGGAGCGACCCGACGCCGGAACGACGTACGACACCAGCAGGGTGTCTCCCGCGGGACCGCGGTGCGCAAGAGTGGCCGCGAATCCGACGTCCGGCTCCGACATGAGGGCGGAGTCGATCTCGCCGAGTTCGATGCGGAAGCCGCGCACCTTCACCTGGAAGTCGGTGCGGCCCACATACTCGATGCTGTGGTCTGCCGTCCACCGCACGATGTCGCCGGTGCGGTACATCCTCTCGCCGGGACGGACGGGGTCTGCGACGAACCGTTCGGCGGTGAGTGCCGGTCGGCGGTGGTACCCGCGGGCCAGGCCGGCGCCGGCGAGATACAACTCGCCCGGAACTCCCACGGGGACCGGTTGCAGCCGGGAGTCGAGCACCAGTTCCGTCACCCCGCGGATCGGGCCGCCGATGGTGATCGGTTCCCCGGGAACCATCGGCTCGCTGATGTTGGACATGATCGTCGTCTCGGTGGGCCCGTACGCGTTGTACAGCCGACGGCCCGGTGCCCAGCGGGCGACGAGTTCGGGTGGGCAGGCCTCGCCGCCGAATACCAGGTCCGTGAGATGCACGAGGCCGGCCGGATCGAGTGACGCCAGCGCAGCGGTGGTGATGAACGCGTGGGTGACGCTCCGGTCGGCCAGCAGCCTCGCGAGTTCCTCCCCGCCGAACACGTTGGGCGCCGCGATCACCATCGTCGCGCCGGCACCGAAGGCCTGCAGATACTCGAACACCGACCCGTCGAAACTCGGCGTGGAAAAGTGCAGGGTGCGGGACTGCGGTGTCGCCCCGAAACGTTCGAGCTGGTCGAGAGCGAAGTTGTCGAGTCCGCGATGGGTGACCACCACGCCCTTGGGCACACCCGTGGACCCCGACGTGTAGACGGCGTACGCGGCGGTGTCCAGTGTGACCGGACCGCTCCGGTCGGAATCGGTCACGGATGCCCCCGGGCGCTCGGCGCACTCGGTCGCGAAGCCGGGTTCGTCGAGCACCAGCCAGTGTGCGGTGCCCGGGAGCCGGTCTCGGTGCGCGGTCGTGGTCACGCCGAGGGTGACTCCGGAGTCGACGAGCATGTGGGTGATGCGCTCGTCGGGGTAGTTCGGGTCGATCGGCACGAACGCGGCACCGGTCTTCGCCACCGCCCACATCGACAGTACGGAGTCGATGGACCGCGGTATTCCGATGGCCACGAACGTCTCCGGGCCCGCCCCGCGCGCGAGGAGTGCGCGGGCGAGACGATTCGACCGCTCGTCCAAATCGCCGTAGCTCACGTCGCTGTCATCGGAGGACAGTGCGATCGCGCCCGGATCGAGCGCGGCCCCCTCGTCGAGAATCTGGGGCAGCGTGCGGGCCGACCCGCCCGGACGGCCGCGGACCGGCACCAGGTCGGCGCGCTCCCGGTCGGTCAGCAGCGACAGCGCGGCCAGCGGCTGGTCCGGACGAGTGCAGGCGTCGAGCACCCGCAGCACGCGCCCGGCGATGTCGTCGATGGTGTCCGCGTCGAAGACGTCCGGCAGGTACTCGAACTTCAGGCGCAGGCGAGAGTCGACGGATGCCACGAGACTCAGCGGATAGTGGGCCGCATCGCGCGCATCCACTCCGGTGACCCGCATTCCGGCGATGTCGGTCTCGGTGGAGAGCCCGGCGCGGTCGACCGGGTACGACTCGAACACCGTCAATGTGTCGAATCCGACCTCCGGCCCGGCGGCACTCTGAATCTCGGCCAGCCCGAGGTAGTGGTGGTCCAGCAACGCCGCCTGCTCGGCCTGAACGCGTTCCAGCAGGGCACCCACCGTGTCGTCGGGGCGCAGCCTCACCCGGACG
Organism: Rhodococcus sp. NPDC127593; assembly: GCF_042671975.1. NCBI lineage: Bacteria > Bacillati > Actinomycetota > Actinomycetes > Mycobacteriales > Nocardiaceae > Rhodococcus > Rhodococcus sp. NPDC127593. The sequence goes on along the minus strand of NZ_JBHXWI010000017.1, from coordinate 102,879 downwards.
GGCAGGGTGTTGATGAACAGTCCGACCATCGTCTCGATGCCGGCCAGTTCGGGTGGCCGCCCCGAGACGGTGGCACCGAACAGCACGTCGTTTCGGGCGGTCAACGTACCCAGCACAATCCCCCACGAGACCTGAACGAGCGTGTTGACCGTCAGATCGCGCGACCGTGCGACGTCGCGCAGGCGGGTGGTGTGGTCCTCGTCCAGGTCGAAGACCCACTCGTCGGACATCGTGGACAGCCGCCGGTCCGGGTGCGCAGGTCCATTCCCCGTCGCTCCGCTCGCCCCGGCCGCCAGCAACGTCGGTCCGTCCACCCCGGCGAGGGCCCGAGCCCACATCTCACGGGAGGCTCCCTGATCTCGGCGGCTCATCCACGCCAGATAGTCGCGGTACCTGTGTACGCGGGGCAGCGGCGACGGGTCCCCGTCGGTGGCGTAGAGCGTCAGCAACTCCCGGACCAGCAGCGGCATCGACCAGCCGTCGAGGAGGATGTGGTGGTTGGTCGACACCAGCCGGTAGCGGTTCGGCGCGGTCGCGATCAGCATGAACCGGATCAGCGGGGCACGCGTCATGTCGAAAGGGCGCACGCGGTCCTCGGCCAGCAGTCGCGCGACCTCGGACGCCGCGGCGTCGTCGTCCAGAAGATCGACCTCGCGCCAGGGCGCCGCCACCCGTCGCCGGATCACGTGAACGGCGTTGCCCTCGGCGTCGTGCAGGAAGCCGGCGCGCAGGTTGGCGTGCCGGTCCAGCAGGGCATCGGCCGCGCGGCGCAGTCGACGCGGATCCACGGCGCCGTCGAGTTCGAGGCTCACCTGCACCAGGTAGGCGTCGCGGGAGTCGTCGGCGAGTTCGGAGTGGAAGAGCATGCCGGACTGCAGGGGCGACAGCGGCCACACATCCGTCAGGTCCGGACAGACGTGTTCGAGGTCCTCGATCGCATCCTGCCGTAGTTCGACGAGATCGAGATCCGACGGCGTGAACCCGCCACCGCCCGACTCCGCATGCGTGCCGAGAGCAGCGAGTGCCTGCAGCCACAGCTGCGCGAGTTCTTCGACCTCATCGCGGGCGAGGACGCCCGGAGGGTAGGTCCAGGTGGAGTTCAGCTGGGGCCCGTCCCCCGAGTCGACGGTCATCGCGTTGACGTCGACGACGGCCGCGACGGGCACCGCCGACTTCTCGCGCAGTCCGGGTGCGTCGACCGGCGCCCACCCCTCGGCGGTCTCCGTGGCGGTCCGATTCATTCTGCCGAGATAGTTGAAGCTGACCTGAGGCATCGTCAGCGGCGAAAGAGCCTGCGCTGTCTCGTCGTTCAGGTACCGGAGAAGTCCGAAACCGATGCCGTGGTCGGGAACGGCGAGGAGTTGCTCCTTGACGGTCTTCATCGCGGCCCCCGCGGACGGGCCTGCGGCGAACGCGTCGTCGAGGTCCACCCCACTCAGATCGAGTCGCACCGGGAAGATCGTCGTGAACCAGCCGATGGTGCGCGCGAGATCGGCGCCGGGCACCAACTGCTCCTCACGACCGTGTCCCTCGAGACTTACCAGCGCGCCGGACAGGTCGATCCCGCGTTTCCGCCGCCAGCTCGTCAGCGCCATGGTCAGGGCAGTCAGCAGTGCATCTCCCACGCTGCCGTGGAAGGCCCGCGGCACGGTCGTCAGGAGCGTCTCGGTCAACGGGGCAGGAACCCGTACCGCGATGTCCGCGACGGTCGCAGCGGTGTCCGACGCGGTCACCGGGCGCGACCCCAGCAGCGGGTCGGGTGCGTTCAGCATTCCCTGCCACAGTTCGGCCTCGGCGGTGCGCTGGGGTTCACGCGCGGCGTCGGCGAGTGCGTGCGCCCACCGGCGCATCGACGTCCCCGGTGGCTCGAGCGTCGGTGCCGCGCCGGACTGCAGTTGCGCGCACGCCGCCGCGAGGTCGGGGATCAGGATCCGCCAGGACACACCGTCCATCGCCAGATGATGGACGACGATCAGCACGCGACCCGGATGGTCGGCCCCGTCCAGCCAGACCGCCTGCATCATCACGCCCGACTCCGGGTCGAGCCGATCGAGGGCACTGTCGAGTTCGGCGCCGACGTCGTCCTTCCGGCCCCGCCGGAGAACGGTCGCCGCCCGCACCGATCCTTCGGCCTGCACCTCCATCGACCAGCCCTCTTCGGTGCGGGACGTGCGGTACAACCGCGCCCGCAACAGGTCGTGCCGATCCAGCACGGCCTGCAGCGCCGCCGTCAGGGTGTCTTCGTCCACCGTGGCGGGCAGCGTGAACAGTGCGGACTGCGAGTAGCGGCGGAAATCGCCACCGCGGGCGAGCATCCACCGCACGATCGGAGTCAGCGGAATCTCGCCGATTCCGCCTCCGGGCAGCTCGTCGAGAATCACCGTTCCGTCAACCGTTCCGGCCGTCGCGGCCAGCCCGGCAACGGTTTTGCGCTCGAACACCTCGCGCGGCGAGATCAGTATCCCGGCGCCCTTGGCGCGGGTGACCAGTTGGATCGACATGATCGAATCCCCGCCGAGGGTGAAGAACGAGTCGTCGACCCCCACCGAGTCGAGCCCGAGGACCTCCGCGAACACGTCGGCGAGAATCCGTTCGGCCTCGGTGACCGGGCTGCGGCCCGCGGTCACCTGCTGCCCGAAGTCCGGTTCGGGCAGCGCTTTCCGATCGAGCTTGCCGTTCACCGTCCGCGGCATCTCGTCGAGAACCACCACCGCGGCCGGCACCATGTGCGATGCCACCCGCTCCGCGGCCGCGTCGATGATCGCCGCCGGATCGATCGCGGCGCCGGTCTCCGGCAGCACGTATCCCACCAACCGGTCCCCGCGTGCCGTCACGGCCGACTGCGCCACCCCCTCACACGCGAGCAGCGCCGATTCCACCTCGCCGAGTTCGATCCGGTAGCCCTTCACCTGCACCTGGAGGTCGTTGCGGCCGAGGTACTCCAGCTGTCCGTTCCCGTTCCACCTGCCCAGGTCGCCGGATCGGTACATCCGGGCCCCGGGAGTGAAGGGGTCGGCGACGAATCGGCCGGATGTGAGGGCGGCCCGGCCGAGGTAGCCGCGCGAGACCTGCGCCCCCGAGATGTACATCTCCCCGACCACGCCTTGCGGCACGGGATGGAGTCGTCCGTCGAGCACGTACACGCGCAGTCCGGGCAGTCCCCGGCCGATCACCGATGCGGACTCTCCCTCGACGAGGTTCCGGTCGATCGGCAGGTGGCTGACGTGCACGGTTGTTTCCGTGATGCCGTACATGTTGACCAGTACCGGTGAGTCGCCCCGGCGTGCGTACCAGCGCCGCAACTGGCCGAATTCGAGGGCCTCCCCGCCGAAGATCACGTACCGCAGCGACAGGCCGGGACCACCGGCGAGGCGATCGGCCTCCGCCAATTGGTAGAAGGCGGTAGGGGTTTGACTCACGACCGTGACCGTTTCGTCGCGCAGGAGTTCGAGGAACTTCTCGGGCGAGCGCGCCGTGAAGTAGTCCACCAGCACCAGCCGGCCGCCGTGCGCGAGCGCTCCCCACATTTCCCACACCGAGAAGTCGAACGCGGCGGAATGGAACATGGTCCACACGTCGGCCGGTCCGAATCCGAACAGCGTCTGGGTGTTCGCCAGCAACGTGATCACGTTGCGGTGCGAGACCTGCACGCCCTTCGGCTGCCCGGTGGAACCCGACGTGTAGATCACGTACGCCACCGAGTCCAGATGCAGCGGAGCACCGCGGTCGCCATCGGTCACCGGCAGCGACGAGAACCGCTGCAGCGCAGTCGCGGTCTCGGGGTCGTCCACCACAACCACCGGAACCCCGGCACTCCGGAAGGTCTCGGCGTCGGCGGTCGTGGTGAGCACGCACCGCGGCCGAGCGTCGCCGAGCAGGAAGGCCAACCGCTCGGCAGGAGAGGTCACGTCCACCGGAAGGTAACCGGCGCCCGACTTCACCACCGCCAGCAGTGCCACGACGAGGTCGATCGACCGCGTCATCCCCACCGCCACCAGCGTTTCCGCACCTGCCCCCTGCGCCACCAGCAGTCTCGCGAGCCGGTTGGCCCGGTCGTCGAGTTCCCGGTACGTCATCGACGCGCCGTCGCAGCGCACCGCGACGGCATCGCCTGCGGACGCCACCATGCGATCGAACGCGTCCACGAGCGACAGCGGTGGGACGTCGGTCCCCGGCCGATGCGCGGCCGTGAGCAGGAGCTCGCGTTCGGGCGCGTGCAGGATGTCGACGTCCCCCACGGGTGTGGTCGGGTCGGTGGTCACGGCCTCGATCACCCGCACGAAACGCTCGGCGAAATTCTCCACCGATGCCCGATCGAACACGTCGGTCGCGTAGCGGAGGCCGGCACCGATCCCGGCCGGCACGCCCTGCTCGTCGACCCGCTCCACCAGGCTCAGCTGCAGATCGAACTTCGCGACGTCCAGATCGACGTCGAGCGACCGGGCGGTCAACCCGGGCAGCTCCAGGTGGGTGCGGGTGGCGTTCTGGAATTCGAGCAACACCTGGAACAGGGGTGAGTGCGAGGTGGACCGCTCGGGTGCGAGTTCGTCCACCAGACGCTCGAAGGGGAGGTCTGCGTGCTCGAACGCGCCGAGGTCCACCGACCGCACGGCGGTGAGCACGTCGGCGAACGACGATCCTGGTGCCACCGGTGTGCGGAGCACCAGTGTGTTGACGAACATCCCCACGACGTCGTCGAGTGCCGCGTGGCCCCGGCCTGCGATCGGGGTCCCCACCACCACGTCGTCGGATCCCGACACTCTCGTGAGCAGCACGGCCAACGCGGCGTGCACCACCATGAACAGCGTCGAATTGTGCTGGTGTGCAAGTTCGGTCAGAGCGTCGTGGACGGCCGGTGGGATGTCGAACGGCACGACGGCCCCGACGAAAGACCGCTGGACGGGACGCGGCCGGTCCAGGGGCAGTGGCAACACATCCGGGATGCCCGACAACGTCCGGGTCCAGTAGCCGAGCTGGCGGGACATCATCGAATCGGGTTGCTGTTCGGTGCCCAGGACCTCTCGCTGCCACAGGCTGTAGTCGGCGTACTGCACGGGCAGCGGCGCCCAGCCGGGTGCCTGCTGCTGCGCGCGGGCGGTGTAGGCGAGCATCACGTCCCGCGCCAGGGGCGCCATCGAGAAGCCGTCGGCCGCGATGTGGTGTGCGACGAGGGCGAGGACGTGCCGCTCGGGAGCGAGTTCCCACAGCCGCACCCGGATCGGAAGGTCTTCGGTGACATCGAATCCCACGCCGAAGAATGCGGCGAGCGAGTCGGGAAGGTCTCCTTCGGCAACCGGGACCGGATCGAGGCCGGGGGTGGCGAGCGCGGAATCGACGATCACCTGCCGGGGTCCGTCGGCGGAGCCGGGGAACACGGTCCGCAGCGACTCGTGCCGTTCCATGACGTCGCCGAGTGCCGCTCGTAGTGCAGCCAGGTCCACCACCCCGTCCAGGTGCAGGGCGACCGGAATGTTGTAGGCCGGTGAGGAGGTGTCGAACTGGTTGACGAACCACATGCGCTGCTGCGCGAGGGACAGGGGAATCCGCTCGGGCCGCGCCGTCGCGGTGAGTGCCGGGGAGGCGGAACTCGTCATCACGTCCGAGTCGATCCGGACGGCCAGATCGGACACCACGGGTGCGTCGAACAACGCCGCGACACCCAGCGTCGTGTCGAGCGCGCTGTTGATGCGTCCCACCGCCCGGGTGGCACTGAGCGAGTCTCCCCCGAGATCGAAGAAGCTGTCGCCGGCCCCGACGCGATCGACACGGAGGACGGCGGCGAAGGCCGTGGCGACCGCTTCCTCCGCCGGTGTGGTGGGCGCGCGATATCCGACCGTGGTCGTGCCGAATTCGGGTTTCGGCAATGCTTTTCGGTCGAGTTTGCCGTTCGCCGTCACCGGCAACTCCGCCAGCACCACCACCACCGACGGCACCATGAACCCCGGCAACCCCACCGCAGCCCACTCCCGCACCTCCCGCTCATCCACCACCGCACCCGCCACCGGCACCACATACCCCGCCAGATAGTCCCCCGACGACCCATCACCGCGCAGCACCACCACCGCCTGCGCCACCTCCTCCCGGCGCAACAACACCGCCTCGATCTCCCCCAACTCGACCCGCTGACCCCGCAACTTCACCTGAAAATCCGTACGCCCCAAATACTCCAACTCACCGGACGGGAACCACCGAACCCGATCCCCCGTCCGATACAACCGCCCCGCACCGAACGGATTCGCCACGAACCGATCCGCCGTCAAATCCGGCCGCCCCTGATACCCCCGCGCCAACTGCACACCACCGAGATACAACTCCCCCGCCACCCCCACCGGCACCGGCCGCAACCGCCCATCCAGCACAAACGTCTGCGTATTCCACACCGGCGCCCCGATCGGCACCACAGTCCGATCCGCCTCCGTCACCTCGTGGAAGGTCACATCCACCGCAGCCTCGGTCGGACCGTACAGATTGTGCAGCTCCGCCCCACTCACCCGCCGCAGACGTGCCGCGGTCGCCGACGGCAACGCCTCACCGCTGGCAAACACCCGGCGCAGCGCACCACACCCCTCCACGTTCGCCCCCGCCACAAACACCTCGAGCATCGACGGCACGAAATGCACAGTGGTGACCGACTCCTCACGGATCACCCGCTCCAGATACCCCGGGTCACGATGCCCGTCCGGCTCCGCGATCACCAACCGCGCACCGACAATCAACGGCCAGCACAACTCCCACACCGACACATCGAACGTCACCGGCGTCTTCTGCAACACCACATCATCCGACACCAACCCATACCGATCCTGCATCCACAACAACCGATTCACGATGCCCTCATGCGGCACCGCCACACCCTTCGGCCGCCCCGTCGACCCCGACGTGAACATCACATACGCCGGATTCTCCGGCCGCAACCGCGACAACCGCTCCCCATCCCCCACCGGACCCGCCGAAAACCCCGACACCTCCACCGAATCCAACTCCACCACCCGCACACCCGCAGGCAACCCCACCCGATCCCCGGATGTGGTCAGCACCAACACCGGACCCGCAATCCCCACCACATACCCGACCCGCTCCTCAGGCAGATCCGGATCTATCGGAACGTATGCTCCACCCGCCTTCACCACTGCGTGGATCCCTACCAGCATCTCCACCGAGCGACGCACCGCCACACCCACCGACGACTCCGGGCCCACCCCGGCCGCGATCAGGAACCGCGCCAGCCGATTCACCCGCGCATCGAACTCCGCGTACGACAGCACCACCGCACCGCACACCACCGCCACCGCGTCCGGAGTCCGCGCCACCTGCGCATCGAACAGGTCGGCGAGGGTGGTGTGCGGCACCGGGTGACCCGTCGCATTCCACGAACCCACCACCAACGCCCGCTCACCCGGCCCCAGAACCTCCACATCACCGACCGCGGTGTCCACGTCGCCGGCGATCGTCACCAGAATCCGGACGAGGCGGTCGGCGAGCGCTCCGGCACTGCCGCGGTCGACGGCTCCCGGCTGGTAGCGCAGACTCAATCGCAGCCGCGGTTCGAGGATCGACAGCAGAGTGAGCGGATAGTGGGTGGCGTCGCGGGCATCGAGACCGGTCACCCGCATGCCCCCGATGTCGGTGTTCTCGTCCAGCCCGGACGTGTCGATCGGGAACGATTCGAACACCGACAGCGTGTCGAACAGATTGCCCAGACCCACCCGCGCCTGAATCTCGCCGAGGCCGAGGTGATGGTGGTCGAGCAGGGACGTCTGCTCGTCCTGCAGGCGGGCGAGCAGCCGCGCGACACTCTCGTCCGGGTCCACCCGTACTCGCACGGGCACCGTGTTGATGAACAGTCCCAGCATGTTCTCGACACCGGACAGCTGCGGCGGACGACCGGACACGGTGGCACCGAAGACCACGTCGTCGCGGGAGAGTAACCGGGACAACAGCATCCCCCACGCCGCTTGGATCACCGTGTTCGTGGTGACGCCGGCGCGCTCCGCCGCCGTGGCGAGTCCGCTCCGCAGCGGGGCGGGCAGTTCGACGTCGAGTTCGTGGGGCACACCGTAGAGCGACGCAGATGCGTGCGGCGCCACCAGCGTCGGCTCCTCGACGCCGTCGAGCGCTCGTTCCCAGGCACGCGCCGACGCCTCGGCGTCCCGGCTCGCTACCCATTCCAGATACGTGCGGTACGAGGGCGGCTGCGGCAGTCCGGCCGGATCGCCGTCGGCGGCGTAACGAACCAGCAGTTCCCGCACCAGCAGCGGCATCGACCAGCCGTCCAGGATGATGTGATGATTCGTGACCGCCAGCACGAAGCGCTCCGGTGCGGTGCCGAACAGGGTCAGCCGGAGCAGCGGCGGCCGGGCGAGGTCGAATCGGGCACTGCGGTCCTCGTCGAGCAGGCGCACGAGTTCCGTGTCGCTGGCCGGTCCACGGGCGGTGAGATCCACCTCCTGCCACGGCACGTCCACCGCGTCGACCACCAGTTGCGCGGGCACCCCGTCGTCGTTGACGAACGCGGTCCGCAGGCTGGGGTGACGGGCCAGCAGCCCGGCCGCGGCGGCGCGCAGACGGTCGGCATCGACCGCCCCCTCGAGGTCGATGCGCAGTTGCGCCGTGTAGACGTCCATCGACTCCGCGGCCAGGGAAGCGTGAAACAGCAATCCCGACTGCAGCGGAGACAGCGACCACACGTCCCGCAGTCCCGGGAACCGCTCCTCCCAGCGCTCGATCTGCTGCTGACCGGCCGACACCAGCGGAACGTCGGATGGTGTCAGACCGCCCGCATTTGGACGTGATGCGTGCGCGGCGAGTCCGTCGAGGGCGCGGCGCCACAGATCCGCGAACGCCGCGACCTCGGCGTCGCGGAGTACCCCGGCCGGAAAGGCGAACGACGCCCTCAGCCGGGGTCCCTCAGGACTGTCGGTGACGACGGCGTTGACGTCGATCACGGACGCAACGGGCATGTCGGGGTTCCGTGTGCCGCCGAGCGTGCTCTCCACCGGCAGCCAGTCCTCGGCTCCGTCCGTGGTGGTCACTCGACCGAGATAGTTGAAACTCACTTGCGCAGCACGGAATCGGCGGAGAGAATCCGCCGTCTCGCCGTCCAGATAGCGCAATAGTCCGAAGCCGATCCCGTGATCCGGGATCGCCAGCAACTGCTCCTTGACGGCCTTGACCGCCTGCCCTGCCGCAGCACCACCTGCCATCGCGTCGTCGACATCGATTCCGGTGAGATCCAACCGCGCCGGATACACGGTGGTGAACCAGCCGACGGTCCGGGACAGATCCGCGCCGGCGACGACCTGCTCCTCGCGGCCGTGGCCCTCGAGGGTGATCAGAGCGTCCGACACCGAGGCGTCCCGTTCCCGGCGCCAAGCGATCAGTGCCAGCGTGACTGCGGCGAGCAACCCGTCGCCCACACTCCCGTGGAACGCGTCCGGCAGCGTGGTGAGCAGAGCTCCGGTCACCGCCGACGACACGTCGACCGTGACGGTGCCGACGGTCGCGTCGACGTCGATCGCGGGATCGAGTGGCCGCGAACCGATCAGCGGATCCGGGCCGTCGAGGATCTTCTCCCACAATGCGAGTTCGCCGGTGCGGTGAGGCACAGCTTCGGACAGGCCGTGCGACCACCGCCGCATCGACGTTCCGACTTCCGGCAGTTCCGGTGCGAGACCGGCCTGGAGTTGGCTGCACGCCGACGCGAGATCCGCGACGAGGATGCGCCACGAGACACCGTCGACCACGAGGTGATGCACCACCACGAGCAGTCGCCCGACGTCACCCGGGACGTCGAACCACACCACCCGCACCATGCGGGCCGCGGCGGGGTCCAGGTGGTCGGCCGCAGCATCGAGTTCTGTGGTCGCGAGTGCGGTGAAGCCGTCTCCCGCCACCGTGTCGACCGGCACCCGACGGACCAGTGCGTCCGCCGGCACCGCGCCGGTCGGCAGCACATCCATGTCTTGCTCGGACACACGGGCGCGGAGCATGTCGTGCCGGTTCAGCACTGCCTCGACGGCACGGACGAGGACCTCGCGGGTGAGATCCGCGGGAGCCGCCAGCAGCAGTGCCTGCGTGAACCTGTCGAGCCGTCCGCCGCTGCGCTCGAACATCCAGCGCGCGACGGGTGTCAGCGGCAGGGGGCCGACGCCACCGCCCGGCAGCTCGTCCACAGCGACCCTGCCGTCGCTGTCGAATCGCGCCACCGCGGCGAGGCCGGCGACCGTTCGGTGGTCGAAAACATCTCGGGGAGAGAGGATCACACCGGCGGCTCGTGCGCGGGCCACCAACTGTATCGACATGATGCTGTCGCCCCCGAGGGCGAAGAACGAGTCGTCCACCCCCACCGAGTCCAGTCCGAGCACCTCCTCGAACAGTCCGGCGAGAAGCTCCTCGGTCTCGGTTTGCGGCGGCCGACTCCCGGAACCCGCAAAGTCGGGTGCCGGAAGCGCTGTGCGGTCGAGCTTTCCGTGCACCGTCAGCGGAAGCGATTCGAGTATCACGAGCGCCGCCGGCACCATGTACGACGCCAACCGGCCGCCGGCGAAGTCGAGGACAGCCTTCGAATCGATCGTCGCACCCGGTTCGGGCACCAGGTAACCGATCAGCCGATCGCCGCCGCCGTCCCCGTTCCACACGTTCGCGACCGCGTGGGCCACGGAGTCGTGGGCGAGCAACGCCGACTCGACCTCACCGAGTTCGATCCGGAAGCCCCGGATCTTCACCTGGGAATCGGTGCGCCCGAGGTACTCCAACTGACCGTCGGGCATCCAGCGCGCCCGGTCGCCGGTGCGATACATCCGGCTTCCCGGCGGGCCGAAGGGATCGGCGACGAATCGTTCGGCGGTCAGTGGGAACCGCCGGCGGTACCCGCGTGCGAGGGCGGGGCCTGCGAGATACAACTCCCCTGCGACACCGGCAGGCACCGGGTGCAGTCGCGAGTCCAGCACGACCTCGGCGAAACCGAGCGTGGGCGTGCCGATGGTGATCGGAGCTCCCGGTACCAGTTCGTCGCTGATACTCGACACGACGGTCGACTCGGTCGGCCCGTACGCGTCGAACATGCGACGGCCCGGCGCCCACCGCGCGACCAGTTCGGGCGGGCACGCCTCGCCGCCCGTCACCACGCACTCGAGGGCGGTAAGACCGACTGGGTCGACCGACGCGAGCGCCGCCGGAGTGACGAAGCAGTGCGTGACCCGCTCGGATTCCAGCAACTGCGCCAATTCGGCACCGCCGTAGACGGACGGTGGTGCGATCACCATCGTGGCTGCCGCGCCGATTGCCAGCAGCAGTTCGAGAACGGACGCGTCGAAGCTCGGCGATGCGAAGTGCAGTGTTCTGGATTCGGGCGTCGTGCCGAACGTCGCCCTCTCCTGGGCAGCGAAGGCGGCGAGACCGCGATGGGTGGTGACCACACCCTTGGGCGTGCCGGTCGACCCCGAGGTGTAGATGAGGTAGGCGGGATTGTCGATCCGAATCTTCGCTGTCCGTTCGCCATCGGTGACCGGCGACGACGGGAAGCGCGACAGCCGGTCCTCGAGATCCGGACCACCCAGCACCAGCCACGGCACCGTGTCCGGCAGTGCGTCGCGCTGCGCCGAGCCCGTCACACCCCACACGGCACCGGAATCGGTGAGCATGAATTCGATCCGTGCGGCCGGATGATCCGGATCCACCGGCAGGAACGCGGCCCCCGACTTGGCCACCGCCCAGACGGCCAGTACGGATTCGACGGACCGCGGCACGCACAGTGCGACGACGGATTCCGGGCCGACACCACACTCGATCAACAGGCGGGCCAGCTGGTTCGATCGCCTGTCGAGGTCTCCGTAGCGCACGACACGCCCGTCGAAGACCAACGCCGAGGCTTCCGGATCGTTCGCTGCCGCCTCGGCCATCAGATCCGGCAGCGTCCGTGCTTCTACCGCCGCGCCGCCCGTCACCGGGGTCAGTACGGCACGCTCGAGCGGTCCGAGAATGTCGATGTCTCCCACCCGGGCGCCGGGGTCGGCCGTGACCGCCTCGAGAATGCGCACGAGCCGTTCCGCGAAGCCGAGCACCGTGTCCTCGTCGAAGAGATCGGTCGCGTAGCCCAGCCCCGCGGCGATGCCCGTCGGGTTGCCGTCGACGTCGACGTTCTCGGCCAGGGTCAGCTGCAGATCGAAGTTGGCGGTGTCGATCTCGAAGTCGATGTTCCGAACCTGCAGATCCGGCAATTCCAGTGTGGGGCGCTCGATGTCCTGGAACTCCAGCATCACCTGGAACAGCGGCGCGTACGCCGTCACCCGGGAAGGACTCAGGACTTCCACCACCCGTTCGAACGGGACCTCCGCGTGGGTGAAGGCGCCCAGATCGGTTTCCCGAACGCCGGCCAGGAACTCGGAGAAGGTGGCGCCGCCGTCGACGTGGGTGCGCAGGACGAGGGTGTTGACGAACATGCCCACCACGTTGTCGAGTTCGCGCTCGCCGCGGCCGGCGATCGGCGTCCCGACGGCGATGTCGTCCGCACCGCTCACGCGTGCCAGCATGATCGCCAACGCGGCATGCAACGTCATGAACACCGTCGTGGTGTGTTGCCGCGCCAGCCTGACCACACCGGCATGAACCTCCGGTCCGATCACGAACTCGACGTGGCCGCCGCGAAGTGACCGGACGGGGGGACGGGGACGGTCGGTGGGCAACTCGAGCACTTCGGGCAGATCCGTCAGCGTGGTGGTCCAATAGGTCAGCTGTCGCGAAATGGGCGAATTCTCATCGGATTCCGATCCCAGCCACTCGCGCTGCCACAGCGCGTAGTCGGCGTACTGCACCTCGAGCGGGGCCCAGTCCGGGGCCGACCCGTTCACCCGGGACACATACGCGTCCATGACGTCCCGGGCCAACGGTGCCATCGAGAAGCCGTCGGCCGCGATGTGATGCACCACCACCGCGAGCACGTGCACGTCCCCGTCGAGGCTGAACAGTCGTGCGCGCAACGGCACCTGCGTCGTCACGTCGAATCCGGCGGACAGCACTCTCCGCGAATGTTCGCGGAGCTCGGCCTCCCCCGACACCGCGATCGGTACGAGGTCGGGCACCGCGCTCGCCGCGGGCAGGATCACCTGGCACGGTCCGTCGTCGGTGAGCGGGAACAGGGTGCGCACGGCCTCGTGCCGGTCGATGACGTCGGCAACCGCCGCCTGCAGCGCTTGCACGTCGAGCCGTCCCTCGAGCCTCAACGCGAACGCGACGTTGTATGCGGACGAGGAGGTGTCGAACTGGTTGATGAACCACATCCGCTGCTGGGCCGGCGACACGGGGACTTCGGCGGTACCTTCCCTCGGCTTCAGCGGTGGCCGGGCCTCCAGTCCTTCCTCCGACTCGGCCAGCGCCGCCAGACCGGCCACGGTGGGGGCGTCGAACACGTCGCGAATACCGATCCGGTCTCCGACGGCCGCATTGATCCGCGCGACCAACCTGGTGGCGATCAGAGAGTTTCCGCCGAGGGCGAAGAAGTCGTCGTTCACGCCTACTCTCGGGAGACCGAGCAGGTCGGCGCACACGGCGGCGACTATCCCCTCGATCGGGGATCGGGGAGCGACGAAACTCGCAGTCGCGCCGCCAAAATCTGGTTCGGGCAATGCTTTTCGGTCGAGTTTGCCGTTCGCCGTCACCGGCAACTCCGCCAGCACCACCACCACCGACGGCACCATGAACCCCGGCAACCCCACCGCAGCCCACTCCCGCACCTCCCGCTCATCCACCACCGCACCCGCCACCGGCACCACATACCCCGCCAGATAGTCCCCCGACGACCCATCACCGCGCAGCACCACCACCGCCTGCGCCACCTCCTCCCGGCGCAACAACACCGCCTCGATCTCCCCCAACTCGACCCGCTGACCCCGCAACTTCACCTGAAAATCCGTACGCCCCAAATACTCCAACTCACCGGACGGGAACCACCGAACCCGATCCCCCGTCCGATACAACCGCCCCGCACCGAACGGATTCGCCACGAACCGATCCGCCGTCAAATCCGGCCGCCCCTGATACCCCCGCGCCAACTGCACACCACCGAGATACAACTCCCCCGCCACCCCCACCGGCACCGGCCGCAACCGCCCATCCAGCACAAACGTCTGCGTATTCCACACCGGCGCCCCGATCGGCACCACAGTCCGATCCGCCTCCGTCACCTCGTGGAAGGTCACATCCACCGCAGCCTCGGTCGGACCGTACAGATTGTGCAGCTCCGCCCCACTCACCCGCCGCAGACGTGCCGCGGTCGCCGACGGCAACGCCTCACCGCTGGCAACCACCCGGCGCAGCGCACCACACCCCTCCACGTTCGCCCCCGCCACAAACACCTCGAGCATCGACGGCACGAAATGCACAGTGGTGACCGACTCCTCACGGATCACCCGCTCCAGATACCCCGGGTCACGATGCCCGTCCGGCTCCGCGATCACCAACCGCGCACCGACAATCAACGGCCAGCACAACTCCCACACCGACACATCGAACGTCACCGGCGTCTTCTGCAACACCACATCATCCGACACCAACCCATACCGATCCTGCATCCACAACAACCGATTCACGATGCCCTCATGCGGCACCGCCACACCCTTCGGCCGCCCCGTCGACCCCGACGTGAACATCACATACGCCGGATTCTCCGGCCGCAACCGCGACAACCGCTCCCCATCCCCCACCGGACCCGCCGAAAACCCCGACACCTCCACCGAATCCAACTCCACCACCCGCACACCCGCAGGCAACCCCACCCGATCCCCGGATGTGGTCAGCACCAACACCGGACCCGCAATCCCCACCACATACCCGACCCGCTCCTCAGGCAGATCCGGATCTATCGGAACGTATGCTCCACCCGCCTTCACCACTGCGTGGATCCCTACCAGCATCTCCACCGAGCGACGCACCGCCACACCCACCGACGACTCCGGGCCCACCCCGGCCGCGATCAGGAACCGCGCCAGCCGATTCACCCGCGCATCGAACTCCGCGTACGACAGCACCACCGCACCGCACACCACCGCCACCGCGTCCGGAGTCCGCGCCACCTGCGCATCGAACAGGTCGGCGAGGGTGGTGTGCGGCACCGGGTGACCCGTCGCATTCCACGAACCCACCACCAACGCCCGCTCACCCGGCCCCAGAACCTCCACATCACCGACCGGCGCATCCGGATCCGCAACCACACCCGCCAGAATCCGGAGGAACCGCTCCCCGAATCCCGCGACCGTGGCCGGATCGAACACGTCCGACGCGAACGTGAACGATGCGGCGATCCCTGCTGCCGTCCCGGACGCGTCGTAGCGCTCCGCGAGCGTCAACTGCAGATCGAACTTGGACACACCGGAATCGACGTCGAGGATCTCCACCGTCAGCCCTGGCAGGTCGAGATGCGCCGGGGCGGTGTTCTGGAACTCCAGCAGGACCTGGAACAGCGGTGAATACGCGGTGGAGCGGGTCGGCGCGACCGCGTCCACCACGCTCTCGAAGGGCACTTCCGCATGACCGAACGCCGCCAGATCGGCCTCCCGCGCCTGGGACAGCACCTCGGCGAATGTTGCGGCGGGCTCGACGGTCGTCCGCAGGACCAGAGTATTGACGAGCATCCCCACCACGTCGTCGAGTGCTTCCTCGCCGCGCCCGGCGATCGGCGTCCCGATCGCGATGTCTCCGGAACCACTCAGCCGGGCCGCCAACACCGCCAGCGCCGCATGCATCACCATGAACATCGTGGAATTGTGTTGCCGCGCAAGGAGGAGGAGCTCCCGATGCTCGTCCGCCGACACCGAGAACCGGACGATCCCACCCCGAAGCGCCCTGTCCACGGGCCTCGGTCGATCCAATGGGAGATCCATCGCGTCGGGGATGCCGGACAGCGTCTGCTTCCAGTACTCCAACTGCGCCGACATCACGCTGTCGGGATTCGTGTCACTGCCGAGGGCCGCCCGCTGCCACAGGCTGTAGTCGGCGTACTGCACCGGGAGGGGCCGCCAGTCCGGCGCCTCCTGCTGTACCCGCGCCGAGTACGCCACCACCAGGTCATGGGCGAGCGGGGCCAGCGACGCTCCGTCCGCCGAAATGTGGTGCACCACCAGCATGAGGACGTGCTCGTCGTGGCCGGTCCGGAACAGGGCACCACGCACGGGCACCTCGGTGCTCACGTCGAAGCCCTGAGCAGTCAACTCGGCGATCCGCACGCGCAATGCGTTCTCGTCTTCGCAGACCGTCGGCTCCAGATCCGGAATCACCTCTCCCGGCGACAGGATCACTTGATGCGGTCCGTCCACCGACGCCGGATACACCGTGCGAAGCGATTCGTGTCGTTCGAGGGCATCCGCCACCGTCGCCCGGAGCGCCTCGACGTCGAGGGTTCCGGACAGGCGCAACGCCATCGGAATGTTGTAGGCAGGCGATGAGGTGTCGTACTGATTGACGAACCACATACGCTGCTGGGCAAGCGAAAGCGGGATCCGGTCGGGCCGTGTCTGCGCCACCAGGTCCGGGCGGTCGGGGCGCCTCGCGTGAGTACCCTCGATCCGGGCCGCCAATACCTCCACCGTCGGTGCCTCGAACAAGGTCCGCACCACGAGGTCGACGCCGAGTGCGGCGTTGACACGCGCGACCACCCTCGTCGCGACCAGTGAATTTCCGCCGAGGTCGAAAAAGCTGTCGTCGAGGCCGATTCGCTCCACACCCAGCACATCGGCGAACACTCGCGCGACGGCCCGTTCCACCGGAGTGACAGGAGCACGGAACTCGGTGGCCGTGGAGAGGAATTCCGGCGCCCGCAACGCCGCCCGATCGAGCTTCCCCACCGGTGTCATCGGGAACTCGTCCAGTACGACGATCGCTGCCGGCACCATGTACGTCGGCAATTGCTCTGCGGCATAGTCGATCAACTCGCCGGTGGCGAGCTGTTGCCCCGCTGCCGGCAGCACGTACGACACGAGCACCGTGTCGCCGGACGGTGCCGTTCGCGGCATCGTCACCGCGGTCCGCACTCGCGGATGGGTGTGGAGGACGGTGTCGATCTCACCGAGCTCGATGCGGAATCCGCGTACCTTCACCTGGAAATCGCTGCGGCCCAGGTACTCCAGTGTGCGGTCGGTTCGCCACCGCACCACGTCCCCGGTTCGATACATCCGGTCGCCGGGGTCACCGAAGGGGTTGGCCACGAACCGTTCCGCCGTCAGCGCTGATTTGCCGTGATACCCGCGAGCGAGGGCGTCACCCGAGACGTACAGCTCCCCGGCCACGCCGGGCGGCACGGGTTTCAACCGCGCATCGAGGACGACCTCGTGGAATCCGCGGAGCGGACCGCCCAACGTGATGGCTCCGGCCGGGGACATCGGTGCACTGATGTTGGACATGACGGTCGCCTCGCTGGGCCCGTACGCGTTGCACAATCTGCGACCGGGCGCCCACCGCTCGACGAGTTCCGGCGGGCACGCCTCGCCACCGAACACCACGTCCCGGAAGTCGGAGAGTCCGTCCGGCTCGACCGTTCCGAGCGCGGCAGTGGTGACGAAACCGTGGGTGACCCGCTCCGATTTCAGGAGCTGGGACAACTCGGTACCGCCGTAGATCGTGGGCGGCACGATCACCATGGTTGCCGCCGCGGCGAACACGTGCAGGTATTCGGAGACGGACGCGTCGAAGCTCGGTGTGGAGAAGTGCAGAATCCGGGATGTCTGCGTCGCTCCGAATCGTGAGTGCTGCTCGGCCGCGAAGTTGTCCAGGCCGCCGTGTGTGACCACGACGCCTTTGGGCCTGCCTGTGGAACCGGACGTGTAGATCACGTAGGACGGGTTGTCCACGCGGAGGGGCCGCGCCCGCTCGGTGTCGGTCACGACGGATACCGGCTGCGTCGCGCAGAGGGTCCGGAATTCTTCGTCGTCGAGCACCAGCCACGGAATCGCGTCCGGTAGCCGGGAACGGACGGCGGACACCGTCACGCCCAGGGCGGCGCCCGAATCGGCGAGCATGTGCTCGATCCGTTCGGCCGGGTAGTTCGGGTCCACCGGCACGTAGGCCGCACCCGACTTGGCCACGGCCAGCATCGACAGGACCGACTCGATCGAGCGAGTCATGCCCAGTGCGACGAAGTTCTCCGGCCCGATGCCGCGGTCGGCGAGAATGCGTGCCAACTGGTTCGAGCGCTCGTCCAATTCGCGGTAGGTCACCTCGATACCGCGATACGAGAGCGCGACTCCGGTGGGGTTGGCTCGTGCTGCTGCTGAGAACAATTCGGGCAGTGTACGACCCGGTCGCCCCGGCTCGCCGGACACCGGAACGAGTGTGGCCCGTTCGGTATCGGACAGGATGTCGGTGTCGCCGACTGCGAGCCAGGGATCGCCGGTGACCGTCTCCAGGATTCGGCGGAACCGTTCGCCGAGACGACGTACCGTGTCGGGGTCGAACAGATCGGTGGCGAACCCGAGAGTCGCCGTGATGCCGGACGGGATGCCGTCGGCGTCGAAGGTCTCGGCCGCGGTCACCCGGAGGTCGAGTCGGCCGATCCCGGGCGTCTCCGCTGCGCCGCGGCACTCGAGCAGGACCTGGACGATCGGCGAGTACGCGGGCGAATCGCCGAGGCCGATCGTCCGGACCACCTGTTCGAACGGAACGTCGCAGTGTGCGAACGCCTCCACGTCGACGTCGTGAACGTGCCTCAGCACGTGGGTGAAGGTGCGGTCCGGTTCGGCGCGGCTCCGCAGCACGATAATGTTCCGGGAGTCGTCCTCCCCCACCGTGGTTCCGATCGCCACATCCGAGGCGCCCGACAGCCGGCTCAGCAGCATGGTGAAGGTTGCGTGCAGAACCGAGAACATGGTGGTGTCGTGTGCCTGCGCGAGGGCCACCACTGCGGCATGTGTCTCTGCGCCGATCGGAATTTCGACGCGGTCTTCCCGCCGGGATTGCGCGACGGGTCGAGGCCGATCGGACGGCAGGTTCAGCACTTCGGGCATCCCCGACAGCCGATCCTTCCAGTACTCGAGTTGGTGCGCCTCGAGGCGTCGTCGCTCACCGTCGCGGGCCGTGGCCTCGTGAATCGCAGCGACCCGCGCCTGCGGGCCGGCCGAGATGAACTCTTCCAGCAGTTCGACGAAGTGCCGGTGATGCAGGCGCAGCACCGAATCCTCGTACCGGTTCGGGTTGGCTCGGAAATCGACGAAGATCTCGGCCGGCGTCCCGCTCGGGTACACGTTGACCAGGAGATCCTCCACCGGACCCGACGTGACGATGTGGTATTCGCCGACCAGTGGGCCCAGCTGCACGTTCTGATGGAACAGCATGACGTTGACCATCGGTCCGTGGAGATCGGCGCCGCTGCCCGCGCCCACGTCGCGGCGGATGTCCTCGATACTGCACCGCTGATGCCGCAACGCGCCCATCAGCTCTCGCCTGACCCGCGACACGAGGTCCTCGACCGTTTCTTCCTCGTCGACCGTGATCGGCAGCGGTGCGACGCTGACCATCATGCCGCCGGAGTTGCGCAGCACTGACGTGGTCCGGCCGGACATCGGAACATTCACGAGGACATCGGTTTTCGCATTGATCCGCGACAGGTAGCAGGCGAACGCGGCGATGATCGTGACTGCCGCAGTGGCGTTTGCCTGACTGTCGGCGCTGTGGATACCGGAAACGGCCGCCTCGGACAGCAGGGCACTCTCGACCTTGCTCCTGGCGAGTGCGGGCGCGGGCGCGTCGGCCAGGGTCGATCCCTCGACCGCCTCGACTCGCTTCGCCCAGTACTCCCGATCCGCCTCGAAGCGGTCGGACGACCGGTAGCGGGCGTCGACGGCGTACAGCTCATGCAGGGTCGCGGCTCGACTCGGATCCGGTTCGCGACCGGCCACCGAGGCCGAGTACCGGTGCGCGATGCGGTTGATCACCGTCATGGCGCCGTATCCGTCGAGCGCGACGTGGTGAATGCGGCTGTACCACAGGTAATGCGACTCTCCCACGCACAGGATCGAGGTTTCGAACAGTCGATCCGCGTCGAGATCGAGTGGGGCCTGGTAGTCCCGGTCCATCCATTCGTGCGCTGCAGCGACCGGGTCGTCCGCACCGCGAAAGTCGATGACGGCGATGGACGTGTCGGTGGCATGGTCCACGTACTGCATCGGCCGGCCGTCGACTTCGACGACCTTGAGGAACGGCGACTGGAACTCGCGGGCCACCACGATGGTCTCCCGTCGCAACAACTCGATGTCGAGGTCGCCGTGCAGCTCCACGTAGTGCGCTACCGAGATCGGCACCGCGGGATCGAGTTGCTGCGCGAACCAGGTGGCACGCTGGGCCCCAGACAGCGGGAAGGGCACCGCGTCAGAATCGTGTGTGGCCGGCTTCCGCGTGTCGACGGGCTTCACGGTGGTTCCTCCCCATAAGGTATCCCCGACCGCTCAAGGCGTGACCGCGTCCGAATCCTGGCTCGCGAATGCGGGAGGCGGTAGCTTTTCCCCGCCCCCCAGAAAATTCGTTCGCCGTCAGCAGGGCGCACAGACCCCATAGTCGCACAGCGGCGCGGACCTGTTCAGCGGATTCGGTCGTCGCGGCGCCGGGTGCGACCGGCCTCGAGATACCTCGACAGCACCGGCCCGATGACGGCGAGGGACCGCGGCTCGATCATGTCGTTGTGCCCGCAGTCCACCGCGTGCTCGTCGATCCGGCCGCTGACCAGCGGCCGCCATTCCTGCGCCGACCGCGGCCTGGTGTCGGTGTCGTCCGCGCCGACGGCGGGGAAGATGAGCAGGTCGCCGTCGTAGACCTGCGGCACGAACCGGTGGACCAGGTCTCGCGAGATCTCGTAGCCGGAGTTGATCCGCGCGAGGTCCTCACCGCGGAGCCCCGAGTCGCTGCCCCACGACTGGTTGAGAAGCCGCGCCGCCTCCTCGTAGGTGAGCTCGCCGTTCGTCTCGACGACCAGACCGAGGCCGCGGAGCAGGTCCTTCATGTCGAGCTTCCCGAACAGCGGATCCTCGCCGTTGTCGGGATAGCTGTCCATGACCGTGAGGGTGGCGACGTCGTCGCCGGCACGCTGGAGTTCGACGGCCATCGCGTGGGCGATGACCCCACCCAGCGACCAGCCGAGCAGGTCGTACGGTCCCTCCGGCTGGATGGCCTTCATCTCCTCGACGTACCGGTGCGCGAGTTGTTCGATCGACTGGTAGTCGCCGTCGCCGCTGATCGTGGGCAACTGCAGTCCGTACGCGCGGAAGCCGGCGGGCAGATACCGGACGAGGCCCGCATACCCCCAGGAGAGCCCGATTCCCGGGTGGACACAGAACAGCGGTCGTCCAGTGCCCTCGGTGCGCAGCGGAATCACCACCCCCAGCGCCTCCGTCACACTGCCCTCCGCCGACGGCAGTGCGATCCTGCTGGCGAGGCCGGCCGGGGTGGGATCGAGGAACATCCACTGCAGCGGGATCTTCCGATCGAGCCTCTCCTGCAGGGCGGCGATCACCTTCGTCGCGAGCAGGGAGTTGCCGCTCCTCTCGAAGAAGTTGTCCTCGGCCCCCACCCGGTCGAGACCGAGCACCTCGGCGAAGACGTCCACGACCGCCGCCTCGAGGTCGTTCGCCGGCAACCGGAAGCCGGCGCCCGAGAGGAACTCGGGTGCGGGCAGTGCGGCGCGATCCAGCTTGCCCACCGGCGTCAGCGGAATCTGTTCGAGGACGACGATCGCGGCGGGCACCATGTGGGCGGGCAGACGCTCCCCGACGAGACGGGTGAGTTCCGCGGTGTCGACGTCCGCGCCGCCGATCGGACGGACATACGAGACGAGCAGCGGTTCACCGGCAGGCCCGGCACGGCCGATCGTGACGGCGAACCCGACGTCGGGATGATCGGTGAGTGCGGCGTCGATCTCGCCGGGTTCGATGCGGAACCCGCGGATCTTCACCTGGAAGTCGCTGCGCCCGACGTACTCGAGGGTGCCGTCCCGGCGCCACCGCACCACGTCGCCCGTGCGGTACATCCGCTCACCCGGGGCACCCCAGGGGGCGGCCACGAAACGGGAGGCCGTCAGACCGGGCCGACGGTGATACCCGGACGCCAGGGCGCGTCCCGACACGTACAGCTCACCGACCACACCGACCGGCACCGGGCGCAGCCGCGAATCCAGCACCACCTCCGAGACACCGCGGGTGGGTGCGCCGAGTGTGATCGGGTCGCCCGGCACCAGCGCCTCGCTGATGTTCGACATGATCGTCGTCTCGGTCGGCCCGTAGGCGTTGAACATCCGGCGGCCGGGCGCCCACCGGGCGACGAGTTCGGGTGGACAGGCTTCACCGGCCACGACCAGAGTCCGCAGCGATTCGAAGCCGAGGGGGTCCATCGACGCCAGTGCGGTCGGGGTGACGAATCCGTGGGACACCCGCTCGTCGCTCAGCAGTGCGGCCAGTTCGGTGCCGCCGTAGATCGTCGGCGGGGCGATCACCAGCGTCGCACCCGCGCAGAATGCCATGACCAGTTCGAACACGGACGCGTCGAAACTCGGCGACGCGAAGTGCAGCACTCGGGCGCCGGGTGTGACGCCGAGGCGGTCGCGCTCCTCTGCGGCGAGGTTCGCCAGGCCGCGGTGCGTGACGGCCACTCCCTTGGGGACGCCCGTGGATCCGGACGTGTAGATGAGATAGGCGGGATGTGCTTCGTGTAGCGGTGCCGTCCGGTCCGCGTCGGTGACGGGGTCAGGCGACTGCACCCGGATCCGCTCCTCGTCTTCCGCGTCGTCGAGCACGATCCAGTTCACGGTGCCGGGCAGCCGATCTCGGTGTGCCCGGAGGGTCACCCCGGACACCGCCCCGGAATCGGTGAGCATGTGCTCGATGCGGTCGAGCGGATATCCGGGGTCGACCGGCAGGAACGCGGCGCCCGTTCGCGCGACGGCCCACACCGACAGCACCGATTCGATCGAACGCGGCAGGCTCAGCGCGACGGTGGTTCCCGGACCCGCACCGTCCTCGATCAGGCGGCGCGCCAGCCGGTTCGACGCCTCGTCGAGTTCGCGGTAGCTGATCGTCCGGCCCCGATAGGACACCGCGTCGGCGCCCCGGTCTCGTTCGACCGCAGCCGACAGCAGTTCCGGCAGCAGGACATTCGGGGCGTCGGGTGCGCCGCGCGCCGGGGTGAGCGCCGCGACTTCGTCGATGCCGAGGATCTCGATGTCGCCGACCGGAACACCGGGTTCCGCGGTGACGGTGCCGAGGATGCGCACGAACCGTTCCGCGAACCCGCGCACCGTGTCGGCGTCGAACAGGTCGGTCGCGTAGTCGATCGCACCCACCATTCCCGCCGCGCTGCCGTCGGCGGCGAACCGCTCGTCGAGGATCACCTCGAGGTCCACCTTCACGACGGCGAGGTCGGGATCGAGCCCCTCGACGGTCAGCCCCGGCAACCGCAGTGCGGGATTCTCGGTGTTCTGGAATTCGAGGGACACCTGGAACAGCGGCGAGTGGGCGGTCGACCGCACCGGTCCGACGGCGTCCACCACCCGTTCGAAGGGCAGGTCGGCGTGCGCGAAGGCACCGAGATCGGCGTCGCGCACCCGCGCGAGCAGGTCACGGAACGGCTGTCCCGCCTCCACCGGGGTGCGCAGGGCCAGCGTGCCGACGAACATGCCGACGAGGTCGTCGAGCGCCGCCTCGCCGCGCCCGGCGATCGGGGTGCCGATCGCCACGTCCCCGGTGCCGCCGAGCCGGCCGAGCAGTACGGCGAGTGCAGCGTGCACGATCATGAACTCGGTGGACCGGTGTTCTCGCGCCGCCGTCCGGATCCGCTCGTGCAGGCCGGGGTCGATCGCGAAGCGCACCCGCTCGCCGCGGAACGACTGCTGTGCGGGACGCCGACGGTCGGCAGGCAGTTCGAGGAGTTCGGGCAGCCCGGCCAGCGCCGACTCCCAGTAGTCCAGTTGCCGCGAGATCAGCGACCCGGGGTCGTCCTCCGAACCCAGCAGCCTGCGTTGCCACAGTGTGTAGTCGGCGTACTGGACCGGCAGCGGCGTCCAGACGGGAGCGCGGCCGTGGACGCGGGATTCGTACGCGATCATCACATCCCGCACCAGCGGTGCCATGGAGAAGCCGTCGGCCGAGATGTGGTGGACCACGACGGCGAGCACGTGGTCCGTCGGGTCGAGGGAGAACAGGGCGACGCGCAGCGGGGCGGCTTGGGCGACGTCGAAGCCGGCCGTCACGAGCCGGGTGAGTTCCTCCCGGAGCCGACCGTCGTCCGCGACCGCGGTCGGCGCGAGCATCGGGGCTTGTTCTGATCGGCCACAGCCTTGGTGGCCGGTGGGCGCGAGGATCTCCTGGACGGGTTCGCCGTCGCGGAGCGGGAAGCGGGTGCGCAACGACTCGTGCCGGGTCACGACGTCCGTGACCGCGGCGGTCAGCGCCTCCACGTCGAGGTCGCCGGTGAGCCGCACCACCATCGGGATGTTGTAGGCGGGCGAACTCGTGTCGAACTGGTTGATGAACCACATGCGCTGCTGGGCGTAGGACAGCGGGATGCGGTCGGGACGGTCCCCGGCGGTGAGGGCGGGGCGGCCGGACGGACCCGCTCCCGCGTGCTCGATGCGGGCGGCGAAGGCCTCGACGGTGGGCGCCTCGAACAACGCCCGCACGCCGATGTCGGTGTCGAGTGCGGCGCGCAGGCGGGCCACCGCGCGGGTCGCGCTCAGTGAGTTGCCGCCGAGGTCGAAGAATCCCGCATCCGCACTCACCCGGTCGAGTCCGAGGACCTCCGCGAAGACGTCGGCCACCGTCTCCTCGACCGGATCGGCGGGTGCCCGGTATTCGCGCGCACCGACGTCGAATTCGGGTGCGGGCAGTGCTTTGCGGTCGAACTTGCCGACGGCGTTCAGCGGGATCTCGTCCAGCACCGTGATCGAGGACGGAACCATGTGGGCGGGCAGCCTGCCCGCGAGACGGCGGGTGATCTTCTCGGTATCGAGGGTGCGCTCGGGCGCCGGCACGACATACGACGCGAGGAGTGTGTCCCCGGCCGGTCCGCGGTAGGCGACCGTGGCCGCGAACCGGACGTCGGGGTCCGCCACGAGGGTGGTGTCGATCTCGCCGAGTTCGATGCGGAACCCGCGCACCTTCACCTGGAAGTCGCTGCGGCCGACGTACTCGATGGTGTGCTCGGCGGTCCAGCGCACGATGTCGCCGGTGCGGTACATCCGCTCCCCGGGAGCGGCGGGGTCGGCGACGAACCGCTGCGCCGTCAGCCCGGGGCGTCGGTGGTAGCCGCGCGCCAGTCCCGCACCGGCGAGGTACAACTCCCCCGGAACCCCGACCGGAACGGGTTGCAACCGGGAATCCAGCACCAACTCCGTGACACCGCTGATCGGTCCGCCGATGGTGATGCGCTCCCCCGGCGTCAGGGGATCGCTGATGTTGGACATGATCGTGGTCTCGGTCGGCCCGTACGCGTTGTACAACCGGCGTCCCGGCGCCCACCGGGACACGAGTTCGGGTGGGCAGGCCTCGCCGCCGACGGCGACCTCGGTGAAGTGATCCAGCCCGGCCGGGTCGAGGGACGCGAGCGCCGCCGTGGTGACGAACGCGTGCGTGACGTGCCGGTCGCGGATCAGCTGGGCGAGTTCGTCGCCGCCGAAGACGGTGGTCGGCGCGATCACCATCGTCGCCGCCGCGCCGAACGCCTGCAGGTACTCGAACACGGAACCGTCGAAGCTCGGTGTCGAGAAGTGCAGTGTCCGCGACCCGGGATCCGCCCCGAAGCGGGCGAGTTGGTCGCGCGCGAAATTGTCGAGACCGCGGTGCGTCACGGTCACGCCCTTCGGCCGGCCGGTCGACCCCGACGTGTAGACGAGGTACGCGGCCGTGTCGAGGGTGACCGGTGCCGTGCGGTCGCCGTCGTCGACCGGTGCCGCGGATGTGGCAACGCACTCGGCGGCGAATGCGGGGTCGTCGAGAACCAGCCAGCCGGTGTTCTCGGGCAGGCGGGCGCGATGCTCGGACATCGTCAGCCCGAGTGTGCACTCCGAATCGGTGAGCATGTGCGTGATGCGCTCGCCCGGATAGTTCGGGTCGACGGGCACGAACACGGCCCCGGTCCTGGCCACCGCCCAGACGCACAGCACCGACTCGATCGAGCGTGGAATACCCACGGCCACCGACTTTTCCGGCCCGAGTCCGCGGGCGATCAGAGCACGGGCGAGCCGGTTGGATCGCTCGTCCAGCTCCCGGTACGACACCTCGACGTCGCCGGACGACAGGGCGACCGCATCGGGGTCGACCGCGACGGCGTCCGTGAAGATCTGCGGGAGCGTGCGGACGGAGCCGGCGGGACCACCGCGGACCGGTACCAGTTCCGCGCGTTCCCGCTCGGTGAGCAACGACAGCCGGGCCAGCGGCACGTCGGGTCCCGTGCAGGCGTCGAGCACCCGCACCACCCGCTCGGCGATGTCCTCGATCGCGCCGGGGGCGAACAGGTCGGGCACGTACTCGAACTTCAGGTGCAGGCTTGCCGCCGCCGACGCGACGAGACTCAGCGGGTAGTGGGCGGCGTCGCGGGCATCCACACCCGTCACGCGGAGCCCGGCGATGTCGGTGTCTTCCGACAGCCCCGCCCGGTCCACCGGATACGACTCGAACACGGTGAGGGTGTCGAACCCGACGCCGGGACCCGCGGCGTCCTGGATCTCGGCGAGACCCGTGTAGTGGTGATCGAGCATCGCCGCCTGCTCGGCCTGCACCCGCTCCAGCAACGCACCGAGTGTCTCCTCCGGGCGCAGCGTCACGCGCACCGGAACGGTATTGATGAACAGCCCGACCATCGTCTCGATGCCGGAGAGTTCCGGCGGCCGGCCGGAGACGGTGGCGCCGAACACGACGTCGTCGCGTCCGGTGAGCATCCCCAGCACGATGCCCCATGCCGTCTGCAGAATGCTGTTGAGGGTGAGCCCGCGCGTCCGCGCGGATTCGCGCAGCCGGTCGGTCCGGTCCTCGTCGAGATCGAACACCCACTCCCGCGACACGGTCGACAGCTGCCGAGCCCGGTCGGCAGGCACCAGCAGCGTCGGTTCCTCGACCCCCGCGAGGGTATCCGCCCAGGCCCGCGCGGACAGGTCGGTGTCGCGCCCGCTCATCCACGCCAGGTAGTCGCGGTAGTCCCGCACACGCGCCAGCGGCGAGGGGTCGGCGTCCGTGGCGTACAGCGTGAGCAGTTCCCGGATCATCAGCGGCATCGACCAGCCGTCGAGCAGGATGTGGTGGTTCGTCGACACCAGCCGGCAGCGGCCGCCGGCCGTCCGCACCAGCAGGAACCGGATCAGCGGCGCGGTGGCCATGTCGAAGGGGGTGGTCCGGTCGGCGGCCAGCAGTCGCTCGATCTCGGCAGCCGCCGCGTCCTCGTCCAGTCCGCTCAGGTCCATCTCCCGCCAGGGCACGGCCACCCGGCCCGAGACCACCTGCACGGCCCCGCCGTCGGCGTCGTGACAGAACGCGCTGCGCAGGTTCGGGTGACGGTCGAGGAGTGCGGCGGCGGCCCGGCGCAGTCGTGCGGCGTCGACGTCGCCGCCGAGGTCGAGAATCAGCTGGACGAGGTAGGCGTCGACCGATTCGTCGGCCAGTTCGGCGTGGAACAGCATGCCCGCCTGCAGCGGCGACAGCGGCCAGACGTCGGTCATCGCCGGGTAGCGGCGCTCGAGGTCGTCGATCGCGCTCTGGCCGAGCCGGACGAGGTTCAGGTCGGACGGGGTGAATCCGCCGCCACCGGACCGGGCGTGCGCGGTGAGGGCCTCGAGCGCGCCGGCCCACAGGCTCGCGAGTTCGCCGACGTCGTCGGCGGCGATCACCCCGACGGGGAACGACCACGTGGCGGTGAGTGCGGGACCGGCGGCGGTGTCGGTGGTCCTGGCGTTCACGTCGACGACGGCCGCGGCGGGCAGCCCGGAGTGCGCGGCGGCCGCGAGGCCCGCGTCGGCGACCGGCATCCAGTCGCCGTCCGGAGCGGAACCCGAACCGAGCCTGCCGAGGTAGTTGAAGCTCACCTGCGCGCCCGGCAGGGCCGCGAGTTCGGGAGCCGTCTCGGCGTCGAGGTAACGGAGCAGCCCGAACCCGATGCCGTGGTCGGGGATCGACTGCAACCGCTCCTTCACCGCCTTGACCGCGACCCCGGCGGCGGGGCCGGCCGCGAATGCGTCGTCGATGTCCACGCCGCTCAGGTCGAGGCAGACCGGGAAGATCGTGGTGAACCAGCCGACGGTGCGGGCGAGATCGGCGCCCGGAACCACCTGCTCCTCACGACCGTGCCCCTCGAGATTCACCAGCGCGCCGGACGACTCGATGCCTCGCACCCGGCGCCAGCGGACGAGCGCCAACGCCAGCGCCGTCAGCAGTCCGTCGCCGACACTCCCGTGGAAGGCCTGGGGGAGCGTCGTCAGCAGCGCCTCGGTCACCTCGACGGGAATCCGGACCTCGACGTCGGAGGTCTGGACGTCGGCTGCGGTGAGGGCCCGCGACCCGAGCGGTGGGTCCGGGGTGTCGAGCATCTGCCGCCACAGGTCGAGTTCGGCTGTGCGAGAAGGCTCCTGTGCCACATCCGTGAGGGCGTGCGCCCACCGGCGCATCGACGTGCCGGTGCCGGGCAGGGTAGGCGGCTCACCCGACAGCACCTGAGCGCAGGCGAGGGCGAGGTCGGGGACGAGGATCCGCCACGACACCCCGTCGACCACCACGTGATGGGCGACGATCAGCAGCCGCCCCGGGGCTGCCGGTGTCGCAGTGCTCGCGAACCAGACCGCCTGCACCATGACACCCGACTCCGGGTCCAGCCGGCCCGTGGCCGCGTCCAGTTCGCGGGACGCAACCTCGGTGAACGAGTCCGCGGCGTCGAGTGACACCGTGCGCACCACCGCGGTCGCCCGCACCCAGCCGGGGGGCGCGACCGCCATCGCCGCGCCGAACTCGGCCCGGTCGCTCCGGTACAGCCGGGCGCGCAGCATGTCGTGCCGGTCCAGGACTGCCTGCATCGCCGCCGTCAGCGTGTCCTCGTCCAGTGCGGCGGGGGTGGTGAACAGCGCGGCCTGCGAGTACCGCCGGAAATCACCGTCCCTGCCCAGCATCCAGTGCACGATCGGGGTCAGGTGGAGTTCGCCGACGCCGCCGCCGGGCAACTCCTCCAGCGTGACCGTCTGCTCCCCCGCGGTCGCGACCTCCGCGAGTGCGGCAACCGTCTTGCGTTCGAACACGTCCCGCGGGGTGATCACCACCCCGGACGCCTTCGCCCGGGTGACGAGC
Organism: Rhodococcus sp. NPDC127593; assembly: GCF_042671975.1. Taxonomy (NCBI): domain Bacteria; kingdom Bacillati; phylum Actinomycetota; class Actinomycetes; order Mycobacteriales; family Nocardiaceae; genus Rhodococcus; species Rhodococcus sp. NPDC127593. The sequence goes on along the minus strand of NZ_JBHXWI010000017.1, from coordinate 73,594 downwards.
TGAATCGACATGATGGAGTCGCCGCCCACCCCGAAGAACGAATCGTCGACGCCCACCGATTCGAGGCCGAGCACCTCGGCGAACAGGCCTGCGAGGATCCGCTCCGTCTCCGTGGCGGGTGCGCGGCCGAGCGACACCTGCCGTCCGAAGTCCGGTTCGGGCAGCGCCCGGCGGTCGAGTTTGCCGTTCACGGTGAGGGGCAGGGCGTCCAGTACCACCACGGCCGCGGGCACCATGTGCGCCGCCAGCCGGCCGGCGACCGCGTCGACGATTCCGGCCGGGTCCAGCACCCGGCCCGCCTCGGGCACCACGTAGCCCACCAGTCGTTCGCGCCGCGCCAGCACCACCGACTGCGCCACGCCGTCGCAGGCGAGGAGCGCCGATTCCACCTCTCCGAGCTCGATGCGGAAGCCCTTGACCTGAACCTGGAAGTCGTTGCGGCCCAGATATTCCAGCTGGCCGTCCGCGTTCCACCGGCCGAGGTCGCCGGACCGGTACATCCGCGAACCGGGTGTGTGCGGGTCGGCCACGAACCGGGTCGACGTGAGCGTGAACCGGCCCAGATAACCCCGGGACACCTGCGCGCCCGACACATAGAGTTCCCCGACCACTCCCGGCGGCACCGGGTGCAGGCGGGAGTCGAGCACGTACACGCGCAGTCCGGGCAGTGCCCGGCCGATCACGGAGGCCGACGCGGACGCGGCGAGTTCCTCGTCCAGCGGCAGGTGACTGACGTGCACGGTGGTTTCCGTGATGCCGTACATGTTCACCAGCGCCGGGGCGGTGTCAACGCGCCGCGCGTACCAGCGGGTGAGCTGCCCCAGGTCGAGGGCCTCGCCACCGAACACCACTACGCGGAGGGCGAGTTCGGCGGCGCCGGCGACCCGGTCCGCCTCGGCGAGTTGGTAGAAGGCGGTGGGGGTCTGATTCAGGACGGTGACGTTCTCGTCCCGGAGCAGTCGCAGGAACATGTCGGGTGAGCGGGTCGTGAAGTAGTCGACCACCACCAGTCGGCCGCCGTGGAGCAGCGCACCCCACAGCTCCCAGACGGAGAAGTCGAACGCCGCCGAGTGGAACATGGTCCACACGTCGGAGGCGTCGAACCGGAACAGCGGCTGCGTGTCCGCGAACAGGGTGACGACGTTGCGGTGCGCCACCTGAACGCCTTTCGGCTGCCCCGTCGAGCCGGACGTGTAGATGACGTACGCCACCGAGTCCGGGCGCAACGGCCCGGTCCGGTCGCCGTCGGTCACCGGCAGCGGCGACGTACGGTCGAGTTCGGCCGCCGTCTCCGCGCTGTCCACGAGCAGGAGCGGGACCCCGCTCCCCCGGACCGCGCCGGATTCGGCCTCGGTGGTCAGCACACACACCGGCCGGGCGTCGGCGAACACGAACGCGAGCCGCTCCGCCGGGTACGTGACGTCCACGGGCACATAACCGGCGCCCGACTTCACCACCGCGAGCAGCGCCACCACCAGATCCACCGACCGCGCCGCGGCGACGGCCACCAGGGTCTCGGGGCCGGCGCCCCGCGCGATCAGCAACCGCGCCAGACGATTCGCCCGGGTGTCCAGCTCGTCGTAGGTGAGCGAGACGCCTTCGCACACGACGGCCGTCTCGTGGAGGGACCGCTGCGCGGCCTGCTCGAACAGTTCCGCCAGGGTCGCGTCCGGTACGGCGGGCTCGGCGAACGCCGGCAGCACGAGGTCCCGCTCCACCGTGTCCAGGATCTCGATGTCGCCCACCGGGAGCTCCGTCGCAGCGGCGACCGACTCGAGCACCCGGAGGAACCGTTCCCCGAACCGGGCGACGGTGTCGCGATCGAGCACGTCCGTCGCGAACCGCAGTCCGGCAGCGAGTCCGGCGGGTGCGCCGTCCGCGTCGATCCGTTCGGCGAGGCTCAGTTCCAGGTCGAACTTCGCGACGCCGAGGTCCACGTCGAGCGAGTCGACGGTGAGTCCGGGCAGTTCGAGGTGGGTACCCTCCGCGTTCCGGAATTCGATGAGCACCTGGAACAGCGGGGTGTGCGCGGTGGATCGTTCGGGGGCGAGATGATCGACCAGCCGCTCGAACGGGATGTCCGCGTGCTCGAACGCACCGAGGTCGGCGGCCCGGACCGCGGTCAGTACCTCACCGAACGACGCCCGCGGATCCACCACCGTCCGCAGGACGAGCGTATTGACGAACATACCCACCACGTCGTCGAGCACCGCCTGCCCGCGACCGGCGACGGGCGTTCCCATCGTGACGTCGTCCGTGCCCGACAACCGGGACAGCAGGACGGCGAACGCCGCGTGGACCGCCATGAACAGTGTCGAATTGTGCTGGGCCGCGATCGTGTTCAACGCCCGGTGCAGCCGGGTCGGCACGTCGAACTCGACGACGTCCCCGCGGTAGGACCGCTGGACGGGGCGCGGCCAGTCGACCGGGATCTGCAGCACCTCGGGCGCACCGGACAGGGTGTCCGTCCAGTAGCCCAGTTGCCTCGACAGCACCGAGTCCGGATCGTCCACCGCACCGAGGAAGTCCCGCTGCCACACGCTGTAGTCGGCGTACTGCACCGGCAGCGGGGTCCACCCGGGCGTCTCACCCACGGTCCGGGCGGTGTACGCGAGCATGATGTCGCGGGCCAGCGGCAGCATGGAGAACCCGTCGGCGGCGACGTGGTGCACGACGATGGCGAGGACGTGCTGCTCCGGCCCAAACTCGAACAGCCGGGCGCGGAACGGGATCTCGTCGCTCACATCGAAACCGGCGCCGACCAGGGCTGCGAGCGCGTCCCGCAGTGGGCAGTCACCGGCGACGGCCACCGGATCGAGGCGGGGGGTGGCCCGCCCGGGATCGACGATCACCTGGTGCGGTCCGTCGACCGACCCGGGAAACACGGTGCGGAGCGATTCGTGCCGCTCGACGACGTCGCCGACCGCCGCGAGCAGGGCGGCGTGATCGAGGGCGCCGGTCAGTCGCAGGGCGATCGGGATGTTGTAGGCGGGCGAGGACGTGTCGAACTGGTTGACGAACCACATGCGTTGCTGCGCCAGCGACAACGGGATCCGGTCGGGGCGCGGTCGGGCGGTCAGTGCCACCGACGGGGTGGCCGCCGTCGCGGCCGAGTCGATCCGGACCGCCAGATCGGCGACCACGGGCGCGTCGAACAATGCGGCCACGCCGATCCCGGCGTCGAGGGCGGAGTTGATGCGCGCGACCGCCCGGGTGGCGCTGAGCGAGTCGCCGCCGAGTTCGAAGAAGCTGTCGTCCGCACCGACGCGCGGGGCACCGAGCACGTCGGCGAACACCTGCGCGACGGCCTCCTCGACCGGAGTGGTGGGCGCCCGGTACCCGATGGTCGCCGACGTGAATTCCGGCGCGGGCAGGGCTTTCCGGTCGAGCTTGCCGACGGGGGTCAGCGGAATCTCGTCGAGGACGACCACCGCGGCGGGCACCATGTACTTGGGCAGGATCCGGCCCGCGAACGCGAGCACGTCCGGCGCCGCCACCTCCTCGCCGTCGTGCGGCAGCACGTACGACACCAGCGCCGTGTCCCCCAGCGGTCCCGGCCTGCCGAGGGTCGCGGCGAAGTCGAGGTGTGGGTGGGTGGTGAGAACGGAATCGATCTCCCCCAGTTCGACGCGCTGACCGCGGATCTTCACCTGGAAGTCGCTGCGCCCGAGGTACTCGAGGGTGTGGTCGCGACGCCACCGCACGACGTCGCCCGTGCGGTACATCCGGCCGCCGCCGTAGGGGTCGGCGACGAACCGCTCCGCGGTGAGCGCGGGCCGCCGGTGGTATCCGCGGGCCAGCGCCGGTCCCGCGATGTACAACTCGCCGGGCACCCCGGCCGGAACGGGCTGCAGCCGCGCGTCGAGGACCGACAGCGCGATGCCGCGAACGGGGCTCCCGATGGTGACCGGCTCGCCCGGTCTCATCGGCCGGCTGAACGTGGTGAGGATGGTCGCCTCGGTGGGGCCGTAGCCGTTGAACATCAACCGATCCGCACCCCACGCGGCGACCAGTTCGTCGCCGACGGCGTCGCCGGCCACGACGAGCGCCTCGAGGTGCTCGATGCCGTCGCGCTCCACGGTGGCCAGGACGGCCGGGGTGATGCAGGCGTGGGTGACGCGTTCGCGCCGCAGCAGCGCCGCCAGTTCCGCACCGCCGTAGACGTCGGGGGGAGCGATGACGAGCGTCGCACCCGCGGCACACGACTGGACGAGCTCGAGTATCGACACGTCGAAGCTGGGTGAACAGATGTGGAGGCACCGGGCGGCGGGCGACACGGTGTAGTGCTCGGTCTGCTCGGTGAGCAGGTTCGCCAGACCGCGGTGGGTGACGACAACGCCCTTCGGCCTGCCGGTGGACCCGGACGTGTAGATCGCGTACGCGGCGTGGTCGACGTCGAGCACCGACCGGCGGTCCAGGTCGGTGACGCGGACCGGCGATGCGGCGGCCCACGTGCGGTCGAAGGCAGGATCGTCCAGCACCAGCCACGGCACGGAGCCGGGCAACCGGTGCCGGTGAGTCGACGTCGTCACACCCAGTGCCGCACCGGAATCGGTCAGCATGTGCTCGATGCGATCGGCGGGATAGTTCGGGTCGACGGGCACGAACGCCGCGCCCGCTTTCGCGACCGCCCACACCGCCAGCACCGATTCCCGTGATCGGGGTAGCCCGAGCGCCACGAACGTCTCCGGCCCGGCACCGCGTTCGATGAAGACGCGGGCCAGCGCACTCGACCGCTCGTCGAGCTCGCGGTAGCTCGTCTCGCGTCCGTCGCAGACGAGCGCGGGTGCCTCCGGCCGGTTCCCGGCCGAGGCTGTGAGAATCTCGGGCAGGGTCTTCGGCGGCCCGGCGGGGGCCCCGGACACCGCGGTGTACTCCTGGAGTTCGGCCTCCGACAGCAGGGTGAGGTGGGCGATGGGTGTGTCGATGTCCGACAGCATGATCTGCACGACGCGCGCGACGCGGGCCGCCACCGACTCCGCGAACTCGCTCTGGAAGACGTTCGGCTGGTACCGCAGGCGCAGGTGCAGTCCGGTGTCGACGTGCGCCATCAGGGTGAACGGGTAGTGGGTGGAGTCGATCCCCTCGATCCCGGCGACGTGCATGCCGTCGATGTCGGTGTCTTCCGACAATCCCATGCGGTCCACCGGATACGACTCGAACACGGTCAGCGTGTCGAACGCGGCGCCCTCGCCCACGGCGCGCTGAATCTCCGTGAGGCCCACGTAGTGGTGATCGAGGAGGGCCGACTGTTCACGCTGGAAACGCTGCAGCAGTTCCGCGAGCGTCTCCTCACGGCGCAGGCGCAGCCGGACGGGCACCGTGTTGATGAACAGCCCGACCATCGACTCGATGCCGGCAACTCCCGGTGGGCGGCCGGACACCGTGGCTCCGAAAACCACGTCCTCGCGCGTGCCGAGTGTGGTCAGCACCAGCCCCCACGCCACCTGGACGAGGGTGTTCATCGTCAGTCCGTGCTCCCGTGCGACGGCCTCGAGCGCCCGGGTCTTCTCCTCGCCCACGTCGAGACGCACGTCCTCGGGTTCGGCGAAGCTCTGCTCGCCGCGCACTGCGGGGGCCACGAACGTCGGCTCGTCCGAGCCGGCGAGGGCGGATACCCAGGCGGCCGTGGAGCGTTCATGGTCCTGCCTGCCGATCCACTGCAGGTAGTCGCGGTAGGACGTGACGCGGGGAAGGGCCGTCGTGTCGCCGTCCGTGGCGTAGAGGATCAGCAGGTCCTTGATCACCAGTGGCGTCGACCATCCGTCGAGCAGGATGTGGTGGTGGGTCACGACCAGCCGGTAGCGGTCGGGTGCGGTGCGCAGCAACGTGAATCGGAGCAGCGGCGCCTCGGACATCTCGAACGGGACCGCGCGGTCGGCCGTGACGAGTGCCGTCGCCTCCGCGGCGCCCCGGGAGTCGTCGAGATCCGACAGGTCGACGTCTGTCCACGGCGCGGTCGCCCCGGCGAGTACCACCTGGACGGGTCCGCCACCGGTGTCCGCGAACGCCACCCGGAGGTTCGCATGCCGGTCGAGCAGGCCCTGCGCGGCGCGGCGGAGCCTGGCGGAGTCGACGGTGCCGCGCAGGTCGAGGACCAGCTGCACCTGATACGCGTCGAGGCGATGCTCGGACAGCTGCGCGTGGAACAGCAGACCGGCCTGCAGCGGTGACAGCGGCCAGATGTCGGCGAGGTCCGGGTAGGTGCTCTCGAACCGGTCGATGTCTGCCTGCCCGACGGACACCAGATCGAGATCGGACGGCGTCAGCCCGCCTGCGCCCGGACGGCTCGCGTGCTCGGCCAGGGCGGTGAGTCCCCGTACCCACAGTGCGGACAGCTCTTCCACGTCCTCGGCGGCCAGCACACCGGTGGGGTACGACCACGTCGCCGTGAGTACCGGTGCGCCGTCCCGGACGGTGGTGGCGGCGTTGACGTCCACGACCCAGGCGGCGGGCATGTCGTAGTTCTGGGTTCCGCCGAGGTCCCCGCTGCCGGCGACGGGCAGCCAGGGCACGTCGCCCGCGCTCGTCGCCACCCGGCCGAGGTAGTTGAAACTCACCTGCGGTGGCCGGAATCGGCGCAGTGCCTCCGAGCTGACCGGATCCAGGTGTCGCAGGATCCCGTACCCGATGCCGTGATCGGGGATGGCGAGGAGTTGTTCCTTGATCGCCTTGATCGCGGACCCGGCCGCGTCGTCGCCGGCGAGGGCGGCGTCGATGCCGATGCCGGTGAGGTCGAGTCGCGCCGGGAACAGGGTGGTGAACCACCCGACGGTGCGGGACAGGTCGGCGCCGGGCACGACGTGGTCTTCGCGGCCGTGACCCTCGAGGTTGATCAGCACGTCGGCCGTCTCGACCCCGCGGTGCCGCCGCCATCGAATCATCGCCAGTATGAGCGCGGTGAGGAGGCCGTCGCCGACGGTGCCGTGGAAGGCGGCGGGCAGTGTGGTGAGGAGTGCCTCGGTGACGGGTGCGGGCACGTCGACGGTGACGCGGCCCGTCGTGGCATCGACGTCGACGGCCGGATCCAGCGGCCGGAAGCCGAGGAGCGGGTCGGGACCGTCCAGGATCGACTGCCACCGCCCCTCTTCGGTGCGACGGCCCACCGCGGCATCGGTGAGTCCGTGCGACCACCGCCGCATCGACGTCCCCACGGCAGGCAGCGCGGCAGGCAGACCCTCGGCGGCGCGAGTGTGGGCCGCCGCCAGATCCGCGATCAGGATCCGCCACGACACGCCGTCGACCACGAGATGATGCGCGACCAGCAGCAACCGCCCCTGCCCGCCGGGACCGTCGAACCAGAGCACCTGCACCATGCTGGCCGAGGCCGGGTCCAGGCGGTCCGCCGCCGCATTCAGTTCCGCTCTCGCCACGGCATCGAAGTCGCCGGCGTCGAACGACGTCACGGGCACGTGATGGATCAGCGCATCGGCAGGCACCGATCCGGTGGGCAGCACCGTCATCGCCCACTGCCCCGCCTCGTCGACGGCGAACTGCGCGCGGAGCATGTCGTGGCGGTCCAGCACCACGTCGACGGCGGCGACGAGGCCGTCGCGGGTGAGCCGGGGCGGTGCGGTGACCAGCACCGCCTGGGAGAACCGGTCCAGCCGGCCACCGCTGCGCCCCAGCATCCACGCGACGACGGGCGTCAGCGGAACCGGGCCGACGCCACCGCCTGGCAGTTCCTCCAGCACCACGGCATCCGCCCGCTCGTAGTGGGCCACCTCGGCGAGACCGGCAACGGTCCTGCGCTCGAACACGTCCCGCGGGGAGAGGATCAGACCCGCGGCCTTCGCGCGGGCCACCAGTTGGATCGACATGATGCTGTCGCCGCCCAGCGCGAAGAACGAATCGTCCACCCCCACCGACTCGAGTCCCAGTACATCCTGGAACAGGCCGGCGAGCAGCGCCTCCGTCTCGGTGCGGGGCGGACGACTGTCGGTGACGGCGACTCCGAAGTCCGCTTCCGGCAGGGCCTTCCGGTCGAGCTTGCCGTGGACCGTCACCGGGAGCGCCGCGATCACCACGACGGCGGCGGGCACCATGTACGACGCGAGCCGCGTGCCCGCGAACTGCAGGACCACACCCGGATCGATGTCCGCTCCGGGTTCGGGTACCACGTACCCGATCAGCCGGTCGCCGGAGCGTTCGTCCCGGCGCACGTCGGCGACCGCCGCCGCCACGTCGCCGTGCGCGAGCAGCGCCGACTCGATCTCGCCGAGCTCGATCCGGAATCCGCGGATCTTCACCTGGAAGTCGGTGCGCCCGAGGTAGTCGAGTTGCCCGTCCGCCGTCCAGCGCACGAGGTCGCCGGTCCGGTACATCCGGCTGCCCGCCGGCCCGAAGGGGTTGGCCACGAAGCGTTCCGCGGTGAGCGAGTACCTGCCGTGATAGCCGCGCGCGAGCGCCGGCCCGGCGAGGTACAGCTCCCCCGCGACCCCCGCCGGTACGGGATGCAGCCGCTGATCGAGGACCGCCTCGGTGAACCCGAGCGTCGGCGCGCCGATCGTGACCGGTTCGCCCGGCGCCAGCGGGGTGCTGATGCTCGACACGACGGTCGACTCGGTCGGACCGTACGCGTCGAACATGGCCCGGCCCGGCGCCCAGCGGGCCACCAGTTCCGGCGGGCAGGCCTCGCCGCCGGTCACCACGCACTGCACGCTCTCGAGGCCTGCGGGATCGACCGAGGTGAGCGCCGCCGGGGTGACGAAGCAATGCGTGACCCGCTCGCGCAGCAGCAGATCCGCAAGCTCGTCGCCGCCGTACACGGACGGGGCCGCGATCACCATCGTCGCGCCCGGACCCACCGCCAGCATCAGCTCCAGCACGGAGGCGTCGAAGCTCGGCGACGCGAAGTGCAGGGTCCGGGACGCCGCGGTGGTACCGAACGTGTTCTGCTCCGTCGCAGCGAAATTCGCCATGCCGCGGTGTGTGGTCACCACACCCTTCGGCCTGCCCGTCGATCCCGACGTGTAGATCACGTACGCGGGATGGTCCACGTGCAACGCCGACGTCCGGTCGGTGTCGGTCACCGCCCCCGCCGGGAGCAGCGCCAGCTCGGCCTCGGTCCCGGGGTCGCCCGGCACCAGCCACGGGATCGACGCGGGAAGGGCAGACCGCAGCGCGGCCGTGGTGAGACCGGCGACGGCGCCCGAGTCGCCGAGCATGTATTCGATGCGCTCGGCCGGATGGTTCGGGTCGACCGGCAGGAACGCGGCCCCGGTCTTGGCCACCGACCACACGGCCAGCACGGATTCGATCGACCGCGGCAGTGCCAGAGCTACCACCTGTTCCGGGCCGACGCCGCGCTCGATCAGGAGCCGGGCGAGCCGGTTCGACCACTCGTCGAGGTCCCGGTGGGACACCTGACGTCCTTCGAAGGACAGCGCCGCGGCGTCCGGGTCCGCGGCGGTGGCGGCCGTCAGCAACTGCGGCAGCGTCCGAGCGGCCACTCCGGGGCCCCCGCTCGCGGACGTCAGTGCGACCCGCTCGCCGGCGCCGAGGACGTCGACGTCGCCGACCGGGGCGTCCGGCGACTCGGTGACGGCGCCCAGGATCCGGACCAGACGCTCGGCGAACGCGGCCACCGTGTCCGCGTCGAAGATGTCGGTGGCGTACCCCAGCGCCGCGCTGATGCCCGCGGGATGTCCTTCGGCGTCGACGTTCTCCCGCAGGGTCAGCTGCAGGTCGAAGTTGATCGTGTCGAACGCGAGGTCGAGGGGTTCGACGTGGAGGCCGGGCAGCTCCAGCTCGGGGCGCTCGGTGTTCTGGAATTCGAGCATCACCTGGAACAGCGGTGAGTACGCCGTCGAACGGGAGGGCCGCAGGCTCTCCACGACGCGTTCGAACGGGACGTCCGCGTGCGTGAACGCCCCGAGATCGGCCTCGCGGACCTGGGCGAGCAGCTCGGCGAACGTGCGGGCACCGTCGACGGGGGTGCGGAGCACGAGGGTGTTCACGAACATCCCGACCAGGTCGTCGAGTTCGGCCTCGCCGCGTCCCGCGATGGGTGTGCCCACGGCGATGTCGGCCGACGCGCTCAGCCGCGACAGCAGGACCGCCAGCGCGGAATGCAGGGCCATGAACACGGTCGATCCGTGCCTGCGTGCGAGCTGCACGACGCTCCGGTGGAGGTCCGGGTCGATCTCGAACTCGACGCGGCCTGCACCCAGGGCGCGGGCGGCCGGGCGGGACCGGTCCGTCGGCAGTTCCAGCACATCCGGGAGGTCGGCCAGCGTCGCGGTCCAGTAGGCGAGCTGGCGGGCGAGCGGCGAACCGTCTTCGTCTTCGCCGCCGAGCCAGTCTCGTTGCCACAGTGTGTAGTCGGCGTACTGCACGGGAAGCGGGGTCCAGTCCGGCGCGACGCCGTGCAGCCTGGCGGTGTACGCCGACAAGACGTCGCGGGCGAGCGGAACCATCGAGAAGCCGTCCGCCGCGATGTGGTGCACGACCACGGCCAGCACGTGCTCGTGCGCGTCCAACCCGAACAGCCGGGCCCGCACCGGTGCCTCCGTCGTCACGTCGAACCCTGCGGAGAGCAGGCGGTGCAGTTCCGCGTCGAGGTCCGCCGACCCGACGGCGTGCGGTGTGAGAGCGGGCGCCACGTTCTCCGCCGGGAGGATCACCTGCCGCGGACCGCTGTCGGTGAGGGGGAAGACGGTGCGGAGGGACTCGTGGCGCTCGACGACGTCGGCGACGGCCGTCTCCAGCGCCTGCGCGTCGAGCGTGCCGGCGAGGCGGAGTGCGATCGCGACGTTGTACGCCGAACTGGCCGTGTCGAACTGGTTGATGAACCACATCCGCTGCCCTGCGAGCGAGACGGGGACCTCCCGCGACGGATCCCGCGGGGCCGGCGCCGGCCGGGATTCCGGGCGGGAGTCCCCGGCCTCGGCGCGGGCGGCCAACCCGGCGACGGTGGGGGCGTCGAACACGTCCCGCACGCCCAGTCGGTCGCCGACCGCGGCGTTGACGCGGGCGACGAGCCGGGTCGCGGTCAGCGAGTTTCCGCCGAGTGCGAAGAAGTTGTCGTTCGCCCCCACCCGGACGGTGCCGAGCAGGTCGGCGAACACGGCGGCGACGATTTCCTCGACCGGGTTGCGCGGGGCGACGAAACCCACCGTCGATGTGCCGAAGTCCGCTTCGGGCAGCGCCTTCCGGTCGAGTTTGCCGTTGATCGTCAGGGGCAGGGCGTCGATCACCACGACCGCGGCCGGCACCATGTACGACGGAACGCTGGCCCCGACCGCGTCGAGTACCGCCGCCGCGTCGATATCGGCACCCGTCTCCGGGACCACGTAGCCCACCAGCCGGTCGCCGTCCCGGTCGTCGCCGCGCACCACGACCACCGACTGCGCCACCCCGGTGCACGCGGCCAGCGCCGCCTCCACTTCGCCGAGTTCCACCCGGAACCCGCGCAGCTGCACCTGGAAGTCGCTGCGCCCCACGTACTCGAGCCGACCGCCCGCACCCCACTTCACGACGTCGCCCGACCGGTACATGCGCGCCCCCGCCCGGTGGTGGTCGAACGGGTCGGCGACGAAACGCGTCGCGGTCAAACCCTGCCTGCCGATGTAGCCGCGAGTCACCTGGTCGCCCGACACATACAGCTCGCCCACCACCCCGGGCGGCACCGGATGCAGCCGGGCGTCGAGGACGTAGACGCGCAGACCGGGGAGTCCGCCGCCGATCACCGAGCCCGGTACGGACGCCGCCAGCGCGCGGTCGAGGGCGAGGAAGCTGACGTGCACCGTGGTCTCGGTGATGCCGTACATGTTCACCAGTACGGGGGCTCGGTCGTCGTGCCGGGTGTACCACCGCTCCAGTTGCCCGACGTCGAGGGCTTCGCCGCCGAAGATCACGTGCCGCAATGACAGTGGCGTTCCGCCCGTGTCTTCGACGGCATTCGCCGCACGATCGGCCTCCGTCAGCTGGTAGAACGCCGTCGGGGTCTGGTTCAGCACCGTCACCCGTTCCCGGCGCAGCAGTTCGAGGAACGTGTCCGGCGACCGCGCGGTGAAGTAGTCGACCAGCACCAGCCGGCCACCGTGGACGAGCGCACCCCACAGTTCCCAGACGGAGAAGTCGAAAGCGTACGAGTGGAACAGCGTCCACACGTCGGACGAGTCGAACCCGAACAGCTCCCGGGTGTTGGCGAGCAGCGTGACGACGCACCGATGGGACACCTGGACGCCTTTCGGCCGCCCGGTCGACCCCGACGTGAAGATGACGTACGCGACGGCGTCGGCCCACAGCGGCCGCAACCGGTCCGAGTCGGTGACCGGCAACCCGGACAGTTCCGCCACCGCACCGGCCGTCGCCGGATCGTCGATCGCCACCACCGGAATTCCGGCCGGTGCCAGCGACGCGAAGTCCGCGCTCACCACGGCGCAGACGGGTCGCGCGTCCTCGAACATCGCTGCCACCCGCTCGGCGGGATAGCTGGTGTCGACCGGCACGTACCCGCCACCGGCGGCGAGCACCGCCAGCAACGTCACCACGAGCGCAGGCGTGCGATCCACCATCACCGCGACCAGCGACTCGGTTCCCACACCCTCGGCGATCAGCAACCGTGCCAACCGGTTCGCCTGCTCGTCCAGTTCGCCGTAGGTCAGCGTCTCGTCGCCGCACACGATCGCGGTGGCGTCCGGGGTCGCCGTGGCCACCCGCGCGAACAACTCGACCACGGTCTGCGCGTCGGCGGTGACACCCTCGCGGTTGTACCGGTCCAGCACCAGGTCGCGCTCGACCGCACCGAGAACCGGAATGTCCCCCACCACCGCCGCCGGGTCGTCGACCACCGCCCGCAGCACCCGGACGAAGCGTTCCCCGAATCCCTCCACCGACGTCCGGTCGAACACGTCCGTCGCGTACCGGAAGGCGGCGGACATCCCTGCGGCGGTGCCTTTCTCGTCGTGGTATTCGGCGAGCGACAGCTGCAGGTCGAATTTCGCGACCCCCGGGTCGACGTCGACCGCATCGACGGTCAGGCCCGGCAGTTCGAGATGGGCGCGCACGGTGTTCTGGAATTCGAGCAGCACCTGGAACAGCGGCGAGTGGGACGTCGACCGGCCCGGAGCCAGCTCGTCGACGACGCTCTCGAACGGAACGTCCGTGTGCCCGAACGCGCCCAGATCCATGTCGCGGGCCCGGGCCAGCACGTCGGTGAACACCTCTCCCGGCTCCACCGGGGTCCGCAGCACCAGCGTGTTGACGAACATCCCGACGAGGTCGTCCAGCGCCGCCTCACCGCGACCCGCGATCGGTGTGCCGATGGCGACGTCACCCGACCCGGACATCCTCGACAGCAGCACGGCCAGCGCCGCGTGCATCACCATGAACAGCGTCGCGTGGTGCTCACGCGCGAGAAGGAGCAGTTGCCGGTGCAGGCCCGCGTCGATCGAGAACGCCGCGGTCGCACCCTCGAGCGAGCGGGCGGCCGGCCTGTTCCGGTCGAGTGGCAGGGCGCTGACCTCCGGGAGTTCGGCCAGCACACCGCGCCAGTACTGCAACTGCCGGGACATGAGGCTGTTTGCGTCCTCGGCACTGCCGAGAAGGCGACGCTGCCACACGCTGAAGTCCGCGTACTGCACGGGCAGCGGCTCCCAGCTCGGCGGCGTCCCGGATCGGCGCGCAGAGTAGGCGACCATCAGGTCTCGGGCCAGCGGCGCGAGCGACGCCCCGTCGGCGGCGATGTGATGCACCACGATGACCAGCACGTGTTCGTCGGGGCCGGTCCACAACAGCGACGCGCGCAGCGGGACCTTCGCGCTCACGTCGAACCCGCCCGCGAGGAGGGCCCCGATCCTCTCGTGCAGCGACTCGTCGCCGTCGACCTGCGGGGTGAGATCGGGGACGACCTCTGCGACATCCACGATCACCTGGTACGGGCCGTCCTGCGACGCGGGATACACGGTGCGCAACGACTCGTGCCGTTCGATCACGTCCCCCACCGCGGCAAGCAGCGTGTCCGCGTCCAAGGGTCCGGTGAGGCGCACGGCCATCGGGATGTTGTACGCCACCGACGACGTGTCGAACTGGTTGATGAACCACATCCGTTGCTGCGCCAGCGACAACGGGATCCGCTCGGGCCGCTCCCCGACGATCAGAGGCGGTCGGTCCACGAGGTCCGTCCCCGCACGGCGAACGTACGCGGCCAGCAGTTCGGCGGTGGGCGCCTCGAACAACGCCCGCACACCCACCTCCGATCCGAGTGCCGCGTTGACGCGCGCGATCACCCGCGTCGCCACGAGTGAATTTCCGCCGAGGTCGAAGAAGCTGTCGTCGACACTGATCCGCTCGACGCCGAGGACCTCGGTGAAGACCTCGGCGATCGACTCCTCGACCGGATCGGCAGGCGCCTTGAACTCGGCGGCCGCGGACAGGAACCGCGGTTCCGGTAGCGCCGCACGGTCCAGCTTGCCCACCGGGTTCAGCGGAATCTCGTCCAGCACCACGACGACAGAGGGAACCATATACGCCGGCAATCGGTTCCGCACCTGTCGCAGCAGTTCGGTCGTCTCGATCGGCCTGCCTGGAGCCGGGACGACGTACGAGACCAGGACCGTGTCCCCGGACGGTCCCGGCCTGCCGATGGTGACGGCCAGTCGCACGTCCGGTTGCGTCTGCAGCATCGCGTCGATCTCGCCGAGCTCGATGCGGAAGCCCCGCACCTTCACCTGGAAGTCGCTGCGCCGCAGGTACTCGAGCGTGTGGTCGGGCCGCCACCGCACCACGTCACCGGTGCGGTACATGCGGCCCCGGCCGTACGGGTCGGCGACGAACCGCGCCGCGGTGAGACCGGGCCGGCGGTGATAGCCCCGCGCCACACCGGCACCGGCGATGTACAGCTCGCCCGGCGCGCCGACGGGTACCGGATGGAGCCGGGCGTCGAGCACCACTTCCTCGGCGCCCCGGAGCGGCCCGCCCAGCGTGATGGGGTCACCGGGGGTCATCGGTGCGCTGATGTTCGCCATGATGGTCGTTTCGGTGGGACCGTAGGCGTTGTGCAGCCTGCGGTCCGGCGCCCACCGGGCCACCAGTTCGGGCGGGCAGGCCTCACCGCCCACGACCACGTCGAGGAAGTCGCCCAGCGAATCCGGCGGGATCGTGCCCAGCGCCGCGGTGGTGACGAAGCCGTGCGTGACACGCTCCGACCGCAGCAGGTCGGCCAGTTCCGAGCCCCCGTACGCGGACGGCGGCACTACCACCATCGTCGCGCCGACCCCGAACGCCTGCAGGTACTCGAACACCGACGCGTCGAAGCTCGGGGTCGAGAAGTGTAGCGTCCGAGACGATCTCGTGGCCCCGAACCTCTCCTGCTGGTCGGCAGCGAAGTTGTCGAGCCCGCGGTGGGTGATTGTGACGCCCTTCGGCTGCCCCGTCGAACCGGACGTGTAGATCAGGTATGCGGCATTGCCGAGGTGCAGTGGCCGGATGCGGTCGGAGTCGGTCAGCGGACGGTCGGAGCGGGCGGCGCAGTCGGCCTGGAAGTCCGGATCGTCCAGCACGCACCAGGGAATCGAGTCGTGCAGGCGGCCGAGCGCCCATTCCTCCGTCAGGCCCAGCACCACACCCGAATCGGCGAGCATGTATTCGATCCGATCGGCCGGGTAGTTCGGGTCCACCGGAACGAAGGCCGCCCCGGTCTTCGCGACGGCCCACACGGACGCCACCGACCGGAACGAACGCGGGAGCGCCAACGCGACGAACGATTCCGGTCCCACCCCGCGATCGATCAGCATGCGCGCGACCTGCGTCGACCACCGGTCCAACTCTCGGTACGACAACTCCTCGCCCTGCCGCGACAGCGCCGTCGCCGCCGGATCCAGTGCCGCGGCGTCCGCGAAGAGGTCGGGCAGGGTGCGCTCGGACCGGCCCGGCCGGCCTCGAACCGGCGTCAGTGCGGAACGTTCGTCTGCGGAGAGGATCTCGATGTCACCGACCGGAACCTCCGGATCGGCCGTCATCGCGTCGAGTATGCGGAGGTACCGCTCGGCGGCCACCCGGATCGTGTGGACGTCGAACAAATCTGCAGCGAAACCGAATTCGACGGTGACACCCGCAAGACCGCCCGACTCGTCGGCCGCTTCGATCACGGTCACGCACAGGTCGAGGCCGGAGACGGTGGAACCCCGGGAGCCGGGCGCTCGGGTGTCGAGCAGCACCTGGACGATCGGTGCGTACGCGTCCGACGCCGACACGCCGAGCTCCCGCACCAGACGGTCGAACGGAACACCCGTGTGCGCCACCGCCTCGGTGGCGACATCCCGGACGTGCGACAGATAGTCGCGGCACGACACCTCGCCCGCGTACCGTGACCGCACGACCACGGCGTCCGTGCGATCGCCCACGTCCACGGCCGTTCCGACGGCGATGTCGCTACTACCGGTTACCCTGCCGATCAGAATCGACAGCGCCGTCAGGAACACCGTGCGGCCGGTGGTGCCGGTGGCATCGGCCAGTGCGGCCACGCGGCGGTGCAACTCCCCCGGTACCACCACGGTGACCCGGTCGCTCGCCTGCGACAACCTCGCGGGCCGCCGACGGTCGGTGGGCAACGGCAGGAGGTCGGGCAACCCGTCCAGCTGGCGGCGCCAGTACTCGATTTCCGCCGCCTCGCGCAGAAGCCGTTCGCCGGTACGGGAACTGGGCTCGTGGATGCTGCCCACCCGGGACGCCGGGTCGGCGGTGGCCAGTTCCTCGAGCAACTCGACGAACTGCTGATGGTGTTCCCGCAGTTCCGCGTCCTCGTAGCGGCTGGGATTCGCGCGGAAGTCCACGAAGATCCTGGTGGGGGTGCCGCTCTGATACACGTTGATCAGCAGGTCCTCGACCGGACCCGACGTGACGATGTGGAAATCGCCGAGGAGCGAACCCAGCGCGACCTCCTGACGGAACAACATAACGTTCACCATCGGCCCGAACAGTGCCGTCGTCGCGGTGTCGCCCGCGTCGCGGCGGATGTCGTCGAGGCTGCACCGCTGGTGTCGCAGTGCGGCGACCAGCTCACGCTGGACCTTCTCGATCAGTTCCGCGACGGTGTCGTCGGCCCGGACGCTGACGGGCATCGGGGCCACGTTGACGAGCATGCCGCCGGAATTGCGCAGCACCGCCGTCGTGCGCGCCGACACCGGAATGGTCACCAGCACATCGGTTCTGCCGGTACGTCGCGACAGGTAGCACGCCGCGGCCGCGATGATGGTCGCCGCCGACAGGCTGTCGCGGGAATCGAGAACGGCCACAACGTCGTCCGAGAGGATGGCACTCTCCACCGTGCTGGTGGCCGACACGTGCCCCGCCGTCCGCGCCAGCGTGGTGCCCTCGAGCCCGGCGACCCGCCCCGCCCAGTACTCCCTATCGGTCACGAAACGCTCGGAGGCGCGGTACCGGCTGTCGATGTCGTACAACTGCCGCAGGCTCACCGCCCGGTTCGGATCCGGTTCGCGTCCCGCGACTTTCGCGGAATAGCGGTGCGCGATGCGGCGCAGCATCGTCATGGCCCCGTAACCGTCGAGGGCGACGTGGTGAATCCTGCTGTACCACAGGAAGTGCGTGTCGCCGGTCTGCAGGATCGACGTCTCCACCAGCCGGTCGGCGCTCAGGTCGAGCGGTGTGACGTAGTCACGTTCCATCCATTCGTGCGCCGCCGCCACGGGGTCCTCGTCCGCGCGGAAGTCGACGTACGCGATCGACGTGTCCGTCCGATAGTCCACGTACTGCAGCGGCCGGCCCTCGACGTCGTACACCTTGAGGAAGGGCGATTCGAATTCACGGGCCGCTTCCACTGTCTCCTGCTTGAGCAGGTCGATGTCGAGCGCACCGTGAAACTCGACGTACTGGGCGATGGAGATCGGAACCTGCGGTTCGAGTTGCTGCGCGAACCAGGTGGCCCGCTGGGCCGCCGAGAGCGGAATCGGTTCGCCGCCGCCCGGAACACGCAGGTCCGCGGGGCGGCGCGTTTCTCCCGCCCCCGGAACGGGTCCTTCACCTTGTCCAGGGCACACTCGAACTCGACCTCGCCCCGCCCTACCAGGACGGACGCACTGTTTCGAGTATCCGCCCGCAAGGCGCGCCGGGTCCAGGGCACTGCGCGCCCAATGCCGCCGATGGATACTGGGCCTCATGACCGAGCGCGTCGACACACCCGGCATCGATCCCGCGGACTTCCGCGTCCACGTCGTGGCGCAGGCCATCCGGCTGTTCTCCGAGAACGGGTACGAGGCGACGACAGTAGAGCAGATCGCGTCGGCCGCGGGCGTGTCCCGGCGGACGTTCTTCCGCCAGTTCCGCTCCAAGGAAGACGTGATCTTCGCCGATCACGAATCGCTGTTGCAGCAGGCAGGCGATTATCTGTCGACGGATTCCGACGACCCGTGGGCGGCGGTCTGCAGGACGGCGGGCCTGGTCTTCGACAGGTTTCGCGAGAATCGGGAGCTGTCGGCTCGCCGATACCAGGTGGTCCAGCGCGTGCCCGCGCTGCGCGACCGGGAGATCGTCACCGGCTTCCGCTACGAGCGGTTGTTCGTCGACTACCTGCGCGGTGTCGTACCCACCGAACCGGTGCTGAAGGTCATCGGATTCGCGGCCGCCGTCACCGCGTGCCACAACTTCCTGCTCCGGAACATGATCAAGGGCGACCCCGACGCCACCGCCGAGGAACTCGAACGGGCCCTCCTCGACGTGCGCCGGACGTTCGGCGTCGCTCCGGGGGCGTCGACGCAGGACCAGGACGCTGTGCTGGTGGTGTCGTACCCACCGGGAACGCCGGTGGACGAGATCACCGGGCGTATCCAGGCCCAGCTGTCCCGGCGCCGACGCTGAGCGGCCGGGGTGACGACTCCCACCCTTGACTGGCACTCAGTGCCGTGGTTGACTGCACTGTAGTGGCAGAAGTTTGCCGACCACGAACATTGCGGCCCACCTGAACGACAACAACCCTGGCACGGAGTGCCTATTCAGACTCGGTGCCGTCGAGACTCAGCAAGGAGCGCCCCATGGCCGGAAATCCGGACTTCGATCTGTTCAAGCTCGGTGAAGAGCACGATGAACTTCGGTCCGCGATCCGCGCGCTCTCCGAGAAGGAGATCGCACCCTACGCGAAGGAGGTCGACGAGGATGCGCGCTTCCCCGAGGAGGCCCGCGTCGCCCTCGTGAACTCCGGGTTCAACGCCATCCACGTCCCCGAGGAATACGACGGCCAGGGAGCCGACTCCGTCGCCACCTGCATCGTGATCGAAGAGGTCGCCCGCGTCTGCGGCTCCTCCTCCCTGATCCCCGCCGTCAACAAGCTCGGCACCATGGGCCTCATCCTCAACGGCTCCGAGGAACTCAAGCAGCAAGTCCTGCCGCAGCTCGCGTCCGGCGAGGCCATGGCGTCCTACGCTCTGTCCGAGCGTGAGGCCGGTTCGGACGCCGCCGGCATGCGCACCCGCGCCAAGGCCGACGGCGACGACTGGATCCTCAACGGCTCCAAGTGCTGGATCACCAACGGTGGCAAGTCCAGCTGGTACACCGTCATGGCCGTCACCGACGCCGACAAGGGCGCCAACGGCATCTCCGCGTTCATGGTCCACGAGGACGACGAGGGCTTCGTCGTCGGACCGAAGGAGAAGAAGCTCGGCATCAAGGGTTCGCCCACCGCGGAGCTCTACTTCGAGAACTGCAAGGTCCCCGGCGACCGCATCATCGGCGAGCCCGGCACCGGTTTCAAGACGGCGCTGCAGACGCTCGACCACACCCGTCCCACCATCGGCGCGCAGGCAGTCGGCCTCGCGCAGGGCGCCCTCGACGCCGCTCTCGCCTACACCAAGGACCGCAAGCAGTTCGGCAAGTCGATCAGCGACTTCCAGGCCGTGCAGTTCATGCTCGCCGACATGGCGATGAAGGTCGAGGCCGCACGCCTCATGGTCTACACCTCCGCGGCGCGCGCCGAGCGCGGCGAGAAGAACCTCGGTTTCATCTCCGCGGCCGCCAAGTGCTTCGCCTCCGACGTCGCGATGGAGGTCACCACGGACGCCGTGCAGCTGTTCGGTGGCGCCGGCTACACCACCGACTTCCCTGTCGAGCGGATGATGCGTGATGCGAAGATCACTCAGATCTACGAAGGCACCAACCAGATCCAGCGCGTCGTGATGTCGCGTGCACTGTTGAAGTAGGCGGCTACGCCGCCCGTGCGCCTTTTTGGTAGTTCCCGCTACCAGAAAGGCGCACGGCTACGTGAGGAGAATTTGTGGAACTAGTAGGCGTGATCGGCGGCGGCACCATGGGTGCCGGCATCGCCGAGGTATGCATCAAGGCCGGCAGCTCGGTTCTCATCCTCGAGACCAAGCCGGAATTCGCCGAGGCCGCACAGGCCCGGATCGAGAAGTCCCTGGCTCGCGGGGTCAAGGCGGGCAAGCTCGACCAGGCCGCCGCGGACGCCGCACTCGCCCGCGTGCGGGTCACCCTCGCTATCGAGGACTTCGCGGACCGCGACCTCGTGATCGAGGCGGCGCCGGAGATCGAGTCGCTCAAGGTCGACATCTTCGGCAAGCTCGACAAGATCGTGAAGCCGTCGGGCATCCTGGCGTCCAACACGTCGTCCATCCCGCTGATCAAGATGGCCAACGCCACGCAGCGTCCCGGGCAGGTCGTGGGTGTCCACTTCTTCAACCCGGTGCCGGTGATGCCGCTGGTGGAGATCGTGGTCAGCCTTGTCACGTCGGAGGAGACCGTCCTCGCGGTCACCGATTACGCGAAGAACACGCTGCGCAAGAAGACGGTGCGGGCCGGTGACCGCGCGGGCTTCATCGTGAACGCGCTGCTCATCCCGTACCTCACGTCGGCGGTCCGGATGCTCGAGTCGGGTTACGCCACCGCCGAGGACATCGACGAGGCGATGAAGGGCGGCTGCGGCTACCCGATGGGCCCGCTGACGCTGATCGACACCGTCGGCCTCGACATCACCCTCGCCGCGGCGGAGTCGCTGTACGCGGAGTTCGCCGAGCCGCACTACGCTCCTCCGACGCTGCTCAAGCGCAAGGTGGACGCCGGACACCTCGGCAAGAAGAGCGGCAAGGGCTTCTACGACTACAGCTAGCCACGCCCCTCCGGAAGCCCGTCGCGTTGTCGCGGCGGGCTTTCACCATTCTTGACCGCAAATCCCATGTAGGAGATGGCCGTGCTCCTGATCTGCCCGAAGTCGAGCCGGCGGCTCAACTCCCCGTAACTGAGCCGTGTTCCGCCTGCCCGGGCGAGGTCGAGCAGCCGGAGAGGATTCTTCGACCGCGGCCCGAGCCCGACGAACTCGCCGAGCCACAGACCGTGCCGCTCCATGATCGGCGCCAGCTCCGCGGGACGGATACACATCGACCAGTCGTGGATGGGAGTGTCGAACATCCGGGTCATCCGCCACTCCTGCATGATCTTGATCGCGACGAGCTTGCTGGCGAACGTGCGGTTGATGGTGTCGAACAGGTACAGACCGCCGGGTTTCAGCGCACGGGACGTCTCGGCGATCACCCCGTCCAGATCCGACACGTGCTCGAGGACGTCGCAGCAGTAGACGACGTCGAACGCGGCATCCGGCACCGGCAGGTGCTCGCCCGACCCGATGCGGTACTCGATGTCGAGTGCCGAGCCGGCTGCGTGCCGACGCGCGGTGTCGACCGACACCGGGGACGGATCGATGCCCGTCACCCGGAAACCGATGCGGGTGAACTCCTCCGCGAGGAACCCGCCGCCCGAACCGACGTCGAGGGCGCGGAGTCCGCGGTGGTCACGACCGACCGTCTCGCCGAGCACCTTGCGGAAGTAGGCGAATCGTCCCGGCGTCAGGCTTCCGTGCAGCAGGTTGAGTGGGTTGTCTTCCTCCCACCACGACTCCCCCACACGGTTGTAGACATCGTTGTCGATGACCAAGCGGACCACCCCTTCTCTGCCGACGGCACAGCGACGACTCCAGCCTTCTCCTGCGCGTCGGTCACTTCAAGGCCGGTGCCCTTACGCGATGCTCAGGGGATGACTTTCAGGATCTCGCACCTGTGTTTGGTGCTGGGCGGATTCGTCGCCGGAATTGCGTTGAGATCCAGCATGTCCGGAGGGTTCGCCTTCGTGACGAACGGCGACCGTCTGGACGTGTTCTATCTGGGACCCGCTGCGCGCGGGGCACTCGCGGCGATCGTCGCGGTTCTCGTGGCGGCGCGCAATCGGGCCCGGCGGAGCCTGTCGGTGGCGTCGTTCGCCGGCCTCGCGCTGCTGGGTGTCGCACCGTCGATCGGGCCGTGGCACTTCGAGATGTATGCCAGTGGAGTCGGTGCGGGCCTGCTGCTCGGCGGTCTCGTCGGACTGTGCGCGACCGCCGACCGGGCGTGGTTGCAGACCGCACTCGCGGCGGGGGTTCTCGCCGGACTCCTCCTCGCCGGACCGATCGAGCACTTCCGGACGTCCGCTCCCCGGCGCTACGCGGACTACCTTCCGGAACCCGCATTCGATCCGGTGGTGCTGACCGTCCTCGCGCTCACGGCCGTGATTCTGGCCGTCACGCTGGCGTCCGGCGACTTCGGTGAGCCGACGGATGTCGCGGTGAGCGGACGCGTCCTCGTCGTCGGGATCGTTCTGCCGCTGATCGGGCTGGTGCTGTACTGGTGGTTCGTTCGTCGTGTCTGGAACGTGGGCACCTACGGTGCGATGCAGGACCGGTGGATATTCGGACTCATCCTCGTCGTGGTGGTGATCGGCGCCTCGCTGTGGCTGGAGGGCCGCACCGGGATCGTGCTGCTCGCCGTGATGGCGTTCGTCGCCGCGGGGGACATCGGCACGGCGGCGTTCCCCGACTCGTGGCCGTGGCTGCTGGTGCCCGCAGCGCTCGTGCTGACCGGTGCCGTGCTCGGCAGACGTTTCCCTCAGCCGGTGTCCGGCATCGCGGCACTCGCAGTCGTGGCGGCGTCGGCGTTGTTCGAGCACCCGCCGTGGGACAACCTGCACGTCGGTGCGACGTGGCTCCTCCTTCCGCTCGCGGCCTCGTACACGGTCGCGTCGAGTCTGCCGTCGAGCGATCCGGTCACCGCGACGTCGCTGGCCGCCCCGGCCGCGCTGGCCGTCCCGCTGATCGCCGACTACGGGTGGACGGCGTACGCGCCGCTCGTCGAATCCGAGAGCACGCTGCGGCCGGACTCGTGGGCGTGGACATCGACGGGACTGTCCGTGGTGGCCGTGGTCGCGTGCGGTCTCACCGCTGTCCACCTCGGAAAACGCTCCTCCTGAGCTTATTGCACGATACATATCTTGTGCACCATGCATATGCTGTGTATGGTGCACAAATTGTGTTTCGCAGAGTTGAGGAGATTCGTGTGGACAGTCCGACGCCCGCCGTCCGCCCGGGCGGCCTCGTCGCCGTGCTGGCATTCACCGGCATCGTCGCCGCGCTCATGCAGACCCTCGTGGTGCCGCTGATCGGCGACCTCCCCCGATTGCTCGACACGACCGCCTCCAACGCGTCCTGGGTGATCACCGCGACGCTGCTCGCCGGCGCAGTGGCGACACCGGTCACCGGACGTCTCGGCGACCTGTACGGCAAGCGGCGAATGATGCTGATCTGCACCGTGCCGCTCGTCCTCGGCTCGGTGGTCTGTGCGCTCGCCACATCCCTGGCCCCGATGGTGATCGGCCGAGGGCTGCAGGGCATCGGTGTGGGCATGATTCCGCTGGGAATCAGCGCACTGCGGGACCTCTTGCCGCCCGAGCGCCTGCACTCCTCCATCGCCTTGATGAGCTCGTCCATGGGCATCGGCGGCGCCCTCGGTCTGCCACTCGCGGCAACGGTCGCCGAGAATTCGAGCTGGCGCGTGCTGTTCTGGGGCGCCGCCGGGCTCAGCGCGCTGATCGCCGTGCTGCTCTGGTTCTTCGTGCCTGCCACGCCTGTCCACGGACCCAAGGCCCGCTTCGATCCCATCGGGGCAGTCGGACTGGGTGTCGGACTGGTGTCCCTGCTGCTGGCTGTGTCCAAGGGCGCCGACTGGGGCTGGGCGAGCAGCACCACCCTCGGTCTGTTCGCGACCACGGTCATCGCGTTGACGGCCTGGGGCTGGTGGGAACTCCGCACTCCCGAACCATTGGTCGACCTGCGGGTGATCGCCGGCCGTCAGGTGCTGCTGACCAACGCCGCGTCCGTCGTGGTCGGCTTCGCCATGTACGCCCAGTCCCTGATCGTTCCGCAGCTGCTGCAGCTACCGGCGTCCACGGGATACGGCCTGGGACAGTCGATGCTGGCCATGGGCCTGTGGATGGCTCCCTCGGGCCTGATGATGATGGCGGTCTCCCCCTTCGGCGCCAAGCTGTCGTCCACTCGCGGACCGAAGGTCACCCTGCTCGTCGGAAGCCTCGTCATCGCGCTCGGCTACGGATCGTCGATATTCCTGATGGGGTCGACGTGGGGCTTGGTCGTCGTGACCTGCATCTGCGGCTCGGGCGTCGGCCTGGCCTACGGCGCGATGCCCGCCCTGGTGATGAGCGCCGTGCCGCAGTCCGCGACCGCCTCCGCCAACAGCGTCAACTCCCTGATGCGCTCGGTCGGTACCGCGGTGTCCGCGGCCGTCGTCGGTGTGGTCCTGGCCCAGATGAGCGTCCAGGTCGCCGGTCACACCCTGCCCACCGAGGGCGGCTTCCGAACCGGTCTGTTGATCGGTTGCGGTGTCGCACTCGTCGCCGCGGCCATCACGCTGGCCATTCCCACCCGCCGCGCCACCCCCGAGGCGCCGAATTCGATTCCCACCGAACCGCTCGCGCCGTCGAAGGTGTAGACCTTTGCCGGTTGCCTACCTGTGGAGGGCGTATCCGGCAACGGGGTTGCCGTTGATGTACACCGTTCCCTCGTAGGTCCCGTCGGGCCTCGGGGTGATCCGGTCGGTCAGGAAGGGAAGCCCGGAGGGGCTGTAGTCGGTGACGATGGATCCGCTCGCTTCCGGGGTGGTCATGCCGAAGATGTACGGGAAGAACACACCGAAGTTGTCCATGACCCACCCGGGTCCGAACGTCTTGCCCTTCCAGATCAGGTCGCCACCGAGAACGTTGGTGGTGCCGAGGTACGTGCCGGCAGGCAACGGGACCGGCATGGGCACGGGTAGCGGCGGTGGCATGGGCGCCGGCACCGGGTCTGCAGCGGCTGTCCCCGCAGCGAAGAATGACAGGCCGGCCACCGCGACGGCCCCGACTGCGACCTTGCGCATGATGTCCATGAGTTCTCCGTATATCGAGGTGCGTGGCGGAAAGTGTCGCACGTGCACAGCCGTCACAGGGCGAGTGTGAAGAAGATGCTGTTCGGATCGTTGCCGTAGTCCCCGAACGGGGGACATTCGGTGAAGCCGTGCTCGGTGTACAGGCGCCTGGCCGGGGCGAAGAAATCCTCGGTGCCGGTCTCGAGGCTTAACCGGGCGTACCCACGTGCCCGCGCCTCGTCGACCAGGTGCGCGAGGAGCCGGGTGGCCACGCCCCGCCCGCGCGCCTCCGTGGCCGTCCGCATCGACTTGATCTCGCCTTCGGCCGGCGAGAGCTCACGCAGAGCCACTGTTCCCAGCACGGCCTCCTCGTCCCACAGCGTCCACACGGTGACCGAGGGGTCCCGCAGAGCGGACAGATCGAGGGCGTGAACACTTTCGGGCGGCGACGTGGCACGCATGTCCGCCAGGTGCTCGGCCAGCAGTCCGTGCACGTCCTCGCGGGACAGGTCGTCGACTTCGATGTACACGTGCAGGCTCTCGACTTTCCGTTTCGACCGGGCAACGATGTCGAGTATGCCGAAGCCGGCGCGAGAAATCGCAACGAGTACCGCACTGTCTGGACCGCAGCGCACCATGGGGAGATGACCGACACGGTTCTGCGCCTGAGCAGCCGTCAGGGGCGGTGGGTGGTCACCGCCACCGTTCTCGGCTCGAGCCTCGCGCTACTGGACGGCACGGTGGTGAACATTGCCCTGCCGCACATCGGCGAGGACCTCGGGTCGGATGTCGCGGGAATGCAGTGGGTACTGAGCGGCTATACCCTCGCGCTGGCGTCGTTGATCCTGCTGGGCGGGGCGCTCGGGGATCGCTGGGGCAGGCGCCGCGTCTTCGTCTGGGGGACGGTCTGGTTCGCGGTGGCGTCACTGCTGTGCGGCATCGCACCCGACATCACGATGCTCGTGATCGCCCGGATTCTGCAGGGTGTCGGCGCTGCGATGCTGACCCCCGGCAGCCTCGCTCTGATCTCGGCGTCGATCCACGAGGACGACCGGGGTGCCGCGATCGGCCTGTGGTCGGGGCTCGGCGGGGTGGCCGGGGCGATCGGACCTCTATTGGGCGGCTGGCTGGTGGAGGTGGCCGGCTGGCGGTCGGTGTTCCTGCTCAATCTTCCGCTCGCCGTCGTCGTCGTGTGGGCGTCGATGCGGCACGTCCCCGAGAGCCGGGACCCGCATCCGTCCGATCACCTCGACGTGCTGGGGTCGATGTGCGCGGTGGTCGGTCTCGGCGCGCTCACCTACGGTCTGATCGAGATGAACCTGATCGCCGGGGTGGTCGGAGCCGTCGCGCTGGTCGCGTTCGTCGTGGTGGAACGGCGCTCACCGAACGCACTGGTACCGCCGAGCCTGTTCGCGTCGCGCATGTTCGTGGCGGCGAACCTCGTGACGCTCGCCGTGTACGCCGCACTCGGCGGCGTCTTCTTCCTGCTGGTCCTGCAGTTGCAGTTGGTGGCCGGATACTCGCCGATCGAAGCCGGGGTCGCCACCATCCCGATCACGCTGGCGATGCTGGCCTTCTCCTCGCGCGCCGGCGGCTACGCCCAGACCCACGGCCCCC
Organism: Rhodococcus sp. NPDC127593; assembly: GCF_042671975.1. Taxonomy (NCBI): domain Bacteria; kingdom Bacillati; phylum Actinomycetota; class Actinomycetes; order Mycobacteriales; family Nocardiaceae; genus Rhodococcus; species Rhodococcus sp. NPDC127593. The sequence continues at coordinate 46,787 of NZ_JBHXWI010000017.1, read as the reverse complement.
GGCTGCCGATGACCGTCGGGCCCGCACTCGCAGCGGTCGGCCTGCTGTTGATGACACGGATCGGTCCGGGTGCGAACTATTGGACGGTCGTGCTCCCCGGCGTCGTCGTCTTCGGCCTCGGATTGTCCGCCATGGTCGCGCCGCTGACCGCCGCCGTGCTCGGGTCGGTCCCGGTGGAACAGTCCGGCATCGCGTCCGGAGTGAACAACGCCGTCGCGCGCACAAGTCAGCTGCTGGCGGTGGCCGCACTCCCCGGTATCGCCGGGATCGACGCCGAAAGCATGATCGACCCCACCAGCTTCTCGCACGGCTTCCGCATCGCGATGTTCATCTGCATCGCACTGCTGCTGATCGGTGCGACCATCGCCGCAGCCCTGATCCGCGCGCCCGCCCCACCGGCTCCCACCGCGGATTCGGTTGCATGCAAACCACATTGCGACGTCACCGGCCCGGCAGTGCAACCGACCCTCGCCCGGCCTGGCCCTACTCCCCCGAAGGGATGACGCGCAGCGCTGCCCCGTGTTCGCGCACCTCGTCGTGGAGGGCCTCCATCTTGACGTCGAGATTGCGGGCCACGTCGGCAGCATCCTTCAACTCGTCCAGCAGCGCGGCCGGGACCGCCTTGTCGTACTTGTAATAGATCTTGTGCTCGAGGCTTGCCCAGAAATCCATGGCCACCGTACGGATCTGGATCTCCACCCGCACCGATTCGACGCGGTCGGACATGAACACCGGAACCTCCACGATCAGATGCAGACTCCGGTATCCGTTGGGTTTGGGTTCGGCGATGTAATCCTTGACCTCGACGAGGGTGATGTCCTGCTGGCCCGTCAACAGGTCGCTGATCCGGTACGCGTCCTGAATGAAGCTGCAGGTGATCCGGATTCCGGCGATGTCGTGGATGTTGCCGCGGATGGAGTCGAGAGTGAGCGGAATACCCTTGCGGGCGGCCTTGCCCAGGACGCTGTCGGCCGACTTCAGCCTCGACTTCACGTGCTCGATCGGGGTGTACTCGTGAATGTAGGTGAACTCGTCCTTCAAGATGTTGATCTTGGTCATCATCTCGTCGATGCCGAATTTGTACGACATCAGGAATCGGGTGAAATCCCGTCCCTCGTCGGAGTTTCGGAGACTCAGCAGTCCGGTCACGTCATCGGCCGTTCGCTGCTCCACACGTCACCCCCACCATGGATTCGTACATCGCCGACGGAGTGGGAGCGGGGGGCAGCGGCGCGGCACCGTCGGCCGCGAACGCCTGGAGCATGTAGCCCACGAGACGACGCCACGCATCAGGGGCCGCGGCGCCCGTCGCCTCGATGACCCCCGCGTTCGCCATCAGAAGCAACACCAGGTCCTGCGAGGAAAAATCCGCGCGCAGCCGACCGGTGCCCTTGGCGCGTTCGATCAGCCGCTCGAAGCCGCGGTAAGCCTCGGCCCTCTTCGCCTCGAATTCGCTCGCGGTGGGAAACGTCATCGTGAGCACGTGAGTGAAGCCGCGATCCTCCGCCTGCATGGCGCACACCCGCTCGACGTAGGCGCAGAAACCGTTCCACGGATCGGGGTCGGCCGCGGCCTCGTCGATGGCGTCGACGTAGGCGCTCATCTTGTCAGCGAAGACGTCGGTGATCAGATCCTCCCTGGTGGGGAAACGGCGATACAACGTCGCGATGCCGACCCCGGCCCGCCGGGCGACCTCGGCCATGGAGGCCGTCAGCCCTTGCTCGGCGAACACCTCCTGCGCCGCGTCTACGACGCGCGAGCGGTTGCGCTCGGCGTCGGTGCGCAACGCGTGCCTGCACGCATCCCGTGCCTCCTTCGGTCCCGACTTCACCATGAACCCGATGCTACCCGAAGTGGAATACGCACTCCGTTTATCGTGCGGAAGGCGGCACCCGCGATCAGCAATTGAGTCGCGCGCTTTCGTATCCTGGTCGGGTGGCGATTTCCGGTACCGACCCCGCGAGCGTCCGGGTCGACAGTTGGACCTGGGCGGTCCGGCTGTTCAAGACGCGCTCCGCGGCGGCGGCCGCCTGCAGGTCGGGGCACGTGCGGGTCAACGGCACCACCGCCAAACCCGCGCAGCCGGTCAAGGTCGGGGACGAGGTCCGCATTCGCGCGGCGAGTGTCGAACGCATCGTCGAGGTCGTCCGGCCCATCACCAAACGGGTCGGCGCGGTGGTGGCGGTCGAGTGCTACGCCGACAACACCCCACCGCCCCCACCGCGCGAAGTCCTCGCGTCGATACCGCAGCGCGACCGCGGCGCCGGCAGGCCCACCAAACGCGAACGCCGTGAGATGGACCGGTTGCGCGGGTTGTGACCGCTCAGGCCGGGGTGTGGCTGAGGATGCGCAGGGCGGCCGGCACCGCCTCGATGGTGACCGGCAGCGGACCGACCCGGTCGCCGTCCGCGTAGGCCGTGATGCCGTCGCACTGCAGTCGCACCGTCCGCGAACGGTAGGTCTGCACGTCGGGGAGATCCACGTGTGTGCCCTTGTAGACCCGGGGGAACAACCGGACCAGCCTCGACCGGCGACCGTAGTCGACCACCGTGACGTCGAGCAGGCCGTCGGTCTTGTCGGCGCCCGGGCAGATCTGCATGCCGCCGCCGTAGGAGCGTCCGTTGCCCACCGCCACGAGGGTGGCGTCCACCTGGAACGTCTCCTCGTCCAGTTCGATGGTGTAGTGCAGTGGGCGGAGCCGCGTCAGTTCGGCGAGCATCGCGAGGTTGTACCGCATCGGGCCTTTCGGCCAGGACATCCGGTTGGCGCGGTCCGTGACGAGCGAGTCGAATCCGCTCGCGACGATGGTGCCCGCCCACACCACCGCGCCGTCCGTGAGCGTGATCCTGGCTAGGTCGGACTCCTGCACCTCCCCGTCGGCGATCACGTCGGCCGCGGCGACGGGATCGCCGACGGGGATACCGAATTCGCGCGCATGGTCGTTGCCGGTGCCGGCCGGGATCAGCCCGACCGGGGTTCCGGATTGCGCGGCCGCCTGCAACCCGATGCTGATGGCGCCGTCCCCGCCGACGACGACGAGCGCGTCGGTGCCGTCGTCGATCGCCCGGCGGGCCAGCATGCGCGCGTGATCGGCGTCCGTCCCGATGATCTCGGTGACGGCTACCCCGCGCTCACGCAGGCGGGCCACCCCCTTGCGGCCGGCGACGGGGGCGTGACCGTGTCCGGCGAGCGGGTTGACGAGGACGGTGACCTTCTCGATCACCTGCTGCGTGCTCACGGAATCAGCTTGCCGGGGTTGAGGATTCCCGCCGGATCGACCGTGTCCTTCACTGCCCGCAGAATCGCGACACCCAGGTCGCCGATCTCGTCCCGCATCCACGGGCGGTGGTCGACTCCGACCGCGTGGTGGTGCGTGATGGTTCCGCCGGCGGCGACGATCGCATCACCGGCGGCGGTCTTGGCCTTACGCCACTGTTCGATCGGGTCTTCCGCCTGCGCGGACACGACGGTGAAATACAGCGAGGCGCCGGTCGGGTACGTGTGTGAAATGTGACAGAGAACGAGCGGCGGGGTGCCCTGCCCGGACAGCGACTCCGTCAGCGCGGTGGTCACGGCCGCGCGGAGCGCAGCGAGGTTGCCCCAGGTGGTCGCGGTTTCCAGCGTCTCGCACAGCGCTCCCGCGTCGAGCAGCGCGTCGCGCAGGTACGGCGCATCGAAACGTCCGTGCTCCCAGCCGTTTCCGGGCCCCTCGCCCAGGGACGTGCCGCCGTGCGCCACCAGCACGGCGCGAGCCTCCGCCGTCCGCTCCGCGGTGTGCTCGGCGGTGCCCTCGAACGTCGTGATCGCCAGGCAGCCGCCGGTGACGGTCTCCTCACCGATCTTGTCGGTGGTCGCGAGGTTCACCCCCGTCTCCGCCTCGTCGGACAGTCGCAGCACGGTCGGGACCGCACCTTCCTGCCGCAACGCACGCAGCGCCGCCGCGCCCGTCTCGAAGTCGGGGAAACTCCACCCTTCCCGGACGGTGGCGTCGGGGACCGCGTGCACCCGTACCCGCACCCGGGTGATGACGCCGAGCGTTCCCTCCGACCCGACGAACAGTTCGCCGAGGTCCGGACCCGCCGCGGAGGCCGGGGCGCGCCCCGTGTCGAGAGTCCCGGTGGGGGTCACCACCCGCAGTCCCTGCACCATGTCCTCGAACCGCCCGTACCCCGCGGACGCCTGCCCCGACGACCGGGTGGCCGCGAAGCCGCCGATGGTCGCGAACATGAAGCTCTGCGGGAAGTGCCCGAGCGAGAAGCCGTGGGCGCCGAGCAGTTCCTCGGCGAGCGGACCCGTCACGCCGGCTCCCAGCGTCGCGATGCCGGAGTCGGTGTCGAGGTCGATGAGCGCGTCGAACCGGCGCAGGTCCAGCGAGACGACGGCGTCGAATCGGTCGCGCACGGGGTCGAGCCCGCCGACCACGCTCGTTCCGCCGCCGAACGGCACCACGGCGATGTCGTGGTCTGCGCAGTATCGGAGCACGTCGGCGACCTCGGCGTCCGTGCCGGGAGTGATCACGGCGTCGGGCGCGTTCTGCGGTTCGGTGCTGCGGCGACGCAGCAGGTCGAGCGTGCTCTTGCCGCCGGAACGCAGTAGCCGGTCGGAGTGCGCGGTGCTGCAGAACTGTTCTCCGACGATGCCCGCGAGCGCGGCGACCTGCTGGCCGGACAGTGCGCTCGGAACCAGGACGACGTCGCCGGCCGCACGGTCGGACGGCTCCCTGATCGTGACGCCGAGGGCCTGCTGCAGCAGTCCCTTGATGCCGTCCGAGAGGACCTTGTGCTTCTCCGGCGCGCCCCAGGCGTCCCACTGCATCGGGGGTGCCGTCAGGACGGCATGATCTTCCGATCGCTCATTACTCATGCGTTATAGTGTTACACATCATGTAAGAGTGTAACTAGCCCTTTCAGCGACCGCCCCGCTCCCGCCACACCTGACGGATGGGCCGCAGCACCAACCCCATCTGCTTCCGTGTCTTCCCACGCGTCACCAGAACACCCGTGATCGCCACGACCCAGACCGGGTACTGCACGAGCCAGGCCACCCGGAACGCCTCGAACGAGTACCCGCCCATCGCGTCGAGGATGAGACCCATCGCCTGGATGACCAGCAACGACGCCAGGAAGCCGCCGATGTTGACCATTCCCTGCGCCGTTCCCATGCTGGTGCTGGGGTTGAACATCCGGGCGTAGTCGAAGCCGATCATCGAACCGGGGCCACCCACCGAGATCACCATCACGAGCACGATCAGCAACCAGATCGGCGCCGGACCCGGCAGCGACAGGACGACGGTCCAGATCGCCGCGTTGCTGATCATGATCGCCAGCACCAGATAGGAGCGGCGCATCGGGAAGCGGCCGCTGAGGATGCCGATGATCGGACCGGCCACGATCGCCGAGATCACCGACAGGGTCAGCAGCGAACCGGCCTCCGCCGGCGACAACCCCTGCGCCGACCTCAGGTACGGCACACCCCACAGCAGGGCGAACGTGGTCATCGAGAACTGCGTGCCCATGTGGGTGAAGAACCCGAGTCGGGTGCCGTGACGACCCCACACGGCGCGGATCTGCTTGCCCACCTCCCGCAGTCCGGCGGGCGCGGCCACCACCTCCAGACCGGGAGGGGCATTGCGGATGCAGGAGACGGCCAGCACGAAGGACAGCAAACCGAGCGACGCCGCACTGCCGTAGGCGAAACTCCAGCCCGGCCCGTTCAGCAACAGCATCAACGGCAGCGCCGACAGGATCTGACCGATCTGACCGAAGATGCCGGTCAGCTGCGACACGAGCGGGACCCGCCTCGGCGCGAACCACTGCGGCACCAGACGCAGCACGGAGATGAACGTCATCGCGTCGCCGACGCCGACGAAAACGCGCGCGGCGACCGCCAGGGGCAGCGATTCGGTCAGCGCGAGGAGCATCTGCGCCGACGCCATGATGAGGGCGCCCGCGGAAATCATGATCCGCGACCCGTACCGGTCGAGGAGCACACCGGCCGGGATCTGCATCCCCGCGTACACCACGATCTGGAGTACGACGAAACCCGACAACACACTCGGACTGATCGAAAATCGTTCCGTCGCCGCGAGGCCCGACACACCGAACGAGGTTCGATGCAGGACGGCGACGATATATGCGACAACCCCGACGCCCCACACCAACCACACTCTGCTCATCGCAGATCAAACTACCCCCCAGCAGGTATTACCCGCTGGCTGAAGTCACTCGCGGCCCAGTGACACCCAGGTCGGATCGGCCGTGCGCTCGCCGACGGTGAGGTCCGCCAGCAGGTCCAGGCGGGCGATCTGCCCCTCGGTCAGCGTGAGTGCGACCGCGCCTGCGTTCTCCGTCACACGGGCCGCGAACCGGGTGCCGGGAATCGACACGGACGGCAACCCGAACTCGCGGCCTTTCGCGTCCAGCCACGCCAGCGACACCTGGGCGGGCGTCGCGTCGAGTTCGGCAGCGACCTCGCGGACGACGTCGAGCACCTTCAGGTTCGCCGGCAGCGCATCGTCGCCGAAACGCGGGAACCGGCGACGCAGATCCTTGTCGCCCAGCGTGGCCGGGTCGTACGTTCCGGTGAGGAAGCCCCGGCCCACCGGCGAGTACGGCACGAAGCCGATGCCCAGTTCCGCCGCCGCGGGAACCACGTGCTTCTCGACGTCGCGGCTCCAGATGCTCCACTCGCTCTGGATCGCGGCGATGGGGTGCACGCGCGACGCGCGACGCAACTCGTCGCCGGTCGCCTCCGACAGTCCGATGTTGCGGACCTTCCCGGCCTTCACCTGTTCCGCGATCGCACCGACGGTGTCCTCGATGGGCACCTCGGGGTCGACGCGGTGCAGGTAGTAGAGATCGACGGTGTCGACGCCGAGCCGGGACAGCGATTCGTCGAGGGCCTGCGCCACGTACTCGGGCTTGCCGTTGATGCTGCGCCGGCCGTTCGCGATGTTGCCGACGAGACCGAACTTGGTGGCCAGCTGCACCTCGTCGCGGCGTTCCTTCAGCACCGTGCCCACCGCGATCTCACTCGCGCCGTCGCCGTACACGTTGGCCGTGTCGATGAACGTCACTCCGATGTCGATGGCGTGGTGGAGGGTCGCGAGCGCCTCCGCGGCATCGACGGGGCCGTACACGGGGGCGACGGACATGGCGCCGTAGCCCTGCGCGCTGACGGTGAGGCCTTCGGACAACTGCACGGTGGGAATGTTGGTCATGCGCCCCATCCTTCCCGAGCACCCCGACAGGTGCATCGTTTGGAATCGCGCTGATCGTGACCCGGCTGCCTCTACCCTGAAGGCATGGCATTCGACTGGTTCGAACTCGCCCGCATCGCCCACCGCGAGTTCGGTGCACGGGTCGCCGCGATCACCGACTGGTCGGCGCCGACCCCGGACCGCGAATGGGACGTCACAGAGCTGGTGCGGCACGTCATCGAGGAACAGCAGTGGGTTCCCCCACTGCTCGCCGGGAAGACGGTCGGCGAAGCAACCCCGGACATCGAGCCCCTGCACGGCGACATGCGGTCGGAATGGCAGCGGTATTCGGACGCGGCCATCCACTCGTGGTCGTCGACCGACCCGCAGACGCAGGTGCACCTGTCCTACGGCACGGTGCCGCTCGAGCCGTATCTGCGGCAGCAGATCGCCGACGTCACCATCCACGCATGGGACCTCGCCAAGGCCACCGGATCCGACGACACACTCGACCCGCAACTCGTCGCCGGCGTCTGGTCGGACCTCGACGGCCAACGCGAGATGCTCTCCGAGAGCGGGCTGTTCGCCGACCCCGTCGACGTTCCCGACGACGCACCACTACAGGATCGTCTGATCGCCCTGACCGGGCGCGATCCCCGGCAACGCATTTAACCAACCGCCGCCGAGGGTCCCGCCTACGCTGAGATACATGAGTACCCCGGATCCGAAACCCCGCAGCCGCGACGTCACCGACGGACTGGAGAAGACCGCAGCGCGCGGAATGCTCCGTGCGGTGGGCATGGGCGACGACGACTGGGGGAAATCCCAGATCGGCGTGGCATCGTCGTGGAACGAGATCACCCCCTGCAACCTGTCGCTCGACCGGCTCGCGAAGGCCGTCAAGGACGGCGTCCACGCCGCAGGCGGGTATCCCCTCGAGTTCGGCACCATCTCGGTGTCCGACGGCATCTCGATGGGACACGAGGGCATGCACTTCTCCCTCGTCTCCCGTGAGGTGATCGCCGACAGTGTGGAAACGGTGATGCAGGCCGAACGCCTCGACGGATCGGTGCTGCTCGCCGGTTGCGACAAGTCGCTGCCCGGCATGCTGATGGCCGCGGCCCGCCTCGACCTCGCGAGCGTGTTCCTCTACGCCGGTTCGATCCTGCCGGGTGTCGCCAAACTGTCCGACGGCACCGAACTCGACGTCACCATCATCGACGCGTTCGAGGCGGTCGGCGCCTGTTCGCGCGGACTGATGAGCCGCGAGGACGTCGACGCCATCGAGCGTGCCATCTGTCCCGGCGAGGGCGCGTGCGGCGGGATGTATACCGCGAACACGATGGCCAGTGCCGCCGAGGCACTCGGCATGTCGTTGCCCGGCAGCGCGTCGCCGCCCGCCACCGACCGTCGTCGCGACGGATTCGCGAGGCGCAGCGGTGAAGCCGTCGTCGAACTGCTCCGCCGCGGCATCACCGCCAGGGACATCCTCACCAAGGAGGCGTTCGAGAACGCCATCGCCGTGGTCATGGCGTTCGGCGGCTCCACCAACGCCGTCCTGCACCTTTTGGCGATCGCGAGCGAAGCGGATGTCGAACTGACCCTCGACGATTTCTCCCGCGTCGGCGCCCGCGTCCCGCACCTCGCGGACGTCAAACCGTTCGGCAAGCACGTGATGAAGGACGTCGACCACATCGGCGGCGTCCCCGTCATCATGAAGGCCCTGCTCGACGCCGGGATGCTGCACGGCGACTGCCTCACCGTCACCGGAAAGACGATGGCCGAGAACCTGGCGGCCATCGCACCTCCCGACCCGGACGGCAAGGTGCTCCGCGCGATGAGCTCGCCCATCCACCCGACCGGCGGAATCACGATCCTCAAGGGTTCCCTCGCCCCGGGCGGCGCGGTGGTGAAGTCGGCCGGGTTCGACTCCGACGTCTTCACCGGCACCGCCCGCGTCTTCGAACGGGAACGGGCCGCGATGGACGCCCTGGAGGACGGCACCATCACGAACGGCGACGTCGTGGTCATCCGCTACGAGGGCCCCAAGGGCGGTCCCGGCATGCGCGAGATGCTCGCAATCACCGGCGCGATCAAGGGTGCCGGACTGGGGAAGGACGTCCTCCTCCTCACGGACGGCCGATTCTCCGGCGGCACCACCGGCCTGTGCGTCGGCCACGTGGCACCGGAGGCCGTCGACGGCGGTCCCATCGCGTTCGTCCGCGACGGCGACCAGATCCGATTGAACGTCGGGACGGGCACGCTGGAATTGCTCGTCGACGAAGAGGAACTCGCGGGCCGTAAGAACGGGTGGGAGCCTCTGCCCCCGCGCTACACCCGAGGTGTCCTGGCCAAGTACACGAAGCTCGTCGGTTCCGCCTCGGGAGGCGCCGTCTGCGGCTAGGCGCTCCGCGCCCGTGCGCCTTTCTGGTCGTCCTGGCTACCAAAAAGGCGCACGGGCGCCGGAGGCGCCTAGATGGGCCGGAACCCGGCGCCGGGACCGCCGCTCGCGTTCATGTCGGCGATGATCGAGTTGAGGTTGGTGCCGATTTCCGGGCCGATGCACGGCGCCGCGAGATAGGCGTTGACCATGGCCACCAGAGTGGTGCCGACGACCATCGGTGCGCCCGAGTCACCCTCGATCACGCAGGCCTGGGTCCATGTTTCGCCCGTCTGCATCAGGTCGCCGTAGACGATGCCGCAGGTGTTTCCCGTGGTACGGCCTTCCTTGCATGCCACCTGCGGGAAGGCTGCCGGTGCGCCGATCTGTGTGATGGTGACACCGCCGACCCGGTTCACCGGGACGACCTTCTTGGGGTCGAACTGGATCACCGCGTAGTCGAGAGCGGGATTCGAGACGACGAACTCGCCGACGATGCCACTGTCCTGACTGGCCTCGGGCACCACGTAGGAGCCCGCTTCACCGCAGTGGCCCGCCGTGAGGCCGACGAGCCGGCCCGCGTTGTCGTGCCCGATGGTGGTGAGTGAGCAGACGAGTTCGTCGTTCACCACGATCCCCGAACCGCCCCCCAAGACGGCGGCCGGAGCTGCTGTCGCGGACCCCGCCGCAACGAATCCCAGAATTCCCGCTGTCGCCGCAACAACCGCCGCGAATCGTTTCAACATTTTTCGAACCTTCCCGGATGAGCCCCGACGGCCGCGTGTCTCCCCATAAGAATCCCACCCGCACAAGCCCTGCGTGCGGGAATGCCGATGTAGAGACCGCGACCGTTGCTCACCCGGGCGCTACTCGACGGCGCCGAGTGCCTCCAGTGCTTTGCGGGCGTCCTCGAGTTGCCGGCTCAGCTCGTCGACCCGGGCCGCCGCAAGGTTGCGTGCCGCCACGATGATCGACTCGACGGCCTCGATCGCCGTCTCCTCCCCGAGTTCCCGGACAGCGCGCTCGACGGCGTCCGGAGAGACGGGGACGGCCTTGCCGGGACGTTTGGCTCCGTGCGCGACGGTGACGCTCCAGTCGTTGTCGGCGCCGGCGTGGATGGTGACGCTGACTCCCGCGGGCACCTTCTTGCCGGTGCGTTTGGCCGGTGCCGTGGCGGGTTTCGGGACCGCGGTGGCGGCGGGCTGTGGCGTCGCGACGGTCTTGGCGGCGGGTGCCTTGGGGGCAGGGGGCGGACCGGGTTCGATCTCCTGGTGCACGACCGGCGCTGCGGGGGCGGTGCGTGCGGGCGCAGGCTTGGGAGCGGGAATTCGTCTCATCAGAAGCTCCTCTGCTTCGAAGGGGAGCTCGTCGTCGACACCTTTGGGGCGGATCAAGGCCGTATTGCCTTGCACGGAGATAACTTTCGCCGAGGCTCCGGCCTCGAGCCCGAGGCTGGGCATCGCCTCGCGCAGATACACGGTGGCCCGCTTGCCTTCCGCGATCGCGGCAGCGAGGGTCTCGAGATTCTCCGCGGTCAGGTGATCCGGTGCGGCGGCGCCGGAACGTCTACGGGGCGGCATGCGCTGTCCTTTCTGGTCTGTCTCCTGGTTACGCTCGTGAGCACCGCAACTCTCGCACACGCCACCGACGTTTTCGCATCGGACGGGCTCGCACAGTGGCAGATTGAGGGCGATGGACGCACGAGCGACAGCGCGTGCATCGAACGTATCGAGAGGAACGACGTGACCTCGGAATCATCCGACAACGGCGGAGAGGCCGTAGCGACGACGGAGATCTCGCCGAGCCTGCTCCGGGACGTCCAGGCCGATCTCGAGGAGTCGCTTCTGGGCGGGCCCCGCCGCTTCACGCGGGCCGAGATCGCCGACGTCGCGGGTGTATCACTCGAGCGGGCGGACCGCCTGTGGGTGTCGATGGGTTTCGCGGTCGACATCGACCCGGACAGCGTCATGTTCACCGAGGGCGACGCCGCCGCGCTGCGCACCATGGCGTCGCTCGTCGAACGGGGGATCATCTCACCGGAACGCGAAGTGGCGGCGGCCCGCGCTCTCGGTCAGTCGCTGTCGCGGCTCGCCGAATGGCAGGTGTCGCTGATCAGCACCCACATCGTCGATCAGCTCGCGGACTCGGCGGGCAGCGACGAGCAGGCCATCCGGGAGCAGGTGCGCGAACTCACCGCCGAGATCCTTCCGGCGGTCGAGTCGCTGCAGGCTTATGTGTGGCGGAGGCATGTCGCCTCGACCACCGGACGCAACGTGGGGAACCCCGGTGAGGAGGTCGCGAGCCGGAAACTGGTGGTCGGCTTCGCGGACATCGTCGGGTACACGTCGTTGACCCGTCAGCTCGGCGCCCGGGAGTTGAGCGACCTTCTGGAACGATTCGAGTCGGCGTCGACGTCCGTCATCGGCCGGCATCAGGGATGGGTGGTGAAGACGGTCGGCGACGAGGTGATGTTCGCCGTCGAGTCGCCGGCCGATGCGGCGGAGATCGCCCTGCAGCTGCAGGAGCAGGTTCTGCCGGACGAGACGGACCCCGAACTGCGGGTCGGTCTCGCGATGGGTCCGGTTCTCGTCCGGTTCGGCGACCTCTACGGCTCCGTGGTCAACACCGCGGCGCGACTCACCGGTTCGGCGCGTCCCGGCACGGTGCTGATCGACGAGGAGCTCGCCCACGAACTCGCCGACGCTCCCGGCTACTACCTCAAGCAGCTACGCCCACGACGCGTTCGAGGGATACGTAGGCTCGAACAGTTCGTGCTGCGCCGTAACCGGGACGCCTGACGACCGTCAGCTTCCGAAGGGAAGGGTTCCGGGCGGGATGGAGTATCCGCTGCTGCCGGCGGCGACGCCGCCCCACGCACCGAGGAGCCAGTTGAGTGCATCAGTGATCATCGAGAAACCTTCCCACACCATTCATACGACATGCGCGGCATCGGGTGCCGCGCGCACCGCCACGGTAGTGACGACTCGCTGAACTGTCGACGTCATAACGCCTGAGCAGGCGGTATCTCGAGCAGCGTCGGCGTGCCGGCACCGGCTTCGACCTGGGCTGCGCGTGCGGCGAGGAAGTCGTCGACGATCTGCTCACACGCGGCGCGTCCCAGCGGGGTGAGGGTGGCGAGCCGGGTGAAGACGAGCGGTCCTATGAGTTGCGCGAGAGCGAGGTCGTAGTCGAATTCGCCGAGGCGTTCGGCCGCCTGGGGTGTTCCGAAGACCTGGTCGAACGCCGCCCGATACTGCTCGACGATGGTCTGCCTCAGGGTCCGCAGTTCCGGTTTGTCCGACTCGGCAGCGGCCGCGCTCGAGTAGTCGTCCAACGCGGGGCCCATTCCGAGCCAGCACATGGCCGTCACGTTCATGGGCGCACTCTCGATGAGTTTCGCCTGACTGACCATCAACTCGACCAGCCGGTCGCGGAGGTCGCCTTCGGCGGGCACTGTCGGCGCGGGTGGGATCAGCCGCCCGAAGGCCGCGGCGACCAGTTCGGTGCCGTTGTCGAAATGCCGGTAGAGCGTGGCCCGAGCCACATTCGCCAGCTTGGTGACGGCGTCGATCGTGACGGCGTCGGTGCCACCCTTCGCGAGAAGAGTTGTCGCGGCGTCGAGAAGTCTCGCGCGAGAGCGCTGCCTGCGGGGATCCTGCTCGGTCATCTGCACCGCCCGTTCCTGCCACTGCCCGACCTCTTGTGAACTGTCAGTCTACCAACGATACTGACAGTCTCGTTACTTCCATGGAGGGACTACATCGTGCGCTCTCGGGACTCCGCACCACCGCAGGACACCGAACAGAGCAACACCACCGGCTGGACCCTTCGACAGCTCTGGATGCTGACGGTCTCGTGCTGCGCTGTCGCCCTCGTCGTCGCGGCAATGGCGGCACTCAACACCGCGCTCCCCGACCTCGCGCGCGACACCGGTGCCAGCCAGAGCCAGCTCACGTGGATCGTCGACGGCTACACCCTGACCCTGGCCGCCCTGCTGCTTCCGGCGGGCGCGCTCGGCGACCGGTACGGCCGGCGTGGGCTGCTCATGGCCGGGCTGTTGATCTTCGGCGTTGCCACCGCGATTCCCATCATCAACGACACACCCGAGTGGATCATCGGTTCCCGGGCGATAGCGGGCGTCGGTGCCGCCCTCGTGATGCCCGCGACATTGTCGCTGCTCACCGCCGGTTTTCCGCCCGCACACCGGGGTCGGGCCGTGGGCATCTGGTCGGGCGTCGCGGGGTCCGGCGCAATCGCGGGCCTGCTCGTCTCCGGACTCCTGCTCGAGAAGTGGTCGTGGCACGCCATCTTCATCAGTCTCACCGTGGTGTCCGCCCTGATCTTCGTCACGGGCTTCACCATCTCCTCGTCCCGGGAGACGGAACGACCACCACTCGACCTGCCCGGCACCGGGCTGATCGCCGCCGCGGTCGGGTTGTTCGTCCTGGGAACCATCGAAGCGCCGCAGCGCGGCTGGCTGGATCCCGTGGTGCTCGGACTGCTCGTCGGCGGGCTCGTCGCCGCGGCCGCGTTCGCCCTCGTGGAACTGCACAGAAAGCGTCCGCTGCTCGACGTCCGGCTGTTCGCCAACCGCGCCTTCGGCTCGGGGTCGATGTCGCTCCTTCTGCAGTTCCTGGCCTCTCTCGGCCTGTTCTTCCTCGTCGTCCAGTACCTGCAGCTCGTGCTGAACTACTCCCCTCTGCAGTCCGCGCTGGCGCTCGCCCCCATCGCCGTGCCGGTCGTGGCGATGTCCGCGGTCATGCCGATGCTCATCCCGCACGTCGGGCTCCGGCCGCTGCTCGCGTCCGGCTCCGCACTGCTCGGCCTGGGCATCCTCCTGCTGGTCCGGCTCGATGCGCATTCGAGCTACGCGGAGGTGTGCGGCCCGCTGCTCGTGGCCGCCTTCGGTATCGGACTGTGCACGGCGCCCGCGACAGCGGCCATTGTGCAGAACACCCCCGACGCGAAGCAGGGTGTCGCGTCGGCCGTCAACGACACGGCGCGCGAGATCGGTTCGGCCATCGGGGTCGCCTTGGCGGGCAGCGTCCTCGCCGCGGGGTACGGCACACATGTGCAGCCGGCGGTCGACGCCGTGCCGGAGGCCGCGAAGGAGCCGGTGTCCAGTTCGCTGGCGGCGGCGCTGCAGGTCGCCGAAGTTGCCGGCCCCCAGGGCGAGCAGCTGGCGACGTTCGCTCGGGATTCGTTCCTGAAGGGTTTCGACGAGGCATCCATCGTGCTGGCCTGCGTGTTGTTCGCCGCGTCGCTGCTTCTCGCGGTATGGGCTCCCGGGCGGAAGGGCTCCGCGCCGAAGGCCGAATCGCCGAAAGAACTGGCCGACGTCGACTGAGCGGACGTTGCCCCTGTGACCGTCGTCGCTGTAAGGTTCGGTATCAGTTACTGAATGTCACAGTTACTTGACCGCCTAGTCACAGATCAAGGGGTAGTGATGACCGCATCGATCGTCGTCTCCGACCGCGAAGAGACCGCCCAGCGCCTGCTGGCGTCGTCGGCACGCAAGTCCTACGACCCGATGGTCGAGGTCGACTGGGAAGCACCGATTCCCGACGACAAGTTCGGTCTCACCCCCGAATGGAGCACGCTCTACGGCACGGCCCTCTGGGACGAGATGCCCCAAGAGCAGAAGATCGAGCTCACCAAACACGAGGCCGCCAGCGTCTCCAGCGTCGGACTGTGGTTCGAGATCCTGCTCATGCAGATGCTGCTGCGCGACGTGTACGGCCGCGACAAGCACTCGCGCCACGTCCAGTTCGCACTCACCGAGGTGGCCGACGAGTGCCGCCACTCGGTGATGTTCGCCCGCGCCGGTGAGCGCTTCGGGATGCCGAGCTACGGCCCGCACCCCGTGATCCACAAGCTCGGACGCATCTGGGGCGGATTCTTCAAGGGCGCCAACGCGTACGCCAGCGTGATGGCCGCCGAGGAGATCCTCGACATGATGCAGCGCGACTTCATGAAGGACGAGCGGGTGCAGCCCGTCACCCGCACGGTGAGCAAGATCCACGTCCTCGAAGAGGCCCGCCACATCCGCTTCGCCCGCGAAGAGGTCGGACGCCGCATCGAGGGTGCCAGCTGGGCACGCCTCCAGATCGAGCGCCTCAACACCGCCGCGGTCGTGTACTTCGTGATGAAGAGCATGATCCGCAAGGAGGTCTACGAGAACGCCGGTCTCGACCCGAAGCGGGCCGCCGCCGAGGCCAAGAACAACCAGCACTACAAGGACACCGTCCGTACGTCCGGTTCCAAGTTGATGCAGTTCCTCGATAGCGTCGGCCTCGTCGGCGGCCCGTCGAAGCGCCTCTACAAGAGGGTCCATCTCCTCTGAATCATGTGGGGACCTGGTCCAGGTAGGACACACCGGTCGAGGTGATCTCGAGTACGCGCGCTGACGGAATGTCGAAGAACATTCCCGCGACGCGTACTCGACCCTCGGCCGCCGCCGCGCCGACGAGGGGATGGCGCCCGAGGGTCTGTACCTGGACCGCCACATTCACCATGCCCAGCTGATCGACCTCGTCGAATCCGAGTTCGGCCGCTGACCGCGCTACCGGATGTCCGCTGAGGAACGCGTTCCGGCTCGGCTGCGCGAACGTCAGCCACTGTTCGACGGCGTCGCGGTCGGACCCGTCGGTTGCGGGCGGAGCACTCGCGAGCAAGGCCTTCATCGCGCCGCAGCCGGAGTGGCCGCACACGATCACCGAGCTGACCTCGAGTTCATCGAGTGCGAAGGCAAGGCCTGCCTCGACGGACACGTCCTGTTTGCCGGTCGGGACGAGGTTGCCCACGTTGCGCACGGTGAACAGGTCGCCGGGCCCGCTGCTGGTGATGACGTTCGGCACGATGCGTGAATCGGAGCAGGTGAGGAACAGCGAGTCGGGGCGCTGCCCGTCGTGCAGGTCGTCGAGGTGCGGTTGCAGCTGAGCCGCGTTCCGCCGGTGGTACTCCGACACTCCCGCGAGGACCGGTCGGAGTGCCGCCGGTGTGGTGTTCTCATCGGTGTCGGTGTGCCGCGGCTGCCAGCTCTTCCACGGGGCGAAGCCGCGGGGGCTTGCCACGCCGATGCCGCGCCGTGGCGGCGATGCACCGACGGCGTCCATGTCGACGGGACCGAGCGCGTCGATCACGACCGTTCCGCCGTTTCGCTCGTGGTGACGCTTCCAGTCGTCGATCGCTTCGAACATGGCGTGGTCGAGGAAGTCGACCGCCAGTTCCACGGTGACGTGCGCGCCCTCGGGCACCTTCGCGAGGAGCCCCGTCAATGCCGGCATGGACAGGAAGCTGCACGACCCCTCGACGGTCACGCGCCACCGCCCGGAGTCCTCGGCGCTGATGGGTTCGGCCCGCATCTTGGGGTGGATGACCCGCCACAGCAGCAGAACCACTGCGAGTGCGAGACCGATGATCACGCCCTCGAGCAGGTTCAGGAAGACCACGCCGGCCACGGTCACGCCGTACACCCACAGGTCGCCGGTGCGTCGCGCGGTACGCAGGTGGGCCAGTTTGACGAGCTGGATGCCGATCACGATGAGGAGGCCGGCGAGCGCTGCCATCGGAATCTGCTGGACCAGTGCAGTCAGCAGCGCGGCGAAGACGAGGATCCACACGCCGTGCAGCACGGCGGACGCCCGGGTTCGTGCCCCGGCAGCGACGTTGGTGGAGCTACGCACGATCACACCCGTGACCGGCAGGCCGCCGATGAGACCCGAGATCATGTTGGCCGAGCCCTGACCGACGAGTTCACGGTTGAATTCCGACCGCGTCCCGCCGTGCATTTTGTCGACGGCGACCGCGGACAGCAGGCTCTCGACGCTCGCGATCAGCGCGACCGTGAGTACGCCGGTGGCCACCGCCAGCCACGGGCCGTCCGGCATCGAGGGCAGCGCCACGGCATCGAACAGGGAGCCGTCCAACGCAATTCGATCGACGTCGAGCGGGAAGACCAGGGACAGAACGGTGGCGGCGACGACCGCGACCAGCGGGCCGGGGAGCACCCGGAGCTTGCCGGGGATCTTCTTCCAGAACAGCAGGACGGCGATGACCACCGATCCCACGAGGACGTCGCCGTACCGGGCGGACGTCAGCTGTCCGGGGAGCTGAGTGATGTTCTCGACGGTCGAGCTGTGTGAGCTGCCACCGAGGAGGACGTGAATCTGCTGGAGGGCGATCGTGATTCCGATACCCGCCAGCATGGCGTGGACGACGACCGGAGCGATGGCCAGGGCAGCACGGGCAATTCTACTGATTCCGAAGATGATTTGAAGGAATCCGGCCGCGACGGTGATCGCGCACGTGGCCTTCCAGCCGAACGTGGCGACCAATTCCGCTACCACCACGGTCAATCCGGCGGCAGGACCGCTGACCTGGAGCGGTGAGCCACCGATGGAACCCGCAACCACACCGCCGACGATCGCCGCGATGAGCCCCGCCATGATGGGGGCGTCGGACGCGATTGCGATGCCGAGCGACAGTGGTAGTGCGACAAGGAAGACGACGAGCGACGCGGGTAGGTCGTATCGCGCGTTATTTCGAAACCTTTCGCCGAGGGTCGGTCCGGGGGCGGGGGCACCGGATGGGGGTGCTTTCTCGTTCTCGAGGATCGACATGTCGTCACCTTACGGGCGGAGAACGACGAAACGCCCGAAACGGACCTGATCTTGTGGCATGTGTCACTGTGACAGTGCTTTTCGCCCAGTTGAATCGAAAACTATTGGACAACAGTCCATTACATGAAGATTAAAGTACACAAAGTTCACCGCGGCCGCCACCACACCGTGAGACGTGCCGGTCAGCATTAGACAGGCGTCGGCACGATCGCGATGCGTACCGCCCCGGCCGAGTGAGCACCTGCTCGGTGTGGCGGTTCCGAGGGTGTCGAACGGAAAGGCGAACGCGGTCGAGCACCTCCGAGAAAACTCCGTTCCGGGTACGTCTGCACCGCCACGGCCACGTCGGTAGCAGTCACAATTGGCAATGCCCGGAGTCCGCGCCACACGACAATGGACTACAGGACGCTGCGCAGTGCAGCAGGAATCCGCTCTCGACAGGAGGAGAACACGGTGAGAGAACCACACGTCGTTGCGATCAATGGAAGTTCGCCGCGCGCGGAGAAGACCACCTGGGTCGCGCCCACCGCCGCGGTGATCGGCGCCGCGACCCTCGGCGCGGAGGCCAGCGTCTGGTACGGCGCCGTGCTGCGTGCCGATTGCGATTCCATCACCCTTGGCGAGGGAAGCAACATCCAGGACGGAGTGGCTGTTCACGTCGACCCGGGCTTCCCCGTCGTAGTCGGCAGGGACGTGAGCGTGGGGCACAATGCCGTCCTGCACGGCTGCACGGTGGAGGACGGCGCCCTCGTCGGTATGGGTGCCACGATCCTCAACGGCGCGGTGATCGGCGGCCAGTCGCTGATCGCGGCCGGCGCACTGGTACTCGAAGGAACCCGAATTCCGCCGCGATCACTCGTCGCCGGCGTGCCCGCGAAGGTTCGCCGAGAACTCACCGACGACGAGGTGGCCCACAACGCCGCCAATGCCGCGGTCTACCGTCAACTGGCGCAGCAACATCGATCGGCGCAGGTCGTCGCCCTCGACATCGCCTGAGCGACTCAGTCGCGCGGAACGGACTTCTCGATCTGCCGCGCAGCAGCGACGACTGCGTGGCCCGTCGGGGTCCCCCGGTTCGCTCCCATGCGCCAGCTGGATGTTCGGGAGGCGGTTGCACGACCGTGTCCGGCAGAAAACTCCTGAGCGGACGTCAGACGAAGGACGATTCGCTCTGCAGGGATGCACCGAGCGCGTCGAGCAGGGCGTTCGTTTCCGCCTCCCAGGATTCGACCGTGCCATGTCCGTCGAGGAACGCTCCCTGCTCGGCAGGGCCCGTGAACCACGAGGCCTTCGCCTCGCGCTCAGCGCACCCGCGGGGTCTTCCGTGTGCTCACGGCGATGCGATTCCACGCGTTGATTGTGAGCACCAGCGAGATGAGCTGCGCCAGTTCCGTCTCCTCGAAGTACTCTTCCGCCTCCTCGTACACCGAGTCGGGGACGAAGCCGTCGGTCAGCACGGTGATCGCCTCGGCGAGCGCGAACGCGGCGCGCTCCTTGTCGGTGTACAGCCCGTGTGCCTCCTCCCACGCGCCCAGCAGGTACAGCTTCTGTTCGCTGATGCCGATCTTGCGGGCATCGGCGGTGTGCATGTCGATGCACCAGGCACAGTGATTGATCTGGGAGCAGCGGGTGACTACCAGCTCGACCAGCTCCGGGTCGAGGCCCTGCCGTGCGGCGGCGTCGAGGGCGATCATCGCCTTGTAGACGGCGGGGGCCTTGCGGGCGAGATCGACTCGGGTCTTGCGCTCTGTTGTGGTCATACGAGAACAGTAGGCGCGGAATAGCCCATCTGTATGGTTCAATATGAGCATGGAAACTTGGGCCAATTCAGGTCTGGGCCGCGACCTCCATCTCGACCTCACCGCGTCCGGTGGCGGACGGACGCCGGGGGTGCGCGCAAACCTGGTTTCCGCTCTGCGCGAGTCGATTCGGTCGGGACGGCTCGTCGCCGGCACCACCCTCCCGCCGTCTCGCACGCTGGCCTTCGACCTCGGCATCGCCCGCAACACCGTCGCCGAGGCGTACTCCGAACTCGTGGCCGAGGGCTGGCTCACCGCCCGGCAGGGGTCGGGGACCCGGGTCGCCGAGCGGGCAGGCCGGCCCGACCGACGTCCGCGCTCCCGTTCCACGGCCGCGCCCCGACCGGCGTTGAGCCTGATGCCCGGTTCGCCCGACGTCGGGGAGTTTCCGCGTGCCGCCTGGATGACGTCGGCCCGCCGGGCGATCACCGCGGCACCCAACGACGCCTTCGGTCCGGGTGATCCGCGGGGGCGCCCCGAACTCCGTCGCGCGCTCGCCGAGTACCTCTCTCGCGCAAGGGGAGTACGCACCGATCCCGACCGCATCGTGGTCAGTGCGAGCTCGGGGCACGGACTGTGGTTGCTCGCCCGCACCGTGAAGGGACCGATCGCCGTCGAAGGGTACAGCCTGCATCTGCATCGTGAACTTCTCCGCGATGCCGGCGTCTCCACCACCCCCCTGCAACTCGACGACCGTGGAGCGCAACCCCCGGACACGACGGGCAACAGACTCTCCGCGGCATTGCTCACGCCGGCCCACCAATTCCCCACCGGCGGGCCGCTCCATCCGAGCAGGAGAACCGCTTTCGTGGAATGGGCGCGCTCGACGGGGGCGATCGTGATCGAGGACGATTACGACGGGGAGTTCCGGTACGACCGCCAACCCGTCGGCGCCCTGCAGGGTCTGGCCCCGGATGAAGTGGCCTATCTGGGCACGGTGAGCAAGACCCTCTCCCCCGCGATCCGCGTGGGATGGATGGTGCTGCCGGAACGGCTGATCGACCGCGTCCTGGCAGTCAAGGGCGGATACGAGAGATGGGTCAGCGCGACGGACCAGCTGACCCTGGCCGACTTCATCGATCGGGGCGCATTCGACCGGCACGTCCGCAGGATGCGCACCCTCTACCGCCGTCGGCGCGACACCCTCGTCGAAACCCTCGCTGCCCGTGCACCACACGTGCACGTCACCGGCATCGCGGCCGGTTTGCACGCCGTACTCGAACTTCCCGACGGGACCGAGTCGGCCACCGTCGACCGGGCCGCGGCCCTCGGGCTCGCAGTGGAGGGTCTGCGCACGTTCCGTCATCCGGACGGTCCCGCGAACCGGCCCGACGGGCTCGTCGTCGGCTACAGCACGCCGTCGTCCGCGCGTTTCTCGGCCACTCTCGACGCCCTGTGCCGGGCGCTGCCCACTCCGTGAGCAGAATTTCCTATGGGACTGGTCGGAATGCGTGTCGTGCGGTTACAGTCTGATCCGTGACCGAATCCGGCGTGATCGACTCAGGGCAGCTGCTGACGCGGCGTCGCCATGTCGATTTCGCACTGGTGTGTACCTCGAGGTGTCCGATCTCCTGATCGGACCCCTCCCGGCGTGACCTCGTCCACGCCGGGTTCTTCCTGCACACCCTCGTTTTCGAAGGATTCGTACTGTCATGACCACTGCATCCGTTTCGCACCTCACGTCCGTCATTGGCGCCACCCGCGACGCCGTTTCCCAGGATTCAGCGAACGCCCACGTCGTCTTCCGCGCCTCCGCGCTGGCGCACGACGCCGTCGCGAGCACCGTCACGCTCGGCAAGTACAGCGTCGAGGTGGACGAGCCGCCGGCGCTCGGCGGCGACAACTCTGCCGCCAATCCCGTGGAGTACTACCTCGCATCGCTGCTCTCCTGCCAGGTGGTGACGTACCGCTTCTGGGCCGAGAAGCTCGGTGTCCGCGTCGACGACATCTCGGCGCGTGCGGAGGGCGACCTCGACGTGCGCGGGTTCTTCGGCTTCGACGACGCCGTCCGTGCAGGGTTCGGCGAGGTGCGCGTCGTCGTGACGCTGACCGGTCCGGAATCGCGCGAGCGCTACCTCGAACTGCAGGAAGCGGTGGATGCGCACTGCCCCGTCCTCGACCTGACCCGCAATCAGACCCCGGTCCACACCGTCGTCGAAACAGCTGCCGGCGACAACTGATTCACCACATCCACCCTACCGAATCCGGAGGACACCACTCGTGACCGAGAGCATCGACCCCACCGTCAACTGGTCGTTCGAGACCAAGCAGATCCACGCCGGGCAGACGTCCGACGCGACCACCAAGGCGCGGGCGTTGCCGATCTACCAGACCACCTCGTACACGTTCGACAGCACCGATCACGCTGCCGCACTGTTCGGTCTGGCGGAACCGGGCAACATCTACACCCGCATCATGAACCCCACGCAGGACGCGGTCGAGCAGCGCATCGCCGCCCTCGAAGGCGGCGTCGCCGCACTGCTGCTGTCCTCCGGGCAAGCCGCGGAAACCTTTGCGGTGCTGAACCTCGCGGAGGCGGGCGACCACATCGTCTCCAGCCCGTACCTGTACGGCGGCACCTACAATCTCTTCCACTACACGCTGCCCAAGCTCGGCATCGAGGTCTCGTTCGTCGGGGACCCCGACGACCTCGAGCAGTGGCGCAGCGCCGTCCGCCCGAACACCAAGGCGTTCTACGGTGAGACGATCGCCAACCCGAAGAACCACATCCTGGACATCCCGGGAATCTCGAAGGTCGGCCACGACAACGGGATCCCGCTGATCGTCGACAACACGGTGGCCACCCCGTACCTGCTGCAGCCGCTGAAGCACGGCGCCGACATCGTCGTGCACTCGGCCACCAAGTACCTCGGCGGCCACGGCACGGCGATCGCCGGTGTCATCGTCGACGGCGGCACGTTCGACTGGACCCAGGGCCGCCACGGCAACTTCACCACCCCGGACCCGAGCTACCACGGCGTCGTCTTCGCGGACCTCGGCGCCCCGGCCTACGCGCTGAAGGCGCGCGTGCAGTTGCTCCGCGACCTCGGTTCCGCGGTGGCCCCGTTCAACGCATTCCTCATCGCGCAGGGCATCGAGACCCTCAGCCTGCGCGTGGAGCGGCACGTCGCCAACGCCCAGAAGGTGGCCGAGTTCCTCGAGGCCCGCGCGGAGGTCACGTCCGTGGCCTACGCGGGTCTGCCGTCCTCGCAGTGGCACGAGCGCGCACAGGAGCTCACCCCGAAGGGTCCGGGCGCGATCGTAACGTTCGAACTGGCCGGCGGTGTCGATGCCGGCAAGAAGTTCGTCAACGCGCTCACCCTGCACAGCCACGTCGCGAACATCGGCGACGTGCGCTCGCTGGTGATCCACCCCGCGTCGACGACGCACTCGCAGCTCACCCCGGAGGAGCAGCTCGCCGCCGGTGTGACGCCCGGACTGGTCCGGCTCGCCGTCGGCATCGAGGGGATCGACGACATCCTCGCCGACCTCGAGACCGGATTCGCCGCAGCTGCAGTCTGATCCGATGCCGGGAGGCCGAGGCGTGCGCCTCGGTCTCCCGGCGCTGTCAGATCATTGCGCGCATCATCCCCTGCGGTTCGCCGCCGAGCTGGGTGAGCGCGCTCGCGTGGTTGGTGGATCCGGGAACATGGACCGCGTGCGCCAGACCGGCATGCGCGTCCCGCCAGAACCGTTGCATCGGCGTCTTGTAGTGCAACGCGCCACCGCCGGCGCGCGCGAAGATCTCGTCCACGGCACGCACCGCACGCCAGGCCGCGGCGATCTGGGTGCGGCGTCCGATCGCACGCTCCTCGAACGTGATCTCCTTGCCCGCGTCGACCTTGTCGTAGAACCGGTCGGCGGTCTCGATGAGGGAGACCCGCGACGCATCGATCTCGGCGGCGGACTCTCCTATCGCACTGAGCACGTAGGGATCCTCCTTGATCTTCTGGCCCGTGATCGCGACGCGGTCCTTCTGCACCGCGATGTGACAGGCCAGCGCGCCCTCGGTGATGCCGATGACGGCGGCGGTGATGCCGAGCGGGAACATGCACGAGTACGGCATGTTGAACAGCGGCTCCGGCCTGCCCGCCTCCTTCTGCGCGCGTCCGTCCATCACCTTCGACGCGTTCAACGTCCGGTAGCCCGGGACGAACGCACCGTCGACGATCAGGTCCTTGCTTCCCGATCCGCGCAGTCCGATGACGTCCCACGTGTCCTCGACGATCTGATAGTCGGTGCGCGGCAGAATCACGTGCAGAGACGAGGGCGGCATCGCGATGCCGCCCTCGCCGTCGCCGACCATCGCCCCGAGGAAGGCCCACTGGCAGTGGTCGGTTCCGGACGAGAACGACCACCGCCCCTTCAGGACGTACCCGCCGTCGACCGGGGTCGCGACGCCCATGGGCGCGTACGGCGACGCCATCCACGTGTCGTTGTCCTCGCCCCAGATCTCCTCCTGCACCTGTGGGTCGGCGAACGCCAGTTCCCACGGGTGCACGCCGACGATCCCGGTGACCCATCCGCTCGCACCGTCGAGTGCGGCGACTCCCATGACGGTCTCGGCGAACTCGCGGGGGTGGACCTCGTAGCCGCCGTAGAGCTTGGGCTGCAGCAACCGGATCGCCCCGGAGTCGCGCAGGAGGCCGGCGGCGGTGTCAGTGAGCCGGCAGGCCGCCTCCGACTGGACGGCCTGCCCGCGAATCTCCTCGGCGACGCCTTCGATTCTGTCGAGAACCTGACCCATCGGGACTCCCTTCCACCGTGAGTAGAACACGTTCTAGTCAATATAGCCCCGGGGTGGCAATTCCGAGCCGATCCGCACCCCACACTTGAAAGTTCGTATCACCTAAATCTATAGTGCGGAGATACGAATCAGCAGGTAGATCCACGCGACCACGATCAGGAGCTCCGTGAGCATCGAGGCCCCCCGCCCTCTCCTCCCGCACCGCGCGCCCCGCAAGGGCAATCTCCGAACGGTCGCGCTCCTCGGGCCCGCCTTCGTGGCGGCCATCGCGTACGTCGACCCCGGAAACGTGGCCGCCAACCTCACCGCGGGCGCGAAGTACGGGTACCTGCTCGTCTGGGTCCTCGTGCTCGCCAACGCCATGGCCGTGCTGGTGCAGTACCTGTCCGCGAAACTCGGGCTGGTCACCGGCAAGTCACTGCCTGAGATGCTGGGGACCCGCCTCCGGACCGGCAACCGCCGCGCGTTCTGGCTGCAGGCGGAGGCGATGGCGATCGCCACCGACCTCGCCGAGGTGATCGGCGGAGCGATCGCACTCAATCTCCTGTTCGGCGTCCCGCTCTTCGTCGGAGGCCTGATCACGGGCGTCGTGTCGATGGGCATTCTGTCGATCCAGAGCCGCCGCGGTCAGCGGACGTTCGAGTTCGTAGTGATGGGACTCCTGACGATCATCACCGTCGGGTTCCTCACCGGTCTCGCGTTCACCGACGTGTCGGGCACGGAGGCGCTCACCGGTCTCGTGCCGCGTTTCGAGGGCACCGAGACGGTGCTGCTCGCCGCCAGCATGCTCGGTGCCACCGTGATGCCGCATGCGATCTACCTCCATTCCGCTCTCGCCCGCGACCGGCACGGGAACGACCTGGAAGGTCCCCGCCTCGCGCGACTGCTGCGGGTGACCAAGTGGGACGTGGTCGGTGCGCTGATCGTGGCGGGCGCGGTGAACATCGGCATGCTGCTTCTCGCCGCCTCGGCCCTGCGCGGCATTCCCGGCACCGATTCGATCGACGGCGCACACGCCGCCATTCAGAGTTCGCTCGGCCCCACCGTCGCCGTCGTCTTCGCCGTCGGCCTGCTGGCTTCCGGCCTGGCCTCCACGTCGATCGGCTGCGCCGCCGGCTCCGAGATCATGTACGGCCTGCTGTCGATGCGCATCCCGCTGTTGCTGCGCCGGGTGGTCACCCTCATCCCCGCACTGGTCGTGCTGGCGATCGGCGTCGATCCCACCTTCGCGCTCGTCCTCAGTCAGGTGGTTCTCAGCCTGTGCATCCCGTTCGCGGTGATTCCACTCGTACGGATGACGTCGAGCCGCGACCTGATGGGCGTCCACCGCAACGCGACGGCCATCACGGTCGCCGCCTGGGTGGCCGCGTCGCTGATCGTCGTGCTCAACGTGTCGCTGCTGTGGCTGACGTTCACGGGTTCGACCTGATCACTCGTGCCGCGGCGCACCGGACACGACCCGGTGCAGCGCCTGCAGGTCCTCGGACAGCATCCGGAACATCCAGTAGGCCCCGACGAACGCGACGACACTGCCGACGCACAGCACGCGGAGCGCGACGATCACCCGGGGCAGGTCCTCCGGGGGAATGAACGTGGCCCCCGCGATTCCGAGCAGCGGCACGGCGGCGGCCGCGGCGAGGAAGAACGTGCTGCGGCGCCCCAGCCGCTTCAACATCCGGGCGTCGGACGCACTGATCTCGCCGTGCCGCAGAAACACCGGATAGAGGCAGCGGACGGCGTAGAAGTTCACGAAGAAGAACGGGTAGACCACCGCGATCGCTCCGCAGACGAGCTGAGAGGCGGTGAAGTGGACGATCGTGTTCCACGGAACCTGACTGCCGCTCACCTCCAACGTGATCGGCACGACGAGGCCGCTGACGATCCACAGACCGAGGCAGAGCAGTGCGCACCGCTGACCGAGCAGCAGGGTGTCCCGGCGGGCGCGGGCGAGTTGGGCGCCGGTGTACACCCTCCCCCGGCGCAGGCCGCCGGCCACCACCGTCAGGTAGATCACCATCGACACCGTGCCCACGGCTCCGATGAGGAACGCGACCGTGTAGTCGATCCGGGTGATCCGCTCGAAGCTCTCCTGCGCGGCGGGCGGCAGCTTGCTGATGATCAGGGTGCTGTTGTGCTGGTAGCTGTAGAGAATCGCCAGCAGATTGGGAACCGCGATGGCCAGGAACATGATCAGGTGCGTCCACCGCCGCATCCGCAGCCGCCAGCTTCCCGGCGGCGGATCGACCAGATCGCGGGCATGCGCGTCGAGGCAGACGTCGAGTTGCTGGGCGAGTTCGGCACCGGAGGAGAACCGATCCTTCGGTTCCGGCGCCAGCGATTTCAGCAACACCCGCCGCAGCGCGTTCGGGCAGTCGGCGGGCAGCGCGTCGGCGGCCGGTTCGTCCGGTCCGCGCCGCCGCGCGAGCATCGCGTCGAGAGTGGTGCGGTCGCCGGGCGGGTGGGAGTGTAGTTCGGCGTCGCTGTCGTCGAAAGGTCTTCTGCCGGTCAGCAACTCCCAGAGAACGACACCGAGCGAATACAGGTCGCTGCGGGTGTCGAGATCGCCGGGTGTGCCCGGCCGGTCCGGGTGGATCGCCTCGAGCTGTTCGGGTGACATGTAGGCCAGCGAGCCGCCGAAGTACGCGACCGGACTCGACCCGGCGACGTTGCGGCTGAAACTGATGTTGAAGTCGGCGAGCTTCGGGACGCCCTCGGCCGTCAGCAACACGTTTGCCGGTTTGACGTCGCGGTGGAGGACGCCGTGCCTGCCGGCGTAATCGAGCGCCTGCGCCAGCCGGCGGCCGAGCCAGGCCACCGTCTCGGGCCAGGTCAGCGTCGCGATCTCCTGACGCACGCCGGATTCGCTGGGCCGGATCTCGCCCCGGCCCACCAGCGCCCGGTCGATCGCGTCCAGCAGCACGGCGCCGCTGCGCGATTCCGGCGGAGTCTCACGGACCCGCCCGACCACGTCGAGCAGGGTTCCCCCCGGCACGTACTGCATGTACAGCAGTCGCAGGTCGCGGCCCGCGAGGAGTCGTTGATCGAAGACCCGGACGATGTAGTCGTGGTCGAACTGGGCCAGGGTCTGCGGCTCGGTGCCGCGATCCTGGGAGATCTTCACCGCGACCAGCCTCTGCAGCGACCGCTGCCGGGCGAGGAACACCCGCGCGAACGCGCCCCGGCCGAGACCGGTCATCAGATCGAAGTCGTCGATCCGCTGGCCCACCTCGAGATCGTCGAGGGTGCCTGCGCTTCCCGCAGACACCGTCAAGGTCGTCTCCCCGTGGTGGAGCGAGGTGCTCTGGTACTCGCCGGTGCCGAGCAGTTCGTCGAGCTGACCGGCCTGACCCGGAAAATTCTGCGTGTATTCGCTCGCCTCGACCGACTCCCCGCTGCGCCGCCGGATATGGAATTCCTCGTACAGCAGGTCCGGTGGCAGCGGCCACCGCCGCAGTTCGGGCAGCTCCTCACAGTATTGGGCGAGCCGCTTCGGGTGGTCGCCGCGCAGCCAGCGGTTTTCCAGGTCGACCTTGACCAGTTCGATGAGCGTGACCCGGCGGAGAGCGGGGGACGCGGGCAGGTAGGCCACCAGGTCGGGCGCGGACGCCGAGGACTCCCAGGCACTGGCGAAGCGCGCGACGGCGTCGCCGACCGCCGTGTCCGACACCCAGGCCTGCTCGGAAGCGGCCGGTGAACCTCGCCGGGAGGGCATGCAAGCCATGGTAGCTGGCCACGCCCAGCGGACTACTGCAGTTCCGACACCGGGGTCGACGGGTCGATTGTGACGCCGATTCGCGCCAGATTGCCGTGCAGCACTTGCCAGATCGACACCTCGAGGAACTCGGCCAACTCGTCGCTGCCGAGCGCCGACTGCGGGTTACTCAGCCACCGGTTGACGCTGGCATCCACGAGTCCCACCAACCCGAAGGCCAGCGACTCGGCCAGATCCGAATTGCCGGCCACCGTGTCGAGGACCGTCGCGAGTAGACCCGACAGCTGAAGCGCGATCGCGGTCTTCGTTCCCGTCACCACACGCGAGCCGGTCGTGCGCCTGCTCGGCGACCCGGTACCGAGGAACTGGTGGAGCCGTGGATATTCCACGATCCACCGCAGGTACGTCTCGACCGCGCGCGCGATCGCCTCGCCCACGGTCCCCTCCGGCGTCAATGTGGGCGCGAGGTCTGCCATCAGTCGTTCGATGATGCGTCCGCGCAACTGCTCGTCGAGGTCGCCGCGATCGGTGAAGATCCGGTAGACCACCGACCGTGGCACGTCGGCCCGGTTCGCGATCTGCTGGACGCCCACGTCGGGACCGTCCTCGTTGATGGCGTCCATCGCGGCTTCGAGAATCCGGCTTCGGCGTTCCGCCTTGTGGTCCTCCCAGCGCGTGGCGCGGCCGTCGCCCTGGGGCGACGCGGCGGTTTCCACTTTGTCCGGCATCACGCACACGTTACCCATCCGACTGTTGACTGGACACGCTGTCTCACATACTTTGGTGAGACAGGGTGTTACACACACATTTCTCCGGACTCAGGGAGCCGCAATGGGTAACAGGGTGTTCGTCGTCGGCGTCGGGATGACGAAGTTCGAGAAGCCGGGTGCACGCGAGTGGGACTACCCCGACATGGCGCGTGAGGCCGGTGGCAGGGCACTCGAGGACGCCGGGATCGAGTACGGGCTCGTGGAGCACGCGTACGTCGGATACGTGTACGGCGAGTCCACGTCGGGACAGCGGGCCGTCTACGAACTCGGCCTCACCGGCATTCCCATCGTGAACGTCAACAACAACTGTTCGACGGGGTCGACCGCGCTCTTCCTCGCCACGCAGGCCGTCCGGAGCGGTCAGGTCGACTGTGCACTCGCGCTGGGCTTCGAGAAGATGCAGGCCGGTTCGCTCGGGTCCACGTACGACGACCGAGAACAGCCGATGATGCGCCACCTCCTCGCCCTCGCCGAGCTTCAGGAGTTCGCGATGCCGCCGGCCCCGTACATGTTCGGCGCCGCGGGCAAGGAACACATGGAACGCTTCGGGACCACGGCGGAACAGTTCGCCAAGATCGGCGTGAAGAACCACCGCCACTCACAGAACAACCCGTACGCCCAGTTCCAGGACGAGTACACGCTCGACGAGATCCTCGGCTCGAAGCCGATCTACGGGCCCCTCACCAAACTGCAGTGCTCCCCCACCTCGGACGGCTCCGGTGCCGTCGTCGTCGTGAGCGAGGAGTTCGTCGACAAGCACGACCTCGCCGGGCAGGCCGTGGAGATTGTCGGCCAGTCCATGGTCACCGACCTCCCGAGCACGTTCGAGGACCGGAGCGCGATCAGCCTGGTCGGCGCGGACATGACCCGAACCGCCGCGGCCCGCGTGTACGAACAGGCGGGCATCGGACCGGACGACATCGACGTCATCGAACTCCACGACTGCTTCTCCACCAACGAACTGCTGACCTACGAGGCGCTCGGCCTGTGCGGCGAGGGCGAGGGCGGCAAACTCGTCGACAACGACGACACCACGTACGGCGGACGCTGGGTGGTCAACCCGTCCGGCGGTCTCATCTCCAAGGGACACCCGCTCGGCGCCACCGGACTCGCCCAGTGCAGCGAACTCACCTGGCAACTCCGCGGCACGGCCGACAAGCGTCAGGTCGGCGGCGCCGCGGTCGCCCTCCAGCACAACATCGGGCTCGGTGGCGCAGTCGTCGTCACCGCCTACCGCGCACTCTGATTTTTCTCTCTCACAATTTCTTTCACCTCGAACACCAGGAGTACATCATGGCTTCCGTTTCCGTCGCAGCGTCCCTGCCCGCCTCCCCCGACAAGGCGTGGGACGCGCTCTCCGACCTGTCCCGCTGGGAAGAGTGGCTCACCATCCACCAGTCGTGGAAGAGCGAGATCCCGGCCGAGGTGGCACTCGGATCGAAGTTCACCGAGGTCGTCTCCGTGATGGGCATGGCCAACAAGATCGAGTGGACCGTCACCGAGGTGCAGGTGCCCGAGATGGTCAAGATCTCCGGCACCGGCATGGCGGGGGTGACCGTCGAATTCACGCTGAAGGTCGAGCCGGACGGCGCCGGATCCAAGGCGATCATCGACGCGAGCTTCACCGGCACGATGATCGTCGGCCCCATCGGCAAGGCCGTCGCCAAGAACGCCAAGGCGGATCTGGAGACGTCCCTGGCCGGGTTCGCCGACATGGTGGGCTGATCTGCATGACTACCCCCGCAGTCGAATTCGACACGAGCGGCCTCGGCGAGTGGACCGATCCGCAGCGGTTCGAGGTCACCGCCGAGCGCATCGCCGAATACGCCGCGGCCACCAACGATCCCATCGAACGCCACCTCGCAGGCGAGGTGGCACCCCCGGTGTTCGCGGTGGTCCCCGCGTTCACGTCGATGGCGCCGGCGGCATTGTCCGTCGCCCCGGTCGAACTGCTCATGAAGCTGGTGCACGGGGAGCAGGATTTCCACTTCCACCGTCCGATCCGCCCCGGCGACAACCTCGTGGTCCGCGCGAAGCCGATCGGATTCGAGGGCCGGGACAACGGCTCCACCGTCGTCGTCTACGTCGAAACCACGACGGAAGACGGTGAACTGGTCAACGAGCAGTGGATGACCGCGTTCTTCCGAAAGGTCGATGCGGGGGCCGGTCTCGGTGACCGGGCACCCGCGCACCGGTTCGACGAGTCCCTACGCGGGCAGGCCCCGGTGGCGTCGATCACCCAGCACATCGACGACGACCAGACGTTCCGGTACTCGCCCGCCTCCGGTGATCCGATGCCGATCCACCTGGACGACGAGATCGCCCGGATGTCCGGACTTCCCGGAATCATCAACCACGGCCTGTGCACCATGGCGTTCACGTCGTGGGCGGCGCTCACCGAACTCACCGACGGCAGGGTCGAACGCCTGCGACGACTCGCGGTGCGGTTCGCGAAACCCGTCCTGCCCGGCCAGGACATCGCCACGCAGTTCCGGCAGGTCGCCGAGTCCACGGGCGGGGCAACGTCGTACGCCTACGAGACCACCGTCGGCGACGAACTGGTCATCAAGGACGGCCTCGCCGTCATCGCGGACACAGAAACCTAGGAGTACGCACATGGGAACACTCGACGGACGGGTGGCCATCGTCACCGGCGCCGGACGCGGAATCGGCCGGGAGCACGCACTGCTCTTCGCCCGTGAGGGCGCTGCCGTCGTCGTCAACGACCTCGGCGGCGCGAACGACGGCACCGGCGCGGACGCGGGCCCGGCGCAGCAGGTCGTCGACGAGATCGTCGCCGCGGGCGGCAGGGCAGTCGCGAACACCGACAACGTCGCGTCCTGGGACGGCGCCGAAGGACTCGTCAACCAAGCGGTGAGCGAGTTCGGCCGACTCGACGTCCTGGTCAACAACGCGGGCATCCTGCGGGACGCCTTCATCGCGGGCATGACCGAAAGCCAGTGGGACGCCGTCATCGCCGTGCATCTCAAGGGCCACGCCGCCACCCTGCACCACGCGGCGGCGTACTGGAAGGCACAGACCAAGGTCGGCGAGACCGTGAACGCGTCCGTGATCAACACCGCGTCCGCGTCGGGCACGTTCATGCCCAACGCGGGCCAGGGCAACTACGGTGCCGCGAAGGCGGGCATCGCCGCACTCACCCTGGTCGCCGCGGACGAGCTCGAACGCTACGGCGTCCGGGTCAACGCGATCGCCCCGATCGCCCGCACCCGGCTCACGCTGGCCACACCGGGAATGGGCGCGCTGTTCGCCGAGGACATGCCGGAGGGCGAGTTCGACGCATTCAGCCCCGCCAACATCTCTCCGCTCGTCGCGCGTCTCGCCGACGCGAACTGCAAGATCACCGGCAAGGTGTTCGCCGTGCAGGGCGGGGCCATCTCCGAGCTCGCCGGCTGGCACGACGTCACGACCATCGAGAGTGACGGCCCGTGGACCGTCGCCGACCTCGCCGACCGGCTCGGCTGAAGGGCCCCGACGTGGCCAAGAACACGTACGAGCTCGGGCTCGGGCTGACCGGGGAACACCGGGCCCTCGCCGACTCGGTCCGCGCATTCGCCGAACGCACCATCACCTCCGATCACGTCCGGTCCGCGGTCGAGTCCACGAGCGAGGACAAGTTCCCGCCGTTCTGGGATGCACTCGTGAGCCAGGACCTGCTGGGACTGCACATCCCCGAGGACAAGGGCGGTCACGGCGCCGGGCTCCTCACGTTGGCGGTGGCGCTCGAAGCGCTGGGGCGGACGGCCGCTCCGGGCCCGTTCGTCCCGACCGCGCTGTCCGCCGCCCTCGTGGCGGCCGCGGATTCCAAGGTCGGCATCGAACTGATGCCCGGTCTCCTCGACGGATCACACACCGCCGCAGTCGCGTTGGGCCGACCACTCGACGCGTCGGCGCGCGAGGGCGGATACCGCGTCACCGGTGTCGCGGACGCCGTTCTCGGCGGCGAACACGCCGACATCGTGCTACTCCCGATCACCGTCGGCGACGACGTCCGCTGGGCCGTCGTCGATTCCGCGGACGTCACCGTCACGGTGCAGGACAGCATCGACGTGCTCCGCGGTTCCTCACGAATCGCCGCCGACGCCGTCCAGGTGGGCGCCGACCGGATCCTCGACGGGTTGAGCGAGCAGCGCGTCCGGTCCGTCGCCACCGTCGTCCTCGGTGCCGAGGCGATCGGCGTGATGTCGTGGTGCGTGTCCACCGCATCCGAGTACGCGAAGACGCGGGTGCAGTTCGGGCGTCCGATCGGCCAGTTCCAGGGCGTCAAGCACAAATGCGCCCACATGGGCATCGCCCTGGAGAAGGCGCGCGCCGTCTTATGGGATGCCGCCTCCGCCCTCGACAACGGCGACGACACCGCCGATTTCGCCGCGGACATCGCCGCCGTCGTCGTTCCCGATGCCGCGGTGCAGTGCGCACAGGACTGCATCCAGGTCCACGGCGGCATCGGATTCACCTGGGAGCACGACGCGCACCTGTACTACCGCCGGGCGCTGGCCATCCGGGGGCTCCTCGGCACCCGCGAGGAGCGGGCCACTCGGGTGGCCGACCAGTCCCTCGCAGGCACCGCCCGCACCTCCGAACTGGAACTGCCCGGCGATGCCGAACCGATCCGCACCGAGGTGCGGGCGGAACTCGCGCCGCTGGTCGACCTCGCCGAGGACGACCAGCTGATCGCCCTCGGCGACGGCGGCTGGGTGCAGCCACACCTGCCGAAACCGTACGGGCGCAGCGCGTCCCCGCTCGAGCAGATCGTCATCGCCCAGGAGATCAAGGCAGCCGGCATCCCGATGCCGCAGCTGCTGATGGGCGGCTGGGCGGTGCAGGCCGTCGTCGCCCACGGCACGGACGCGCAGAAGCGGGATCTCGCCGTTCCCACGCTGCGCGGAGATCTGGTGTGGTGCCAGCTGTTCAGCGAACCGGGGGCCGGTTCCGACCTGGCGTCGCTGACGACGAAGGCCGAGAAGGTCGACGGCGGCTGGACGGTGTCCGGCCAGAAGATCTGGACCACGGTGGCACAGTTCTCCGACTGGGCGATGCTGATCGCCCGCACCGACCCGTCCAAGCCGAAACACGAGGGCATCACGTACTTCGTGCTGGACATGTCGACGCCGGGGGTCACCGTCCGGCCGCTGCGCGAGATGACCGGGTCGGCCCTGTTCAACGAGGTCTTCCTCGACGGCGTGTTCATCCCGGACGAGAACGTGGTCGGGACCGTGAACGACGGCTGGAACGTGGCCCGCACGACCCTCGCGGGCGAGCGGGTGGCCCTGAGCCAGAAAATGGAGGCCTACGCCACCGACAAGGATCTGCTGCAGTTCGCCCGCGGCCGGGACCTCGGCCCGCTGGCACGTTTCCGCGTCGGCGAACTGGTGGCCGAGAGCCAGGCAATCGATCTGATCGGCTCACGGATCGTGTTGAAGCAACTGTCGGGGGCGGACGTGAGCACCACGTCGAGCGTCGGGAAGCTGCTGGGCATGGGGCTCGGACAGTCGATCGCCGAATTCGTCGTCGCCGAACTGGGGGCGGCGGGCGCCGTGAGCATTCCCGGGGAGCCGAGCGACAAGGCGATGGAGCAGTTGATCGCCGGCCGCGCCACCACCATCTACGGCGGCACCACCGAGGTGCAGCTCAACGTGATCGGGGAACGCATGCTCGGACTGCCCCGCGACGCGCAGGGGATGTCGTGACCGGCGGACCGCTGAGCGGGCTGACCGTCGTCGAGATCGCGAGCCTCGCGCCCGCCCCGTTCGGGTGCATGATCCTCGCCGACCTCGGCGCGGACGTGATCCGCGTCGAGCGGGGCGGCGACGGCGGCACCGGGCTGATGGCGCCGTCCGGTGTGCTCGACCGCGGACGACGGTCGATCGCCGCGAACCTGCGGACTCCGGAGGGCCTCGAGGCCGTTCTGACACTCGTCGAAGGCGCCGACATCCTCGTCGAAGGCTTCCGTCCCGGCGTCACGGAACGCTTGGGCATCGGCCCCGACGACTGCCTGTCCCGCAACCCCGGTCTGATCTACGGGCGCATGACCGGCTGGGGCCAGGACGGACCCCTCGCACCGCGGGCCGGGCACGACATCAACTACATCGCGCTCGCGGGCGCGCTCGAACCCATCGGGCGCGCCGGCGAGCGGCCGGTGCCGCCACTGAACCTGTTGGGCGACTTCGGCGGTGGCGGCCTGATGTTGACGATGGGAATCCTGGCCGCGCTGCACGAGCGTTCCCGGTCGGGCCGCGGACAGGTGGTGGACGCGTCGATGGTCGACGGCGCGGCGCTGCTGACGGCGTTCGTTCACGGCATGAACGCCGCCGGGCTGTGGCAGGAGGGTCGCGGGCAGAACGTCCTCGACGGGGCCGCCGCGTTCTACGACACCTACGAGTGCGCCGACGGTCTGCACGTGGCGGTCGGGTGCGTCGAACCGCACTTCTACGGTGAACTCCTCGACGTGCTGCGGTTGAGCGGCGAGGAACTGCCGTTGCAGTACGACCTCGATGCGGCGCCGGAACTGAAGAAGCGCCTCGCCGAGGTGTTCGCGACCCGACCGCGGGACGAATGGGCGGCACTCTTCGCCGATTCCGACGCGTGCGTGTCGCCCGTCCTCTCGCCGTGGGAGGCGCACGAGCACCCCCACAACAAGGAGCGGGAGACGTTCGTCGAGGTGGGTGGCATCCGCCAGCCCGCACCGGCACCGCGCTTCAGCCGCACCCCGGCGCCCGTTCCCCGGCCGGCCCCGCGGCCCGGGCAGGACACCGATGCGATCCTCGCGCAGGCCGGTTACGACGCGGCGGGCATCGAGCACCTGCGCTCGGCGGGTGCCGTCGAGTAGGTGACGGGGACCTATCCGCGATCGGCGTCCGGCGGGAAGCCACCGGTCGCGATGGGTCCCCACTCCTCGATGGTGATCCGGATCAGGCTCTTGTTCTGCTTCCGCATGGCGTCCCGGTACTCGTCCCAGTCGGGATGCTCGCCGGAGATGCCGCGGAAGTACTCCACCAGCGGCTCGAGTGCGTCGGGCATGTCCAGTACCTCGGCCGTGCCGTCGATCTGCACGTAGGCGCCGTTGAACTCGTCGGAGAGCACGCACACGTTCACGGCGGAATCGTGTCGCACGTTCGCGGCCTTGGCGCGCTGCGGGTAGGTGGAGACGACGATCCGGCCTTCCGAGTCGAGCCCCGACGTGACCGGGGAGATCTGCAAACCGCCGGAGCGCTTCCGGGTGATCAGCACGCTGCGATGGCGCGGACGGACGAACTCGAGCAACTCTTCCCGCGTGACACGGTCTGCGGTGGCGATGGCCATGGTGCACCTCTCCTCTGCTGCGTTGGTTCTCTCCGGTTCACCATAGGCTCCACCGCAGTCCTCAGACGTCTGAGGACTGTGCTAGCGTCGCCGAATGGCCGGACGTCACACCCTCCGCAGCGGACCGCTGGTTCCCCAGCTCGAGGAAGTCCTCACCGCGTGGATCCGCGAAGGCCGGTGGACGCTCGGCAGTCGCATCCCGAGCGAGGCCGAACTGGCCACCGAACTCGGCGTCGGCCGCTCCTCGGTACGCGAGGCGGTCCGGCTGCTCGCCCGCGACGGCCTGCTCGACGTGCGGCACGGCGTCGGCACGTTCGTCGCCGGGCCACCCACGGGCGGTGCGGGACTCGAGAAGCTGCTGCGCCGCGCCCGCCTGCTCGAGGTGTACGAGGTGCGGCGCGCCCTCGAGATCGAGGCCGCCCGGCTCGCCGCGGAACGTGCACGCCCCGAGGATCTTCGGCGACTGCGAGAGCAGCTGTCGGCCCGGCACGACAGCACCACCGAGTCGACCGCCGTGTTCGTCGCGGCCGACCTCGACTTCCACGCCGCGATCTTGGAGATCGCCGGCAACTCGATCCTGTCCGCCCTGTTCGATTCGATCCGGCCGCTCCTCGTCGACGCGCTCGCCGAACTCGTCGACCACGAACCCGGCAGACCCGACACCAGCTGCGCACACGACGACCTGGTTCGCGCGCTGGAAGCAGGCGATGCCGAGGCGGCCGTCGCCGCCGCCGCCGCCAACCTCGATCCGACCATGTCGATTCTGCGGAAAGGCGAACATCAGTGACCACCCCGAACTCGGTCGTCAGCACCGACCACGTCGACCTCGTGCGGAGCGGACGGTATCTGCTCAGCGACATCACCCTCCGCATCGAACGCGGACAGCACTGGGTGCTGCTCGGCGCGAACGGTGCGGGCAAGAGCACGCTGCTGAGCATGCTCGGCGCTTTCGCGCACCCGACCCACGGCACCGTCCACGTCCTCGGCCATCAGCTGGGGCGAGTCGACATGCGCGAGTTGCGCGCCCACATCGGGCACGTGAACCCGCGACACCGGATCGACGCGCCGCTGACCGTGCGCGACGTCGTGCTCACCGGCCTCACCAACACACCCGAGTTCGTGCCGAGGTGGTCACCGACCGCCGGCCAGGTCGCCCGGGCCGACGAGCTCATCGCTTCCCTCGGCATGCAGAAGCATGCGGATGCCCTGTGGCCCAACCTGTCCCAGGGCGAACGCGGACGGGCCCTGATCGCGCGGGCCCTCATGGCCGAGCCGCAACTCCTCCTGCTCGACGAGCCCGCCACCGGCCTGGATCTGGCTGCGCGAGAACAACTCCTCACCGCACTCGACGAACTGCGCGAAACGTACCCGAGCCTCGCCAGCATCCTCGTCACCCACCACCTCGAGGAAATCCCCACCACCACCACCCACGCCGTCCTCATCCGCGACGGCCGGGTGATCGCACAGGGCCCCGTCGCGGACGTTCTCACCACCGAGCACATCAGCGAATGCTTCGACCACCCGATCGAGATCACCCGGCAACGCGGCCGGTGGGTCGCGCAGACGCGGGTGCCCGAGGCGGTCGGATAGCCGCCGACGCGGTGCACACTGGTGGGTATGGCACGAGGCGACCACCCTCAGCGCACCCCGTTCTACGGTGTGGTGCTCATCGTCGTCGCACTGGCGGCGGCGATGATCGCGAACCGCACCGCACCCGTCTGGGTGCAGGTACCGGTCTACATCCTGGCCGTGCTCGCCGCAATGGCCGGCTTCGTCATGACGTTCCGCGACCTGTCGTGAGTGGGTAGCGCTCAGCGCGCCACAGCCGCACGGACATTGGCCGGATTCTCGCGCAATTGCCTGTGATTCCAGCAAATCCGTCCGCAAACAGCGCGGGAGCCGCTACGACCTCACCTGCTCACACGAGCCGACGGGATGCGCGGCCAGCAACTCCTTCGCGCGGCTGCGTGCCGCGTTGTACTCGTACCACTCCGACTCTCCCCTGACCTGCCGGTCGAGTCGGTACAGGGCGCACGACCGTTCCGGTTCGGGCAGCCGATCGAGAGCGGGGACGGCGTCGACGGACAGCGAACCGAGGTAGCTCACGTCGATCCGCCCGGTCTCGGTGAACCGCTCCACGTTCTTCCTGGCCACGTACGCGTCCGGATCGAGCGCGGCGAGGAGGAGCACCCCACCCACCGCGGAGGCCAGGACGGCACGCGGCAACCACCGCCCCGACAACCGCACGCCTGCAGCGATCAGCAACACGAACACCAACCCCAGCCACAGTTCCGTCACCAAGACCGTCACCCGCAACCGCGTGTACCCGTACTGGTTCTCGTACAGCGACATCCGGTGGATCGCCGAGGCCACGACGACGAGCGTCAACACGCATAGCAGTCCGAGCAGCACCCGCACGAGGACGCGATCCACCACCTCCACTCGCGCCGCCTTCCGGACCGCGACGGCGATCACCACCAGTGTCAGCGCGGTCACCGCCAGCAACTGCCAGAATCCCTGTCGCGCATACTCGGCATATGTCAGGTCTGCCGTGGTCAGCACGTGCGTGCTGCCACCGAACAGCACCGTCAACTGCACCGCGACGAATCCGAGGAACAACAGATCCAGCAGTGCCAGCGGAAACGCCCACTCCCACCGGGCAACCGGGCGCCCCGGCCTGGGTGCGAGTGCATCGACCCGGGGCGTTCGCCTCAGCAGGTACGCGGCCCCCAGGGTGCCCCCGCACACCAGGACGCCGAGCACGAACCGTCCGAACGGATTCGACACGTGGACGGTCGGCACGGCCCTCCCGAGCAAGGCGGCGAAACCCGCGTCCGCGCCGGCGAACAGCGATCCGAAGACCAGGAGCAGCACGGCCGTCACGGCCGCGACACCGAGAGCCCGGCCCACGGGCACCGTCCCGGTCGAACGCCACCGCCTCGCGCCTCGACGGGTCCACCGCGCGACCCGCAGCGGCGTGAACCACAGCGCGAACGACCCGGCTGCCAACCCCGTCCACGTGCGTCCGCCGACGAGGGCGAACGATCCGACCACCCAGCTCAGCGCCACACAGACCGCGGCCAGCCACCCGGCACCGCGCACGCTGAGCACCGCCAGCAGGGCGAGGGCGCCGACGAGTGCGACGGATTGCGCAGCCGTCGGCATCGTCCTGCGTGTCGCGAACACCGCGACCGCCACCGCGGCGCCGGTGACGACGTAGCCGAGACCGACCACCGTGACCTGCAGCGTCAGCGCCGCGACCACGCCTGCTGCCAACGCCGCGAGAACGGTCGGGCGTGGAGCCATCGCCGTCCGGTCGCGGCGCCACACACGTCTCGGCCAGAAGTCGCCCGACGTGGGTGTGGCGGGTTGTGGGGGTGCGATGGTCATGGTTCCCTCCCTGGTTGTCGCTGCCGGATGAAGGCAGGCGTCATCGCGGGACGTCGCGTCCCGGTTGTGGATCGGTACTCAGGCGGCGGGCAGGCTCACCCGGATACAGCAGCCTTCGGCCGTGTCGACGACCTCGATGCGGCCGTCGTGGAGATCGACCGCCCAGCGGGCGATAGCGAGGCCGAGGCCGGTCCCACCGTCGGTGGAGCCGCCGCGGGTGAACCGCTCGAACACCCGCGACCGCTCGCCGGGCGCGATACCGGGGCCGTCGTCCTCCACCTCGATGATCACGCCGTCGGCGTCCGGTCTGGCACGGACGACCACCCGGGTGCGCGCGGGGCCGTGCCGGAACGCGTTGTCCACCAGATTCGTCACCACCTGGTGGAACCGTGCGGTGTCCGCGTCGGCGCGTAGGTGCGGCGGCTGCACGTCGATGTTCACCCGCCGTGGCCGCCGCGGATCCTCCGACTGCCGCACCACGTCCTCCAGGAACTCGCGGACCGGAAAGTTCTCCCGTTCGAGT
This sequence comes from Rhodococcus sp. NPDC127593, assembly GCF_042671975.1. Classification (NCBI taxonomy): domain Bacteria; kingdom Bacillati; phylum Actinomycetota; class Actinomycetes; order Mycobacteriales; family Nocardiaceae; genus Rhodococcus; species Rhodococcus sp. NPDC127593. Next base: position 6,324 of record NZ_JBHXWI010000017.1, on the reverse strand, counting down.
TGCACCGCACCGCCTTCCACCCTCGACAGGTCCAGCAGTTCGGCGACGAGGCGGCCGAGCCGCTCGGTCTGGTCGAGCGCAACCCGCATCCGGGCGGGGTCGGGTTCCTCCACCCCGTCGACGACGTTCTCGAGGAGCGCCTGCAGAGCGGAGATCGGTGTGCGGAGTTCGTGCGATACGTTGCCGATGAGTTCGCGGCGATACCGGTCGGCGGCCTCGAGGTCCTCGGCCATCTGGTTGAACGCGCGAGCCAGTTCCCCGATCTCGTCCCGCGAAGTCGAGCGCACCCGGCGTGAATAGTCGCCGGTCGCCATCGCACGGGCCGCGGCGGTCATCGCGCGGAGCGGAGACGTCATGCCGTGCGCGAGGATCTGGGTCACGGCCAACGACACCAGCAACGCCAGGACCAGTGCGTATCGGAAGGGCCAGCGAGCGGTGACCCAGAACGTCAGCGAAGCGAAGAACAGCGCTGCCACCACGAGAAGACCGGTCTTCACCTTGAACGATCGCAGCGGATCGAGAGGTCGGGGCATCCGGTCCAGGATCCGGCCCGCGCTCACCGCTGCACGTCCAGCGCGTAGCCGACTCCGTGCACGGTGCGGATCAGGTCGCCGCCGAGTTTTCGGCGCAGCGCCTTGACGTGACTGTCGACGGTCCGGCTACCCGCCCCGTCACCCCACCCCCACACCTCCGCGAGGAGCGACTCCCGTGCGATCGCCGCGCGCGGTCGGGAGGCGAAATAGGCCAGAAGGTCGAATTCGGTTCGTGTCAGATGAATTTCGTCGGCGCCGCGCCGGACGCAACGCTCCACGAGGTCCACCTCGATGTCGCCGACGGACAGTCCGTCCCGCTCGGCCGGCACGGTCTCGGTGGCACGATCGGCCCGCCGCAGCAGCGCGTGCACCCGCGCCACCAGCACCCGCATGCTGAACGGCTTACTCAGGTAGTCGTCGGCGCCCACGCCGAGACCGATCAGCATGTCCGTTTCGTCGGCGCGCGCGGTGAGCATCAGCACCGGCACGGGCCGCGACGCCTGGACGCGCCGGCACACCTCGAGGCCGTCGAATCCCGGCAGCATCACGTCCAGTACCAGCACGTCGGGTGACGAGGCCTCGCACTCCGCGACGGCGGAGGGACCGTCCGACGCTGTCACGACGTCGAAGCCTTCCGCACGCAACCGTGCCGCGACCGCGTCGCAGATCGTCGCCTCGTCGTCGACGACGAGCACTCTTCGCTGGCTCATTCCCCGACTGTATTGCGCGCACGTGCGGATCCCCGTCAGAGCTTGTGAAGATTCTGTGCAGGTTTGCCCGCGGTTCCGCCGCGGGGTGGGAGATGGGCACCCTGGGGTGCCTGTCGAAAGGCTCGCGTCCGGCGCAAGCTTGGTTTATCAGCCCAGCTAGACACCCCAATCCATCGGAGGCACCCCATCGTCCACACCGCAACCCGCATCGCGATCGGCGCAACCGCCGCCCTCACGTTCTCCCTCGCAGGAGCCGCCGTGATCGTTATTGCCGGTGGACATACCGAGGGTGCTCCGACCCCGAGCTCGGAGGGGGCCGTCTCGCAGCAGCAGCCGGCTCCGGCGATCGCGCCGACCCCGAGTCGGATCGTCGTCGCAGACCCCGGCTATTCAGTGAATCCCGGATACTCGGCGGAGCCCGGCTATTCGGCCGACACCGAAACGGCGGCGCCGGGACCGGGTGTCGTTCCGCCCATCGTGGCGGCACCGCCCATCGTCCGGGCACCGATCGCCCAGCCGCCGGTTGCCCAGCAGCCCATCGCCCAGCCCCACGCCCAGCCGCCCGTCGTGGTGGACCCGCCCGTCGTGGTCGATCCGCCCGTCGTGGTCGACCCCGTTCACCCGCCGAAGGGTCCGTTCGAAGGACCGGGCCAGGTCGAGCCGGGCGTTCTCGAACCCGAAACCAATCCCTTCCCCGTCGGCGGCGGCCCGAAGCCTGCCCCGCCCGCGGCCCCGCAGACGCCCGGCGGAGTCGGCCCCGTCGACGGCGGAACCGTCGTCGGTCCCTGATCACCGGAGGAAATTCACATCATGTCCCACACCAAGACCCGCATCGCGATCGGCTCGGGCGCGGCCTTCGTCCTCTCGGTCGTCGGCGCCGCCGGGATCGCCGTCGCCAACGGCACGGCGTCACCGATCGCCGACGTGAGTGTCTCCGAGCAGCACCAGGAGGAGGACACGACGTCCGCACCCCTGCCGGTCTTCACGCCCCCGGCGCTGCGCACCCCGACACAGGAACCGCCCGGATCATTCGACACCGCGTCGGCCGGCCCATTCGAACCAGCCCCCTGGCGGTAACTCGAGCGCCGGCGGCTGCTCTCGACCGTCCGGTGCCTCGACGAGCGCGTGGACCGGTTCCGGCCACAGAGTTTCCACCCGCTCCGCGGCTTCGGCGAACACGGCGGAATCGAGGTCGGTCCGAGACTCGGGGACACCGAAGTAGGGCCACGCCGTGATCATCGACCAGCGTTTCGGCGGCGGGAGCGGCTGGAGAAAATACGTCTTGTCAGCGGTCAGTGGTCCGCCGCGCCCTGCCCCGCCGTGCAGGCCGTCGGTCATGCGGGCGCCGGGAAGGTTCGTGAACACCCTGCCGTCCGCGTACTCGATTCCGAACAGAAACGGTCCGCTGCTCTTCGGCGACGCGGGTTTGCCGAATCCGAACATGTCGAGCAGCACCGTGGACTCGGGCCTGCGTGCCTGGATCGTGAATTCGACACCACAGCTGTACACGTGAACGTCGGTCAGCCACAGCACGAGCGACTCGGTGCGGGCCAGCACGGTATCGACCGGCACGGAGACGGGGATCTCGTTCTCCGGGGTCGATTGGAATCGGATAGCGGTCATCACGAGACCTCCACTTCGACATCCTCGGGTGCCTTGTCGTCCCTGAGTCCCCGCCAGCTGGGGTGCCGCAATCTCTTCGAGCCGGTCCAATCCATGAACCGCACCTCCGCGACCAGTGTCGGGGTGACCCACACGGCCCCCTTGCGGTCGGCGGTGGGCAGGTCTTCGACGAACGGGCTGGTGTCGGTTTCGAGCGGGCCCAGGGTGGACGCGAGTTCCTGCAGATCCCGTTCGGTGAAGCCGGTTCCGACGCGCCCGATGTAGCGCAGTCCGCCGTCCTCGGGGACGCCGAGCAGTACCGACCCGATTCCCGTGGACCGCCCCCCTTGACCGCGGCGCCACCCGCCGATCACGGCTTCCTGTGTGCGCCAGTTCTTCACCTTGATCCAGCTCGACCCCCGCTTGCCCGGCAGGTACACGGATTCGCGGCGTTTCGCCACGACACCTTCCCAGCCCTTGCCGCGGCTCTCGTCCAGAGCGTCCTGCGCGGACCCGTGCAGTTGCGGGGGAACGACCAAGTCGTCCACCTTGGCCGCCAGGGCTTCGAGGACGCGGCGCCGGTCGGTGTACTTCTTGCGTAACAACGACACTCCGTCGAGGTACAGCACATCGAACGCGAGAAAGTGCGGATCGTTGCCCTGCTGCAGCAGGCCGAAGTTCGCGACACCCCGGTCGTCGAACGCGACCACTTCACCGTCGAGGACCACCTCATGGTCGCCGAGAGAGTCTGCCAGCCAACCCAATCGAGCATAGTCGCGTGTCTTGTCGTTGCCCGCCCGGCTCGTCAGCTTCAGCTCGCCGCCACTGATCTCGGCGATCACCCTGATCCCGTCCCACTTCCCTTCGAAGGCCCACTCGTCGGCGTCCAGTCCGTCGAGGGTGCCGGGGCTCGCGAGCATCGGCGACAGTCCGCGCGGCAGTTCGGAGGTGTGCGACCCACCCGGTGTCTGGTCCTTCATCAGGTGCATCAGCCACTGGTCGCCCTTCGTGCGGATCAGCGCGAACCGGCCCTCCACCTGCTCGCCGTGAATTTGGACGATCACCTCGTCGTCGCGCCACTTCTCGGTGTCGTACGTTCCCCTGTCCCAGATGGTCATCTCGCCGCCGCCGTACTCGCCCTTCGGGATGGTCCCGGAGAATGTGAGGTATTCGAGCGGGTGATCCTCGGTGTGCACGGCGAGCCGGTTCTCCCCCGTCGTCGTCGGCACGTTCTTCGGCACCGCCCACGACACGAGCACCCCGTCGCGTTCGAGCCGCAGGTCGTAGTGGAGGCGCCGAGCGTGGTGTTCCTGGATGACGAAACTGTTGCCCTCCCCCGGCTGCACCGTGTCCGGCATCGGCTCGGGTGTCCGTCCGGGATCACGCTTACGGCGGTACTCGGCGAGGGCTGCGTCGTCCTCGATCGGCGGATCGAGTCCGGCGAGCAGGTCGCCGTCCGACTCCCACCGTTCGAGTACTTCCTCGAACCGCAGCTGTCGTAGGTCGGGGTCGTCGAGTTCGTCCCAGCTCCGCGGCGCCGCGACATACGGCTGGGAGCGCCCCCGCAGCGAATACGGTGCGATGGTGGTCTTGGACGGATTGTTCTGGCTCCAGTCGACGAACACCTTTCCCGCGCGCACCGCCTTGGCCATGGTGGCGGTGACAAGTTCGGGCCGGAGCTTCTCCAATCCCGTCGCCACCTGCTTCGCGACGGTCGACGCGCCCGAACCGTCCAGCTTCCGGTCGAGCGGCACGTACAGGTGAATACCCTTGCTGCCGCTGGTGACCGGATACGCGGTCCAGCCGAGGTTCGCGACCAGATCGCGCACGGCTCGTGCCACCTCCGCGCATTCGGCCAGGCCCACACCGGGACCGGGGTCGAGGTCGAAGACGATCCGGGTGGCGGGACCCCGATGTGAGCCGTCGAACCGCCACTGCGGCACGTGCAGTTCGAGTGCTGCCTGCTGCCCCGCCCACACAAGGGCCGCGACCGAGTTCAGGAGCGGATAGTGCACGGACCGATCCGAGTGCTCGAGTGCGCGGCGCTCCAACCACCCCGGTGCGGAGGCCGCGAGGTTCTTCTCGAAGAACGGCTCGCTGTCCACCCCGTTGGGCCAGCGTTTGCGGGTGGCGGGACGGTCGACGACGTGCGGGAGCATGGCGGGCGCGATCCGCGTGTAGTAGTCGATCACCTCTCCCTTCGTCGTGCCCGACTCCGGGTAGAGGACCTTGCCGAGATTGGTCAGGGACAGGCGATGTCCGTCGACCGTCAGTTGCCGAGTTCCCACAGTGGCCACGCGCGCCTCCCTCCGCCAATACATACATATTGTGCGCCGCGCGGCCGCTTCGCTGGCCGGATCGCTACCCGCCAGGCAAGATGGCGGGGTGCACCGAGGACCTAAGACAGCCGTCGCCGCCATATCCGCTGCACTGACATTGCTCGCCGGATCCTGCTCCACCGACACCCCATCGGAGGTCGACGCACAGGCCGAAGCCACGACGATTCCCGAAGCGTTCACCAAACTTCCGTCCACCCGCGCAGTCGGCGACTGCGCTCCCGGCAGCGGCGTCACCGCGCAAGACGGCGTGGTCACCATCGCCACCGACAGTCCGTCGTACCAGCCGTGGTTCGTCGGCGGTGACCCGTCCAACGGCAAGGGCTACGAGGGCGCCGTCGCCCGGGAAGTGGTCGAGAAGCTGGGATACGGTCCGGACCAGGTGCAATTCGAAACCGTCGCGTTCAACGACGCGCTCGCGGCCGGTGGGAAGAACTTCGATTTCGCCATCGACCAGTTCACTATCGTCGACACCCGGCGCGAGACGGTCGATTTCAGTTCGCCCTACTACGCCGTCACGCAGTCGGTGCTGGCGCTGAAGAACTCTCCCGCTGCGAGAGCCAAATCGCTCGCCGACCTCGCGCCGTTCCGCCTCGGGGCGCAGGTGGGGTCCACGAGTTTCGACGCCATCACCCAGACCGTGCAGCCCCGCCAGGCGCCGGTCAGTTTCACCACCACCGACGACGCCAAAGCCGCCCTGGCGGCGGGCGCCATCGACGCGTTGGTGGTGGACATCCCGACCGGATTTCAGATCACCGCCAACGAGGTGAAGGACAGTGTCCTCGTCGGGCAGTTCCCGCGCCCGAACGCCGTCACCGAATTCTTCGGCCTCGTGCTGGAGAAGAACAGTCCGCTCACCGCGTGCGTCTCGGCGGCCGTCGATTCCCTCTACGCCGACGGGACGCTGGACGCCCTTGCCGCCGAGTGGATCACCGACACCGGCGGCGCGCACGTCCTCGATTGATCCGTGAATCTATCGGCGCATACCCAGTCCTTCAGGTCCGGGACAGCCGACCTGGTTTTGTCGGACCGTGTGGCTAGTGTCTGAGTTATGGCGGGGAGGGTGGTGAAGCGGGCGTTCAAGTACCGCTTCTATCCGACTGCGGTGCAGGCGGAACAGCTTGCTCGGACGTTCGGGTGCAC
>NZ_JBHXWI010000016.1:0-179257 GCF_042671975.1 Rhodococcus sp. NPDC127593 | reverse complement strand
GCAGGACAACCTCGCCTACGACCCGGACAAACACGGCGCCCTCCAACGACTGATCGCCCACCAACAACCGGCGGCTTGACACAGGGCAACTCATGGGCTCACCCGTCGATCCCGGCGAAGGAGTACGGCGGCCACGGTCCGGTCAGGTCCAGTGTGATGCCCGGGCGTTCGGTGTCGAGTGCCGTAACGAGCGCAGTGAAGTCGTCGACCCGCTCGTTGTCCACGAGGTAGGTGCCGTTGAAGATCATCCAGGCCCGTTTACCGGTCAGCACCGGATCGGTGACTTGCCGTCGAAGTCCGTCGACGGCATGGCCCAGGAGTGCGGAGTGAATCTCCTCCGCATGGCGGGCCGCCCTGCGTTCGACGTCTTGCTGTGCGCTCAACTCGGCACGACGACGCAGGAGATACGCGGTCCCCTTTCCCGCCGCACCCGTCGCGGACGGCTCCTCTTTCACGTTCTGCGCCAGGGCCTTCGCGTCTGCGTACGCTTTGACACCCCACTCGCTTCGTCCGGTCACCCGGCGCAGCGTTGCGCCGAACTCCTCCTGTCGTTCGTCGAGGAGGAGGCGAACGCGGTGGTCGTCGAGGTAGAGGGTCGCCAACCGCAATGGAACGGTGGGACCGCAGCGCACTACGGCGGCCACCACAGCGTCGTGTGCTCGGGCGGTTGCCGCAAGCCAGTCGAGGTCCTCGAGGTTGCGCTGCAGAGGTTCCTGCCCGAATTCGCTCAGGCTCACCGTCCCCACCACCGCGACGAGACCCGCCGACGCAACCGCGCGGACCGGCTCGCCGGCCACGCCGGTGACTCCGGCGAGTTGTGCGTCGACGATGCTGTCGGTGGTGATGCTGTAAAGCCAGACACCGTCATCCGCGGTCATCGCCGGGCTCCTGACGTTTCGCCTCCACCTCGACCGTTTCGGCGGCCTGGACGGCAGGGCGAACCGACCTGTCGGACTCGAGTGCGGCAATCCGCTCCTTGAGCTTTCGATTCTCGAGTTCGAGGTCGCTGCTCTTGCCGGTCAGCCAGGGATCGTTCTCCCACCAGTTGATCCCCACCTCCCTCGCCGTCTCCAGCGAGGCGATGACCAACCGCACCTTGATGGTCAACAGTTCGATGTCGAGCAGGTTGACCTGGATGTCTCCGGCAATCACGAGCCCCTTGTCGAGCACCCGCTCGAGGATTTCCCCGAGATTCGTCGATTGGTGCCCGCCGCCCATTCCGCCACCCGAGCTCTGCGGAAGGTTGCTCGTACCGCCGCCGGCGATGGTCATGACTGCGCGCTCCCACTGTCACCGACACCGCGGGTGTAGCGGCGGGTTCTGCGGTAGGACAACAGCTCTCCGTCCAGATCCAACACCACCTCGTACAGCGCGAGCATGTCCGTCGACGACGGGATGCGCCGATCCTCGACTACCTCCACCTCCACCGCCCAGCCGTCGTCGGTCGGCATGACCGATGTCGCACCCAGCGGCTTCTTGCCGGTCAACTGCGCAATGTCACGCGTTGCAATCTCGGCGATCTCCGGTGCCGGCAACGGAGGTGGCTGCTCTTCCGCCATCGCCCGTCACTCCTTCTCCGTGCCGGAGGGCGGCCGCGCCGTTCCGGTCATTCGGTCGAGGACGGCCTGCTGAGCCTGCTCTTCCTCCTCGGCGGAGATCTCGCCTGCCGCGCGTGCGTCCTCCAGTTCCTCGAGAGCGCGTCGCGCACTCGCGGGATTGTGGAGTTCCTCCTCGACCTGCCGCTGAATCAGCTCGGCCAGCGAGATCACCCCACGAACGGGGGCGAGCGGCAGCGTGGCGATGAACGACAGCAGACCCATCGGTCAGCCCTCCGGCTTCTGCGTCACCACGAAGTCGTAAGCGGCGAGCGGTCCGAGCAGGCGCATGTCGACCCGGCCGTCCCACTGCTCGGCCAGTTCTCCCACTGCCTTCTCGAGTTCTTCCTGCCGGGCGACCTCGACGAGGACGGCTACTTGCGCGGCCTCCTCCTCATGCGTGGGTTCCCGGACGTTGACCGAATCGGACAGCGAGTCGAGTGCCTCGACCACCTTCCGGGTGTCTTCGTCCCGCTTGGCCTCGATGGCGTTACTCACGATCTCGCCAAGGGCCATCCGGGCGTCGCGGGTGGTCTCCTCGGGCTGATCGCGGATAGTGGCGAGCAGCTTGCCCGCCTGTTCGTTCTCTTCGATGATTTCTTTGAGGATCGCCTGCTCGACGTATCGCCCCTTCACGACGTACTGTGCTCGACCTTCGAGTTCCTCCAACGCAGCGGCGAACTCGTCGGCGTGTGCTGCGAGCAACTCCTCCTCGACGGCTTCTTCATCGGTCATGACCGCCCCGAAACGAAGCGGGAGCACCGGTGCCACCCGTGACGTGCCGTCCAGCACGTGCGCGTGGGTTCGAAGGTCCTCGGGCTTGCCGAGCGGCCTGTCCACCGAGATCTCGCTCACGAGCGCTGCGATGTCGCCGTGCTTGACGATGCTGACCGGTCCGTCACACACGCCGACCGCGTCCTCTTCGGCTTGCACGTCCGCAGGCACGATGCCGTACACATAGACACCGCTGGTGCGCGGCTCGTCGGCTGAGTCGGTGCTGTTCTTCGACGTAGACATCACTTGTCACCTCGTGTGGACTTGCGCGAAACACGTTCGCGCTCAGGTTCTTCCTGCCCGCCGCCGAGGATGTCGCCGAGTTTCTCACCCGCGGACTCGAGCGCGCCCTTGGTCTTCGATTTGGCACCGCCCTCGGTGACGTCACCCACCAGATCCGTCAGGCCCTTCGGCTCGCCACTGCCGATCTCGAGCCGGTTCACGGCCTCCGCGAACCGCAGGTAGGTGTCGACACTGGCGACGACGACGCGCGCGTCGATCGTCAGCAGTTCGATGCCGACCAGCGAGACACGCACGTAGGCGTCGATGACCAGGCCCTTGTCGAGGATGGTGTCGATGACGTCGGCGAGGCTACTCGAGCTGGGACCGCCGCTGACTCCGCCACCACCTCCCCCCGCCGGTTGTACCGCCGTCATCGCCGTGCTCCTTGTCGCGAGGTTGCGGTCTTTGCGGCAGTCTTGCGCGGGCGACCTCGCCGCTTCGGGGCTTGGTCCTCACCTGCAGCCGCGGTCTTGCGTGGACGTCCTCGGCGCCGCGGCGGTGGTGGTGCTTCCTCGTCCTCGTCCGCTTGCTCGCCGGCGTCCTCGTCGGTTTCCTCGGTCTCGTCTTCGTTGGTTTCCTCAGCTTCTTCGCCTTCGGGCTCTTCGCCTTCGGGCTCCTCACCCTCGGGCCCCTCACCCTCACTCTCGTCCGTTTCCTCCAGTTCGTCCGACTCCTCCGGCCGCGCCTCGTCCTCCTCGGGCTCGACTACCTCCCCGTCCCGGATCTCCCCGCGCCATCCCTCCACCTCGTCGGGATGGAGAACGGACTGCGTCATGACGTGGCGTCCGAAGTGCTTCAACTCCAGCCGCACTCGTCGTCCCGGTGCACGCCAGAGGTTTCCCGTCTTCTCGAACAAGCCCTTCGGGTGATACTCGAGGATCAGAACGATGCGGGTGAGATCGGGAGTGACCTCGTGGAACGTCACCGCACCGTCGACATAACCTTTGGCACCCTTAGAACGCCACACGATCCGCTCATCGGGAACCTGCTCGAGGATCGACGATTCCCAGGTTCGGTGCGACAAGAAGACCTGAGCCTTCCACTCGAGTTTCTCGTCCGATTCCTGTTCCACCCGCTCGACCTTCTTCATGAAGGAGGGAAAGTCGGCGAATTGCGTCCATTGGTTGTAGGCCAGCTGGACCGGAACTCCGACATCGATCGTTTCGACGATATTGGTCAACTTGAGCTTCTTGCCTTTACCTCCGCCACCACCGCCACCACCGGTGACGGCCTCCTTGACGTCGGAGGCCTTGTCCTTGACCATCTGCTTGGCACCCTCCCAGCCACCGCTCACCGCGGATTTGATCGGCGACTCACCCTCCGCCAGTTTCTCCGAACCGGTAACAGCGGCGAGCAGACCCCCGCCGCCACCCTCGGCGTAGTCGGTGAGCCTCCCGGATGCGTTCTGCACCTTGTCGGAGACGGACGAGAGTGCTTTGTCGGCCACAGTGCCGATCAGCTTCTGCACTGCTTCCTGCAGCACGCTGGACGATCCGTTGCCGCCGCCCGGTGCGGCTTCTCGTAACTTGCTCGCGGCGTTCGTCATCGTGCTCACCGTCCGCCGCGTCGGACGGGCGCGGAATCAGTGGTGGCCTTCGCCCTTGTCTTGCGGCCGCGAGTGGGGGCTTCTTCTTCGTCCTCGTCGGATTTCGTGCTGCGCGACCTGCTGGCCGGCCGGGAGCTGCTGCTGGAAGTCCGTCGACGCGCGGCGGGGCGCTTGCGTGGGGCGGGTTCCTCGTCGGCGGCCTCTTCCTCGTCCGGCTCCTCGTACTCGTCTTCCTCTTCGGCGTATTGTTCGTCCGGCTGTTCGTCCTGCTCTTCGTCGACCTCGGACTCGTCGTACTCCTCGTCCTGGGACCGGCCGCGTCGCTTGCGGCCGAGTTTTCCGACCCTGCTGAGCTTGCCTACGGAGTTGCCGACACCGCTCACGGTGTCGTCCACGGTATCGCCCACGTCGCTGACGGCTTTTCCGCCGCCTGACAGGAGCCGGTTGTTGAGCGAGTTGATGCGTTGGCTTGCGGCGGTGACGGCTGCGGCCTTCGCCGCGCCGACCAGCTCTTCGCGAACCGAGTCGCTGATCTTGGCGAACTCGGGGGAGCTCGCGAGCAACTTCGTGCCGCGTTCCAGTAGATCGCGTGGCCCGCCGGGGAAGCGTCCGGTCGCGCCCGCGGCCGCGAGCATCAGTGCCATCTTCATCCTGTGTGTACGGCCCAGCATGTATCCCGCGCCGACGGCCAATGCAACCTGACCTTTGGTTTTCATCGTCGAACCCCTTTACCGAGTAGTCGCCGGCGCGCCGCTCGCCAACCTCGGCAATGTGTCGCAGAACCGTCCTCGGAAATGTGTCGCAAAACCGTGCGCGGTAAGGGGGCGCCGCTTGTCGACTACCCCAGCCGCGAGACACTCAACCAGCATCAGAAAACTCGGTTCGGGCAACTTCTCGCGCCGGCGTGCTGCATCGCTGGCCGCTGGGAAGGGTGGGGGTCGACGATTTCGCGCATCGGCCGTAGCGGCCACGCCGCGACAGAGCATCCGCGCGGATTGCATGGAGTTGCGATGTGGGCACCGAATATCGAAAGTTGTTGAACAGCAACACTGTTCCAGTGAAGATTTGGGCGTCATTTGGCAGCGGCGCGCACCGCCGCGACCAGCGCCGCAACGACGAGCACCAGCAGGAGGACCACGAGCAGTACCGGCGCGAGGAGGAGCCCGAGGACCAGGAGGAGAACGAGGGCGACCTTGGCCTTGCCGCTCAACCCGGAAACCAGCGCTTTGATCGCGGCCCACACAGGATTCTTGCCGGTCAGGGCGGCCCGAATGCCTGCGATTACGGCTTGGACCCCCGCGTCGCTCTGTGCAGTCGCGTCGACGAGCGTGTCCATCCATTCCTGGAATTTCTGCCGAATTTTCTGCGTCACCGTCTCGCCGCGGTCTCGCACCGCGTCCACGAGCCGGTGAACGTGGTTTTTCAGCCATTCGATGAGCGCCTCGACCGACCGCGACAACAGGCCGCGTTCGGACTCCTGCAAAACCGGGTCGGTCCTGCGCTGGTGGGTCGACGTGGTGGACCGGGGGCGCGTCGGTGCGTGGGACCCTGTGTCTCGGGGACTCTTCCGGGCCGCCGGCTTCGTAGTGTCGGCGTCGGCGTCCGTTCGTGTCGGTGAGTGCGCCGGCTTGGTCCTCCGCGGGACGCTGCGCCGTGACGCAGCCAAGGTTGATTTCGTGGCTGCCGGTCGCCTGGGTGGCAGCGGTCGCCTTCGTGGCAGCCGCCCCGAGGCGGCGTCGGGCGGCGTCGACCTTTTCGAAGTCTTGGATGATCGACCTGTCGCCGACGTGGCGGTTGCCGTCAGGTTGTCGTTGTCCGTGGTCTTGCTGTGGGAGGACGTGCCTCCACGGTCAGGCCTGGCCGGTGTGCTCCGGCCGCTTGTCCTCACTCGTGCGCCCATACACCGCAATTACCCTCGGGGCCATTCTTGAAACGGCAGCGGGTGTGGCGTTGCAGGGTGCGGCGGGTCTACTGCTCGCCGACGCCCCTTTCGTCGAGCGGGTTGTTGCGAGTGACGATGAGCGGGTCGGAAGAGGTGAACGGGAAGTTCGGCAGTTCGTCGATGTGGGTGTCGAACGTGGCGGCGAGGACTTCGCGGGAGTACGCGCTGACCGATGCGCGGTATCCGATGTCGCCGGGTGTGGGCTGGTCGAAGAAAATCAGGAAATGGATGTCCTCGGATCCCACGACCTCGATGTGATGCGGATACGCGCGGGGGATGAAATACACGTCACCCTGCTCGAGATACCAGGTGTCGAGGGAACCGTCGGGTCCATGACCGTCATCCGCGCTGATCCGCGGCGCACGTAACCCATCTCGGCGGTGATCGGGTGCCAGTGCGGTTCGCGCATCCGTCCTCGCGGATCCGCAGCGAGTACATCGACAGATCCTTCAGCGCCGGCCAGAACTGGACGCGCGCCAGGTGAGCGGATCCGACGGCGAGGCTGATGGTCGGATTCTGTTCCTCGACGGCGAACTTGTGACCATCGGAGAAGTGCGCCGCCGGCGACACCACGGGATCGCCGATTCGTGCCGCCAGGGGGCGGTCGGTGGTGTCGCGCCGGATTTTGGCGAAATCCGACGCGTCGAGATCGTAGGTGTTGCCGAGGACCGCATCGGTCATCGCGCCGAACGCTGCGCCCAGACCGAAGTCTTCGGGCCGCTCGCTTCGGAAGGCGATGATGAACTCTGCGACCTCGTCGCCGACGTTCTCGATGTGGTGCAGTGAGCCCGAATCGATGTGGAACATCTCCCCGGCGCCGATCGTGAAGGTGGCGAACTCGCTGCCGGTGTCGAGAACGGAGACCAGGGATGTTCCGGACAAACAGTAGGTGAGTTCGTTGGCGTTCGCGTGCCAATGGGGGGTGCGCATCGCTCCGGGATTGATCAGCACGCGCTTGATCGACATGCCTTTCAGGATCGGGAACGTGTCCGCTGTTATCCGGGTGATCGAGCCGAGGTCGGATTGCTCGACGATCTCGCCGCCGGCCAGCGAGGTGCTATGGCTGCTGCGTCGCGTGCTCATGGAATTGCCTTCCGTGTCGGTGGTGGGAAGCAGTTCGCACATACAGGTAGAAGTATGTCTTTCCGCGGCGCATTGTTCCGGTGAAGTCGAAGGAGCAGGCGGGCATCGGGGTTACGATGCACAAGGAGATCTGCCCAGCTGGTACCGCTCATCGGTGCGGTATCGACCCCTGCCGCAGAGGCGGTGATGCCCACGATGAGGGATTCCCCGGCGGAGAACGCGCCGAGCCGTACGGTCGGAGGGCGTTACCGCGCATTGCGTACCACCCGCGCCGCTGTGCTTGCGGTCGGCGTTGCCCTCGTGATCGCGGGCTGCTCGACCACTTCCGCGCCGACGACCTCGCATGCATCGAACGGTGCACTCCCTGCCGCGACGACCGCGACCGATGCCGCACCAACGGGGTCGGCGCTGAAGCCCATCGATCCGGCCGCATTCCAGGCCGCCGTGAACGCTGCGGCCGAGGAACTACTCGTCCCCGGTGCAGTGGTGCAGCTCCGCACCCCGCAGGGAAACTTCGACGCTGTGGTCGGCACGACCGAACTGGGCGCGCAGACACCGCCTGATGCACAAACTCATTTCCGGATCGCCTCGAACACCAAGACCATGACTGCGGCGCTGATCGTGCTCCTTGCCCAGGACGGCAAGCTCCAGTTCGGCGACCCGGTGTCCACCTACGTCTCAGATGTGCCGAACGGCGAGAACATCACCGTCGCAGAGCTGTTGACGATGCGCAGTGGGCTGTACAACTACACGACCTCGCCCGAATTCGCGGCCACTCTGGATACCGACCCGGCGAAGGCCTGGACGCCGCAAGAGGTCTTGGATATCGCGTTCCGGCAGCCGCCGGAATTCCCGCCGGGCACGTCTTACGAGTACAGCAACACTAACTACGCATTGCTGGGTCTGATCGCCGAGAATGTCGGCGGGCGTCCGTTGGCCGAGCAGTTCCGGGATCGGTTGTTCGGACCGCTCGGGTTGCAGCAGACCTCGCTTCCCGCCGCAGACGACGCCGCGACCATTCCGGATCCCTACTCACACGGCTACATGTACGGCGAATCGTCCTACGCGATGGTCGACGAGGAGTATCCCGCCGACATGCAGGCCGCCGCACGGGCCGGGACACTCCAACCCCTCGACTACACCAACCAGAATTCCTCCTACGCCACCGCGGCCGGTGGCGCCATCTCCACGGCAGACGACCTGGCCACGTGGATCCGGGCACTGGTGTCGGGCAACGTCCTGAATCCCGAGTACCAGCAGCAATGGCTCCACAGCCTGCAACCCGAGGATCCGAGCACACCCGATGGGCAGCAATACGGGTACGGCATCAGCTATCAGCGTTTCGGGCCGAACGCCTCGATGTACTACCACGGCGGTGAGCTGCCGGGTTTCAACTCGTTCATCGGCTACGACCCGGACAACGACGTCACGCTGGTGATCTGGACCAACCTGACCCTGTCGCCCGAAGGCAAGACCACAGCGAACGCTTTGCTGCCCACAGTTCTCGACGAGATCTACGCCGGGTTGTCGCTGGCGCCCACACCAGCTCCGACCACCACCAGGTGATGCGGTGTGCGATGTGGAGGTCCTGTTCGAAGCGGAGGGATTGTTGGAGGCCCCGCGGCCGATGCCGGACGGCTCGGTGGTGTTTGCGAACACCACCGCCGGTGGTGTGTATCGGTGGACCGCCACGGACACCACTGTCGTGGTGGAACGCCGGCGGGGAATCGGCGGGATCGCGGCGCACGTCGACGGTGGACTCCTGGTGGGCGGGCGCGACCTCCTGCATACCGGAACCACGGGCCGGACCACCGTCCTGGCGGTCGATGGAGCGACCGGACTGAACGACATGACCGTCGCCTCAGACGGGTCGCTCTTTGTAGGGGTACTGCGGCACCGGCCCGGTGCGGGGGAGGCCGCGCCGCCGTCGGAATTGCTGCACATTTCACCGACCGGCTCCGTCCGTGTTGTTCGCGACGACCTCTTGTGGCCGAACGGAATCGGCATCTCACCTGACGGCACGCGGGTTTACGTTGCTGAGTTCGCTGCCTCGCGTGTCCGCGTTCTCGGCCCGGAGGAGGCATCGGTATTCGCTCATGCTCCTCGCGGTGAATGTGATGGGCTCGCGGTCGACGTCGAGGGCTGCGTCTGGGTGGCCCTGGGCAGCGGCGGCGGCATCGCTCGATTCAGCGCCGACGGAGTCCTCGATGAGCTGATCGACCTGGCAGGGCGTTTCGTGTCCTCGCTCGCCTTCTCCGGAACGGCGATATACGTCACGACGGCGGGCGCTCTGTTGCGTCTGGACGTCGGCGTGGAGGGACTTCCCGTCGCGGAGGCGAGAGTTCCTGTGGCACGACTTCACGTCAGCGGTCGGGTTGGGTGACCCACACGCGCTCGAGCGCCGCCGCGGACCCTTGGCGACTACGCTGCCGCGCACGCACGTCCTGCGCGGCGTCCACGAGGTCGTACTGCTCACCCGTCGTCACTGTCACGGTCCCGGCGGCCGATGCGTCGAACAATTCGACTGCTCGCCAGGAGAATTCACAGTAGATGCGGTTGAAGTGCGTCAGTAGTGACCGGGTGAGCTACACCGATCCGGCAGTGTTCAACCGCTGCGGGTCGACGGGGAACGGTCCGCTGGCCACACCGTCGCCGTCGGTGAGCGCATGCACTGCAGGTATTGCCGGTCGCCGGTGCGACCGCCGACACTCGGGCAGAATCGTCCCCTGTGACCGACATGTCCGCACGAACACCCGACGCGGCGGCAGAAGCCGACGATGCCGGCCTGGCCAGGGCCCGCGACGGAGACGACGCCGCGTTCACCCGCCTGGTCGGACCGTTGCGCCGCGAACTACACGCCCATTGCTACCGCATGCTCGGATCGAGTCACGACGCCGACGACGCTCTACAGGATGCCCTGTTTCGGGCGTGGCGCGGTTTTGCGCGGTTCGAAGGTCGCAGTACGCTGCGCTCCTGGCTCTACACCGTCGCGACGCGCACGTGCCTGGACGCCGTCGAATCGCGCGGTAAGCGGGCCCTGCCCGTCGACCTGGGCCCGTCCAGTGATCGTGCCGTCATCGGTGACGTCCCGCTCACGGACGTGGCCTGGCTGGGTCCCTACGCCGACGCGGGTCTGACCGCCGGTTCGGTGGGGCCGGCCGCGCGCTACGAGCAACGCGAGGCTGTGGAATTGGCATTCGTTGCGGCACTGCAACATCTGCCGGGCAATCAGCGGGCTGCCCTGCTGCTCTTCGAAGTCTTGGGCTTCTCCGCCGCCGAGATCGCCGACACCATGGACACGACGACGGCGTCGGTGAACAGCGCGCTGCAGCGGGCACGGGCGATCGTCGCCCAGAAGATTCCGCCGGTGACGCAGGCACAAACTTTGCGCGAGATCGACGACACGCGTGTGCGTGCCATCGTCGCCGGGTACTCCACCGCGCTGGAACGCGGGGATGCCGACGCCCTGGTTGCCCTGCTGACGGAGGATGTCACCTGGTCGATGCCGCCGATGGCGCACTGGTACCGCGGTCTCGCCGCGGTCACCGATTTCGCGGTCCGGGTCCCGCTCACGGGGTGCGGTTCGTGGCGTCACCTCCCGGTCGGTGCGAACGGTCAGCCCGCCGTCGCCTTCTACCTGTGGGACGAAGACGCCGGCACTCACCTCCGCTGGTCGATCACCGTGCTGACCCTCCGCGGTTCCAAGATTGCGGAGCTGACCTCGTTCCTCGGTCCGGAGCATTTCGAGCCCTTCGGGTTGCCGGAATCAATGCCCTGACCGTTCATCGAAATTACGCTGATCGGGTACCTGTGGGCGCACGAGCCGAACTTTTCACTTGTGCCGGCGGGCAATCGCCGAGGTACTCTTCCGATGCCGCGGTTTCGCCACCGATGATGCAGCCGCAGGTTACAGTCGGAACCGGTTTTTCCTTCTTCAGCAGGGTGGGATCGTGATGAACTTGATCAAGAAATCGGCTGCGTCGGTTCTCGTCGCAGCGACGGTGACACTCGGGGCGGGTACGGCCCACGCCGACCCAGTTCTACCGAACACGGGAACGCCGGCCCTGGCGATCCCCGGCAGACACGAGGTCGACAAGCAGAAGGCTCTCGAGAACATGCTCAACGAACTCGGTGTCGGCTGGGCAAACGGGGGAGCGGCCGGCACGGCGATCGGTGCGCTCATGGGTCTCGGTGTCGGATGTATCTCGATGTTCCCCGGCAGTCTCGCCGGTTGCATCATCGGCACGCCGATCGGGGCGATCACCGGCGCGATTGTCGGTATCGGTCAGGGCAACCCCCGGGCGCAGCAGGCCATCCAGGAATACATCAACACGCCGTGAGTCGTTGTCCGTCAAATTCGTTCGCGGAGTTGACGGATCACGGGCGCAAACGGCTCCAGATACGGTTCGTGGACGGTGATGTACGAGAAACCGTAGCGCTCCCGATGGCTTCGGAGTTGGTCGGCCATCTCCCGCACGGTTCCCACTAGGGCATACGGGGTGTCGAGGACGTCGTCGACCGACATCGTCCCACCGAGCCGGTCCACGATCTCGTTGGCCGCGGCGCGGCGGTCGTCCGTCACGACGACCATCTGGACCAGTAGATGCCACTCGATGTCTTCGGCTCTGGCGCCGGCGTGTGCCCGTACGAAGCGAATTCGCTCGGCGGTCTCGTCCGCGGTGGCGAGGCGGAAGGTGCCCGGGGGCCGGCCCGGAATCTGAAATGTCCCCGCGACGCCGACGATGTCTGCGTGGGCCGCCGCGATCCGCAGCACCCGGTCGCCGGTGCCGCCGATGATCAGGGGCGGACCCGCGTCGCCGAATCCGCGCCGCTGCAACGGTCGTGGCAGGGCGCGGCCCTCGGGTAGCTCGTCGAGATCCGCGGTGAAGAAGGTGTGCAGGCCGTCGACCATCTCCGACAACTGTTCGACCCGTCCGCCGAAGGCCTTCCATTCGATCCCCGCAGCGTCGAACTCCCACTTCATGTGTCCGGCACCGAGTCCGATGTCGAGCCTTCCGTCGGTGAGGACGTCCGTCGTCGCAATCTCTCGGGCGAGTAGGGCGGCATTCCAGAACGGTGCGTTGAGCACCAGAGTTCCGACACGCAAGCGGGTGGCGTCGGCGACGGCCACCAGCAGTGGAAACGGGGCCGGGGCGCCGAGATGGTCCGCGGCGAACACGGTGTCGTAGCCGGCGCTCTCACCGAGTCGGCATCGGTCGAGAAGGGCGTCGCGGGATTCGAAGCCGAAGATGTTGAACGAGAATCTGAAATCGCGCATGGACTTCACGATGCACCCGAAGTGGCTCGGCCGGTGACCGAATGCGGGGAGTGGATCCGCGACCGCACCGCAATGGATGTGATGCTCGCCACAATCGGGTCAGTTTTCCAACGTGGCTGTATCGCACCGTCGTGATGGCGCAACGATTAGGGCAGGCATGCCTTATCTTCGGCGAGGTGACAACAAAGAGCATTTCACGCCTTCACGGCCCCAGTGTCGACTATGCCATCGCGGCTTTCCGCGTGGTTATCGGCTTCCTATTCTTCTGCCATGGCACGTCGACGTTGTTCGCGTGGCCGACCGCGCCTCATGGCGGGCATACCGCAGCGGTAGGTGCCTGGCCGAGTTGGTGGGGCGCGGTCATCCAACTCGTCTGTGGCGCCGCGTTGTTCCTCGGCCTGGGGACGCGAATCGCCGCGTTCATTGCCTCGGGTTCGATGGCGTACGCCTACTTCTGGAGTCATCAGCCGGACGGCGTCCTCCCCATCCAGAACAGCGGTGAGCTCTCGGCCATCTTCTGCTGGGCCCTGTTCCTGATGATCTTCCTCGGTGCCGGCGCTCTCTCGCTCGATCGCGTCATTGCTCGCGGTGGGCGCACGGCGCAGTCGGACGACGGCGTCGATGGCACCGCCGGCGAACAGGGACCTACCACCGAGTCGCATGAAGTGAACGCCTGAACAGCTTCTTGTGTGCCGGGGCGATGGCCGTCATCCCCCGGAGGTGAGGGAGGCATCGACCGCTTGCTGGAGGCGGTCGAGGTCGGCACCGAACGCACCGAAGTCGCCCCGTCGCTGGGCCTCGCGGAGCTCGTCGAGTGCCGCCCTCGGCACCAAGAGAAATGGTTGCCGTCCCGGATTGCGCCGGACAAGCGAACAGTGCCCAGCGTCATGGCGACTGCTGGGCACTGCTCTCGTGCTCGGTATCGACCGAGATGAGAGTGGGTGGGCTACCGAGTTCGGTACGTCGACGAGAAGGGTGGCCGCGCCAGCCGGAGCAATTCCAGGGCCAGCAGCGAGCCGCGGGGGCCCAACTCGTCCTGATAGCGGCGGATCACGTCCGTCTCTCCGCCGAGCGCGACCATAGGTGCACCGGACTCGACCCGGGTTCGGGCCGCGAGCTGCGCGAGAGCGAGACGGCGATTGACTGCGTCCAGGATCTCCGCATCGAGGCGAGCGATCTCGGTGTGGAGGCGATTCAGATCTGTGCCCTCGGAGACTGCGCCCGTGGCATTTTCGGTGACCGCCCCGAAATCCGTGTCCGTCATCGTTGCTCCTCGACTGGGTGACCGTGTACTACCATCGTCGGACCGGAGTGGCCGTGAAGACAGACACCCTGGGGTGCAGATCGTCGACCCTTGGCCGGTTCGACCGCCGGGGGTGCACTTCGGGTCTATCGCAGTGCGATGAACCGCTGCAGTTTCCCGCTAGCGTGATGACGCTGCAGATGGTCGACGACCTCGATCCGGACCTGCGGATCGGACACCCCTTGCCTGCGCAGCGCCGCGCTGACAGCCGAGGTCAGCGCGGCGACATCCGGGGCGCCGACCGCGAAGATCTCCGCGCCGTCGACGGTCTGTCGGACCTGGTACTCGGAGATACGCGGATCTGCGCCGAGGACGTAGCGAAAAGTGCTCGCGGGCACGATCGTGGTTCCGTACCGGAAATCGTCGTCCCGCCGCCCACCGATGTCGGCGACGCGCGCGAACGCGCTTCCGCACGCGCACCTACCGGGCAGCAACGTGACCTGGTCTCCGAGGTCGTAACGGATGAAGGGAAAGGTGCGGTTGGCCAGGCCCGTCGCGAGCGTTCGCGCCGCGGGCGTATCGGCCGCGACCGGGGCACCACTGTCGTCGACACGCTCGAGCACAACCTCGTCCTCGCACACGTGCAGGCCCTCGCCGAGTCCGCAACCCACGGCCTGCACGCCGATCTCGGTCGACCCCCAGAGGTTGTGGATCGGCACCGACCAGGCGTCGCGGATGGCCTGCCGATCCTCGTCCAGCAGGGGTTCGGAGTTGGTGCTCACCCGCACAGGACTGATTTTCAGATCACCCGCCACTGCGGCGCGGGCGAGTCGTCCGATCACTGTCGCATAGCCCACCAGATGCGTGGGCCGGGCAGTGGCCACCGCGGCGACGACCTCGTCGAATGGTGCGCCCGCCGGGATCACGACGGTCTCCATCCCCGGTGCGGTCGGCACATCGAACAATGGGGTGCTCGCGTGCGGGGGGACACCGGCCGCCAGCACGGCCAGACGCGCGGGAGACCGCACGGACGATGCCCGCCGTTCCTCGCGCGCCTGCACCCGCCAGGCAAGGCACGCCGCCGAAACGTAGAACTGCCAATCCCAGACGTAGACACCCCGGACGCCACTCGAACCACCCGAACTGAAGATCTGCTCGTCGCCCGACGTGTACGAAAACCATTGCTGCTCGGCCAGAATCCTTTCGGCACGTTCGCGATCGAGGCCGCGAACCGTGATGATCGCATCCCACTCGTCCTGAGCGTCCCGCTTCGTCATCATCGGCAGCGACGCCAGGTCGGCGAGCGAGGCCGCGGACGGATCGAGGCCACGAAGTCTCCGGGCATGAAATGGAGACCGCTCGCGTGCGTGCGCGAGGAGGGCCCGCAGCCGCTCGGTTCGGTAGCGCTCGATCTGATCTCTCGACCAATCCAGGCGTCCCATGTGATCCTCGAAGGCGGCCTGAACCGCATTCACATGGCCGGCGCGCACACGCGCATACGCCACCTGCTCCGCGTCTTCCGGAGCACTTCCGGGAACCGATCGGGTCATGACGCCCTCCACATCACGGTGGTCCGACGCACCGCATTCGTGCGTGCCCTTCCGAGTTTTGCACACCGGCGCACCGACCGTCAGGCACGTGCGCGAGCCCAGCTCGATGCCCAGCGTAGTCAGGGTTGGATGCGGTTTCCGGCGCAGCCGTGACTCACGCGCTGCGTGCGAGACAGTCAGTTCGAGTTTCGGAGTTCGAACTTGAGGACCTTACCGGTCGGGGTACGGGGGAGTTCGAGGGGAAAGACGATCTCGTCGGGGACCTTGAACTTCGCGAGACGTCCGCGGGTGTGCTCGGCGAGTTCCTCTGCCGTGACGGAGGCCCCTTTCTTCACGATGACGAATGCCTTTGGCCGCTCACCCCACTTGGGATGTGGGACACCGACGACCGCGACGTCGAGTACGGCGGGATGCGTCATCATCGCCTGCTCCACCTCGATGGTCGAGATGTTCTCGCCGCCGGAGATGACGATGTCCTTCGCGCGGTCCTTGAGCTGGATGTAGCCGTCCGGGTGCATAACGCCGAGATCGCCGGTGTGGAACCAGCCGCCCGCGAACGCTTCCGCGGTGGCCTCCGGGTTGCGGTAGTAGCCGAGCATCACGTTGTTGCCTCGCAGAACGATCTCGCCCATGGTCTCGCCGTCCGCCGGGACGTCGTTCATCTGCGTGTCGACGACGCGGGCGTTCTCGGCCTGCACCATGCCCACGCCCTGCCGGGACAGCAGGGACGCGCGTTCCTCGACGGTGCGCTCGCTCCACGACTCCTGGTACTCGCAGATCGTGTACGGCCCGTAGACCTCGGTCAGCCCGTACACGTGGACGACGGTGACGCCGATCGCCTCCAACTGGGCGATCACCGTCGGTGACGGCGGTGCCGCGGCGGTGGTGATCCGCAGGGCGTCGACCGGATGTGCCTGGGGCGCTTCGGCAATGGTGGAGCACACGGCGGGAGCGCCGCACAGGTGAGTGACCCCGAGGGTGTCGATGGCGTCCCAGATCGAGTCGGCACGCACCGCGCGCAGACAGATGTGGGTGCCGGCGGCCTGCGTGACCGCCCACGGGGTGCACCAGCCGTTGCAGTGGAACATCGGCAGCGTCCACAGGTATTTGGTGGACCCGGTGAAGCCGTTGTGGAACGTCTCGCCGAGGGAGTTGAGGTAGGCACCGCGGTGCGTGTACATCACGCCCTTCGGTTTCCCGGTGGTTCCGGACGTGTAGTTGATCGCGATCACCTGCTGTTCGTCGTCGACGCCCCAGTGCAGCGGGGTGTCGTCCACGTCGTCTGCGGCCGCGAGGAAGTCGGCGTACATCCCGGTCACGATCCCCTCCGGAACCACCGGCCGCGCGATCGTGGAGTCGGGGATCTCGATTACTTCGCGCAGACTCGGTACGGCGTCGCGGGCAGTCGCGACGGATCCGACCAGTTCGGAGTCGACGAACAGCAGGCTCGTCCCGGAGTGCTCGAGGATGTACTCCAGTTCGCGGCCCGCCAGCCGCGAGTTCAGCGCGATGAAGACGCCGCCCGCGAGGGGCACCGCAAAGTGGGCGAACAGCATCTCAGGGGTGTTCGGGCACAGGAATGCGACGCGGTCGCCGGGCTCGATCCGGCTCCGCAGGACACGGGCGAGTCTCTCGACCTCGCCGCCGAACTCGCGGTAACTGTAGCGGCGGTCGCCGTGAATGACAGCGACCCGGTCCGGGAACACGCTCGCCGAGCGCTCGAGGAAGCGCAGCGGGCTGAGCGGTGTGTGGTTCGCGGTGGAGAGGGTCGGTCCGGACACTGGAAACCTCCGATATGTGGTGAGACTGCTGTGACGGGCGACACACTGCCAAGCTGACGTTATTGAACGTCACGCCGGCACCGCTACCCTCCGAAGTGGGTTGCCGGTATCAGAGTGCCAGTGAACGACACCTCGAGACCCAGCGACAACGACGCGATCCGCGCCGAACTGCGCGGCCTGCGGCGGCAGACCGACTTCCGGTGCTGTTCGGAGGCATCGTCGAGGGCAGGCATCTCACGCTGTCCGGCCTCGTGGGAACGCGGAGCTCGGGCACAGGCTCGGCGACGACGGTCTCGGTGCCGAGGTGCAGGCGGTCGAGCAGCGGTTGCGCCGACTCACCGCGCCCGACGACCCGGCACCGACGGTGACACTGTCGCGGCGTGAGAGTGACGTCTTGGCGCACGTGGCGCCGGGGTGCCGCAATGCCGAGATCGCCGACCGGCTGTCGCTGAGCGTCGAGACCGTCCAGTCGTACATGCGTAATCTCATGGGCAAATTGGAGGTACGCAGCAGGCAGGAAGCTGTCGTGGAGGCTCGGCGACAGGGTTTGCTTCCCTGATCTGTCACCGTCTCGGTAATGATTCCGAGATGCCTTGCGTTCGAAGCCTGTCAACTCGTTCGGATGAGACATCCGTGCAGGCTGCCGCCACGACAATGGCCCGCGGAGGGTGCGTCGTGCGAGGGTCGTGTCGAAATCGAGACCACTTCGCGGAGCGGGAATGGATGAGCCGCTGCGGCATTCACGAGTCGGTTCAGCGCGTTACAGAATTGTCACGACATGACGTCGAAACGGTATCGAAACCTCAGAACAGCACAATTTTCACTCTCGTTTCTCAATAGTCGAACATCCGTACCTTGTTCATGCCGTGTGAATTTCGGGAGGAGGCCACGTTCGGGGGCCCGCCGCTGCAGATCTGCCGACGCGGGTTCGTAATCCCGACACCTTCGAGGCGCGGGACGAGGCACCGAAAGGGATGGCCGGGCCGACAACCGAGGCGTTGTCACCGGCACGCCGCGTCCGCAAGCGCGGAGAGGATTGAGCCAGCATGACCACTCGCAACATGGAGAAGCACACCCTCGGCTGGATCGCCCTGATCGGCGCGGTCGTCACCGTTCTGCTCGGGCTGGGCGCCGGAACCGCCGGCGGCGCACCGCACGACTGGGAAGAAGTCGCCGAGTGCGAAAGCGGCGGCGACTGGACCACCGACACCGGAAACGGGTTCTACGGCGGACTGCAGTTCACACCGGAAACCTGGAAAGCCAACGGTGGAACGGGAGAGGCCTCGGAAGCCAGTCAGGCCGAGCAGATCCGGGTCGCCGAGAACGTCCTGAAAACTCAGGGCCCCGGCGCGTGGCCCGTGTGCGGCCAGTACCTGAAAAAGGGCGGCACTGCGCCCGTCGAGGTACCCCACACCACGCCGGCACCTGCTCCGGCCATCGAAACTCCTGATCCTGTCGAGACGCCTGACCTCGTCGAGACTCCGGACGCTGTGGAGACTCCGGACGCTGTGGAGACACCGGATGCCATCGAGACGCCCGCGCCTGTCGAAGCGCCTGCGACCGTCGAGGATTCCGCCGCGGTGAATGCGGCCGTGAAGGCGGCGGCCCAGGAGGCGCTGGACAGCGCCCGCGAGCTTGCCGAGCGAAACGGGTCGGGTCAGGTGTTCGAGGAGAGGGTCGCGGCTCCCCGGTAACGTCCGACGGTTCTTGTGCGAACTAATCACACAGAACTGTCGTGTCGTCGCCTACGAAGGAGCTCTCGTGCAGAAGAAGTCCGCTCGGCGTACCGCAGCATTGGTCGGGATCCTGTCCGCGCCCCTCGTCCTCGGGGCCACCGTGGGTGCCGGTACCGCGAGTGCCGAACCCTGGCACATCGGACCCGTCTACCGTGCCGAGACGTCCGGCGAAGGCGCTGAGTACTTCTGCGGGAAGGCGGCGGCGCTCGAACAGACGTCGGGTGTCGTGATCGTGCCGTGCACGTTCGATGAACCGACCAACGTCTGGTACCGCGTCGTCTTCAACCCGGCCTCCTGGGGCTTCGACTTCTGAGGTGGACCGCAGGGATCGGAGCCACACCTGACGAAGCGGTGACCGGCCACCGGCGCCGCACTCCGCTTCGTCGAGTGCGTCGCCTCCCGGCCGAGCGCAGACTCCTCGGTATGGCCGAGGGAAAAGCAGAATGAGTGTCGAGACAGTCCAGCGCAGCGAGGTCGACCTCGCAATGGCGCGGAGTTGGCTTCTGGTTCCTGCAGTCGGGTGCGAGGTCCTCGCGGCGGCGGCTGCGTCCGGCGCCGACGCGCTGATCATCGACCTCGAGGACGGCTTGCCGTTCGCGGCGAAAGACGAGGGGCGCGCGTGCACGGCCGAGTGGCTCGCACGGAATGCGGGTTGGGTGCGGATCAACGACGCGACCACCTCGCACTGGCAGCGCGACCTCGACGCGATCCGCAGTGTGCCCGGACTTCGCGGGCTGATGCTGTCGAAAACCGAAGCGCCCGAACAGGTGCGGGCTACCGCCGCCGAGATGCCCGGTGTTCCGGTGGTCGCCCTCGTCGAGTCCGCGGCTGCGATCGTGGCCGTCGACGACATCGCTCGCACCGCTCCCGTCTCTCGACTAGCGTTCGGGATCGGCGACTACTGCCGCGACACCGGTGCGGGGCGAACTCCGATGGCGTTGGCGTACGCCCGATCCCGGCTCGTCAATGCGAGCCGGGCAGCCCGGATCGGAGCCCCGATCGACGGGCCGACGCTGTCGCGCGACGCCGACGTCGTCCGGGACGACACGCGACTGGCCCGCGAGATGGGGATGACCGGAAAACTGACCCTTGCGACTGAGCAGGTGCCGGTGATCAATACCGCGTTGGCACCCGACGCCCACGACATCTTGTGGGCCGAAACGACGATCGAGCGTCTGGGTGCGGATGGTAGCCGCGTCACTCACGGCGGGCATCTGCCGCAGCTCGCCCGTGCCCATGACATTCGCCGTCGCGCAGACCACTTCGCGTCTCGAGCCTAGGACGGTCGGGCGACCTCGCGTTCGGCCTGCCGGGTCGCGCGATAGGCGGTGAATACGCCGGCTGCCGCGATGACGCCGAGGCCGAGGAAGAGCACTCGTGCGGAGGTGAGGGCCGAGGGTGCACCGAGGTTGACCAGCACACCGGCGACCGCGGACCCGACGGCCATGGCGATCAACTCGACCGTGTTGAGCCCGGCCGCGGCCTTGGCCCCTTCCTGTTCGTCGTCGGTGCTCCGCATGGCGGCGACCATCAGGTGAGGGAAGGCGAGGCCGATCCCGGCACCCGCGGCGGCCAGGGCGCCCGCCCACAGTATGACCACGCCCAGTCCGGCGTCGTCACGCCAGAGGGCCGCGGTGAGGAGCAGGCCTGCCGCGAGGACCAGCGGTCCGGCGATCTTCGCCGCCCTCTGCGCACGCGCGCGGGAGATGTCGGAGCTGAAGATCATGGTCACCGACCATCCCACCGACATCATGGCGCCGAGGAACCCCGCGGCGATCGGCACCAGTCCGGCGAGCCGTTGACCGAACAGGGGTGTGAAAGCCTCCGAGACGGTGCCGGACGCGAGCACCGCGATGGTGAGGTAGATCCACTTCAGCGACGACGCCCGGGTGTACGTCGACTGCGGTAGCACTCGGCGTGGTGATCGCCGCTCCCAGGCCAGGAAGAGAACGATGATCGCGGACCCGACCGCGATCAGGACCAGCATGTGGGTTCGGTTGCCGAGGATGCCCGCCACGCTGATCGCGATCGTCGCGAGGGTGAGCAGCACGAGTGACGTGGCAGGCACGGGTTCTCCGCCACGCACACGCTCGGTGCGCGGCAACGCCCGGGGCGCGATCGCTGCGATGGCGGCCGCGACCACTGCCAGCGCGACGAACGCGAGACGCCACTGGCCGAGCTGGGCGAACAGCCCACCGATCGCCGGTCCGGCGAGAGTTCCGACGCCCCACATCGCCGAGACCAGCGCGGTCGCGCGCGCCCACAGATGTTCCGGTAGCGCCTCGCGCAGTACGGCGTAACTCAGTCCCGCGAGCAGGCCCCCGCCGAGCCCCTGGACCGCACGCCCGACGAGGAGGACCTCCATCGACGGGCTGAGGGCGCTGATCATCGTGCCGACAAAGAACGGAGCCAGTGCGAACATATACGCACCGAGCGCGCCGCGATGTGCGAGCAGCCGGCTGACGGTCATCGACGAGATCACCGACGCCACCATGAAGACGGTCGCGCTCCACGCG
Organism: Rhodococcus sp. NPDC127593; assembly: GCF_042671975.1. NCBI lineage: Bacteria > Bacillati > Actinomycetota > Actinomycetes > Mycobacteriales > Nocardiaceae > Rhodococcus > Rhodococcus sp. NPDC127593. The sequence continues at coordinate 157,931 of NZ_JBHXWI010000016.1, read as the reverse complement.
TACAGCGATTCGCGCCCGAGTTCGCCGATGGCGGTGGGCAGCAGGCTCGTCGTCAGGAAGATGTTGACGGCATGCAGTCCGACGCCGCCGGCGAGGACGGCGGAGGTGGAGCGGTAGCGGGGTCCGAGCAGTTCGGACCAGCTGGCCGGTGACGGGGCGGTCGTTGTCATGCACACCACGCTAAAATCTCGAGTGGACTCGAGGTCAAGGGGCTGATGTGATGTCTTTGGATCCGAAGGATCTGCTGTCGGTGGGGGAGGTGTCCCGTCGGACCGGTGTGGCCGTCTCGGCGCTCCACTACTACGAGCAGCTCGGACTGATAGCGTCTACGCGGACGTCCGGAAATCAACGCCGGTACGAACGCCACATGCTCAGGCGGATCTCGCTGATCGTGGTGGCCAAACGGCTCGGGATTCCACTGGCGGACGTGGGAGCGGTGTTCGAGACGCTCCCGGCGGACCGGATGCCGTCGATCCGCGACTGGCAGCGTGTCGAAGCTGTGGCGAGTGCAGCTCGAGGATCAACGCAAGCGAATCGAGCGCCTCGAACACGAGCTCACCGGATGCATCGGGTGTGGTTGCCTGTCGATGAAGGCGTGCTATCTGCTCAACCCCGAAGACCAACTCGCTGTAGAGGGTTCGGGTCCGAATCGGCTCTGAACGGATTGCGGTCGATCCCGGGACCGGTGCGGATCCTGCTGAGTGTGGGGCACCATGCCGGTTCCCGGCAGTCGGTATGTCGCGATCGATCTCCGTAAGGGTGGGGTGATTCCACTCCGGGGGTGCCGCAAAGGCCCCCGAGGGTTGGTTCAGTTCGGGCGCTGGAGTGGGCAGAGTTGTACCTGTCAACGAAGCACTATCCCACCACCCCTCTGGAGATACTGAATGATCAACGCCCGCCGCACCATTGCCGCCATCGCTTTCGCTGCTCTCCCTGTCCTGAGCGCCATCGGGGCGGCGTCCGTCGCTCATGCCGAGCCGATCGGCCCGAACGGCCCCACCGGTGGCCCGTGCCCGATCGTGAACACGGACTCGCAGGGCAATGAGACAGTGACCTACGGCAAGCCCGGAGACCGCAACGGCGCCCTGGTATGCGGTGCGGACGGTGAATGGACGGTGGGCAAGGCCGGCGGTTTCAAGGGCGGTCCCGGACAGATTCAGACTCAGCCCGGACTCTCACGCGGGTAAGCAGGGCATGAACCCGTTGGGTTGAACCTTTTCGGCGGGGCATTGACGGACGGGTCAGAGGTATTCGTGGCGGTGTCCGCATTCGAGGCCGTCGGGGGCCGATCGTGGGCATCGATTCATGCAGTGGAAGACGCGATACCGCTTGCCCGGGGGCAGCGACGCGAAGCCCGCATGAGCGTCCTTGATTTCGTATCCGATAGGACCGCGGCAGAACGAACAGGTCTTGGTCTCGTCGGTTCCGGTCTCCATCCATCGATCGTAGGGCGGATCTCGAATGAGAAGACAGGAATTTCGCGTCCCGCCTGCCGCGGGTGACCTCACGTCGTGGACGTCGCCAAGATGTGTCTGAGGACGGCGAGGTCGATTGTCGCACCGAGGTCCGCAATGGTCACACCGGATAGTGATGCGCGCCAAGCTGTTTCGGCGTCCGCCATGACTCTCGCGATGCCGCACGCAGAGCGGCACTGCTCTGGAGGGGCGGCGAGCACTCCTTGCCGGCGGATTTCGGTGCACCGGAAGGCGGGCTCGGTTCCGTCGACGGCCTGGACGACGTCGAGGACGGTGATAGCCTCGGGCGCGCGGGTCAGGACGTATCCGCCGTCGCGGCCCTCGGTGGGGTGGACGAGGCCGGCACGTGCGAGCGACTGCAGGTGCTTGGCGAGGTACGTCTTCGACACACCGTGCAGTTCGGCCAGCCGGGTCGTGGGTACCGGGCTCTCTGCCTGGCTGAGGACTACGCAGCAGTGAAGTGCCCACTCCACACCACCGGACAGCTTCATGGCCACGACTCTATTCACACCCCTGTGTCGGTGTTGCGGGGTGGTGTTGCGTCATCGTTTCAGGTGTTCGCGCAACCACTCGTCCAGCGTGGTCGGTGCGATCCAGGCGTTGGCGCCAGGGGTCGGAGTGATCGCAGCGTCATCGAGTTTGGCGCCGAAATAGCCGGCGTCGGGGTCGGTCGTCACGGTTCGCTGGTCGCCGGTCGAGGCGAACAGCCGTCGGACGAGTTCATCGATTCCGAGCGGTTCAGGTCCGGCGATCTCGACCGTGCCGCCCAACGGCGCACCGACGGCGACTTCGGCTACACGGGTTACGACGTCGTGCGAGGCAATCGGCTGGAGCTGTGCCGGGGTCGCATGAACCGTGTCGCCGACAGCGCCTGCGTCGGCGATGCCGGCGATGAACTCGAAGAACTGCGTCGATCGCACGATCGAGTAGGGGACGGGGCCGGACTTGACCAGATCTTCCTGGGCGACTTTGGCGCGCATGTATCCGGAGTCGGGGAGCCGGTCGGCGCCGACGATGGACAGGATGACATGGTGCCCGACGCCGGCGGCCTCTTCGGCGACGAGCATGTGGTTCGTCGATTCGCGGAAGAATGCCATGACGTCGTCGTCTTCCCATGACGGCGAGTTGGTGAGGTCCACTACGACGTCGGCGCCTTCCACAGCCTCCGCGACTCCCTTGCCGGTGGTGGTGTCGATACCGTCGCCGCGACCGAGTGCCGCGACGTCGTGTCCGGACTCCCTCAGCTTCGACGCGACCTGACTCCCGATGAGTCCAGTTCCGAAAATGACGATCTTCATGCCCGTCTCCTTAACTTGGATTGCTATTGTCCTAGTTTACTCGGACGGTAGGTATCCGAGTCAAGGTTTGTGTACGTTCTGTGTGCCGGACGGGTCGGGTGGGCCTCGTCGTCCTTCTTGATGCAGGTATGTATTCAGGGTCAGCAAGAATCAAACTGTTCTGGTGCAAGAACTATGTCGAAATCGCATCGATACCAGGTCCGATCGCCGATGTGGCGCCCATCGGGGGTGGGTGTGCCTGGGAGTTGCTCCACGAAGTTCTTGATCAGGGAGTCCTTCACACCGAACACGCTGTCCCCGCGTTCGAGTTGCGGGTCACCCGCGACAAAGATGTGCGTGACGAGGGTCCGCAGGCCATCCGCGGTGACCATGAAGTGAAGGTGCGCGACCCTCATCGGTGATCGGTTGGTCGCCGCCAGCATCTTTCCCTGCGTTGCATCGTCATCAACCGGACAAGGTAGAGCGGCGTGCCGAGCAACCACGCTTGGACTACTGGTCGGTGCAGTGACGTTTGACCGGCACCCGTCGACAATCCTTTCCCCGGGACGTCAGCCCGCCGTGCTGACCAGTCTCGACCGCAAATTCGGGCTGCAAGCCGACTGCGGCCTCGACTTCGTCCTTGCGCTCCCCATGAGCCCTTTCCTGCTGCAGACCTCTGCCGAAGATTTCGCGACTGATCTGCTCGCGACTCGACTGCGCGCGCGGTCGGTGTCCGTCGGAGCCAACTTCCGCTACGGATATCGCGCAGCAGGCAACACCTCGACCCTCGACGCAACCGGCCGCAGGTTGGGATTCGAGGCCCGAAAAGTCGACTTACTCAACATCGCCGGAGGCCCAGTCTCCTCGACACGCATACGTCGAGAGGTCACTGCGGGCCGGGTGCGCTCCGCGAACGCAGTGCTCGGCCGCTCTCACAGTGTCGAGGCAGTTGTCTCGGCAGGTTATGGCAGGCGGGCGGCCGCTCGAACCTGCCCCGAGAGCGCGAAGCCGAACGTCGACGCCCATCTACGGGCTCACCAGCGGAACGGGCAAGAAGACCGCCCGCGATCGTGCGGCTCTGCCGAAGATCGTCGTCTACGACCCGCAGCTCCTGACCGCGTTGCCCGCCTCGATCGTCGGTCCCAGCGGGATGAACGCCTTGGCCCACTGCGCCGAGGCATTGTGGGCGACGAACCATGACCCGATCACCGACGCACTGGCTCTCGATGGTGCGGGCCGACTCCAGCGTTTCCTGCATCGGGCGTACACCACAACCGACCCTGCACCCCGTGGGGAGGTTCTCATCGCCGCCTGCCTCGCCGGCGTCGCGCTGGGCACGGTGGGCACCAGTGTGCATCACGCGTTGTGTCATCTCTTCGGAGGAATGTGCGACGCCCCCCACGCCGAAACCCACGCGATCGTCCTGCCATACATCATCCGGTACCTGCAACCGGCGATCCCCGATATCATGGCGCGTTTGGCCGAGGCGATGAAGTGTGACCCGGCGAAACTCGCTGACAATGTCTGGTCGCTGGCCCGGTCGGTCGGCACACCGACAGGACTCCGAGCCATCGGCGTCACGCGGGACCAGATCGATGCAGTCGCGGAAGCGGCTGTGGCCGAGAAACTTGTCAGTCCTCGGCCGCTGGATCTGCAACCGATCCGCTCGCTCCTCCACGATGCGTGGAACGGAGAGTCGGAGGGCACACAGTGTGCGCAACGTCGAAGATTGCCAACCAAAGGAGACACTTCTCATGGCCTTACTCACCCAGCTCGTGACCGATCTGTACACGGCATACAACAACCACCGCCCCGCGGACGCCGCAAAGCTTTACGCTCCGCTATGTCGGCATCGTGATATCGCAGTCGGCGCAGACCACCGCACACCGGAGCGGATCGCCGCTGGTCTCGTTGGGCTCTTCGCAGCATTTCCCGACGTGCAGTGGAACCTCGATGAAATTCTCATCAATGAAAACCGTGCGGCGGTGACCTACCGACTATCCGGTCATCTGAATGGCCGCTTGGGCTCGTACGAGCCGAAAGGGCAAAGCCTATACTTGGCCGGAGTGCAGCTGCTGGAAGTGAGAGGCAACCACATCATTTCCAGCACCGACTATTGGGACGGTGGTGCCCTTCATCGCCAACTGAGCAAGTCGTGAACCTTCAATGCGATTTCAGCCCTTCCGCTTTCGGATGATCTCAGTCGACTCCAGGGCCTTCGCCCGCTTCTCCGCCCGGCGCTCTTTGAGGGCGCGTGCGGACTGTTTCGAACTCTTGACGGCGGATTTGTCAGCCATTGTCGCTCCATCTTCGGAAGTGGCAACCACGAACTGATCCCGACCATACCCAGGAAAGTAGATAAGTCCACTCGGCACCTGGCACGGCCAGGACCACACGAGCGCCGAGTCGCCGGGCCGCGACCGTCGTGCCGCGGTGGATTTGGAACTTCGTGAGATCCCAAGAACCGCAGGAAAGCTCACGAACTTGCTTATTCCTTGCCGGTGGCTATGGTGCATGCAAGCATCAACGGCATCTACCGGAGGACTGAAATGTGAATGCAGCTACCGATCGTCAATGGGCGGTTCGTGACGCTGTTCTGGGTTGGCTTCTCGCGAAGGCGACGGAAGGGTACCGAAGTCCGATTCTGGACGCGGAGGCCATCGGGGAGGCGGTCGGCTGGGCGCCTGCGCCCTTGACCCGGGACGAAGTGGCCGATGCGTCGAATTACCTCTACAGGGAAGGGTATGTGACGGGCGTGCCGGTCATGGGTATCGGGATTCCACGCCCGATGTTGACTGTGGCCGGGCGGCGCGTCGCCAGGGCAGAGAGGCCTCTGCGCCGCGCGATGTGCGGTCACGACATCGTCAGCTAGCAACAACTCGCTCCGTCAGTCGACGCACCATCTATTGCCTCACCCCCGCAGTCAAGAGCAAGGTTCGGTACGGGTACACGAGACAGCCTTCGCCGGTATCGGTGATGGCCGTGTGGATCGCTGCGAGCAATTTTTCCCGCTGATCAGGTTGTAGCAAAACGTGATTGGACTGCGTGCGCATCAGACCGGTGTAGCTTTCGGCGTCGTACGATTTCGTCCAGTTATAGGTGCGGGACGCCCACGGAGTGAAGCCGGCAGCCGGCGCGGCCTGCTCCTCGGTGTCGGGTTGCAGGCGCGACGCGGCGCGGCGATCGAGTTCGGGGGCGTATTCGGCGTAGGCGTCATCGATGGCGTCCCAGGTGGGACCGGACAGGTCGCGGGGCCGGTTCCACCACAGGCATAGCGAACCGCCTTTCCGGAGAGCCCGGGCTGCGACGGCCGCGCCGCGCTGCGGATCGACCCAGTGCCACGACTGGGCGGCGACGACGAGGTCGTATGCGGCGGCCGCGACGGAGCAGTCCTCGAAAGCGGACTCCTGCACCTCGACACTCCAGCCCTGGGTGCGCCGCCTGGCGACGGCGGCCATTGCAGGATCGGGTTCGATCGCGAGAACCGACGCCCCGCGCTGCGCGAGGCCGAGCGTTGCCCGACCGGTACCGGCACCGGACTCGAGAACCCGGCCGGCGGGCGCGAGGGAGAGCACGTCGTCGTAGAGGGCATCGGGGTAGCCGGGCCTCCACCGGTCGTACAGCTCGGCTACCTGCCCGAAGCTCCGCGCCCGCCGTTCGCGTTCGTCGTTTCTCACATCCCGAACCTACGTCGACCGGGGCGTCGTCGGGTGTGCGTTCGTTCCTCTGGACGAAGGCCCCGACGACCTCGGGACGAAGACCGGCGACCCCGCGGGTGAAGAGGTGAAGCGAAGGTTCCACCGCTGATGGCACACTGCGGGTGTGGAGCTCTCACAGACGTTCGAATGGCGTGGCAGATCGGTGGCGTGGGACAGGTTCGGGGACGGTCCTGCGGTGGTGATGTGCCACGGGACACCGTGGTCGTCGCAGCTGTGGTGGCCGTTCGCACGCGCGCTCGCTGCCGAGTTCTCGGTCTACCTGTGGGACATGCCCGGATACGGGCAGTCGTCGAAGGACGGCGCCCACGACGTCGATCTCGGTGTGCAGGGTGAACTCCTCGCCGACCTCCTCCGGCATTGGAACCTCGACGCACCCCATGTCGTCGCCCACGACTACGGGGGCGCCGTCTCGCTTCGCGCCAATCTCGTGCACGGTGCCCGGTACGCCTCGCTGGCCCTGGTCGACGTGGTTGCGTTGCGGCCGTGGGGCTCGGACTATTTCCGGCTCGTCGCGGAGAACGCCGACGTGTTCGCCGCGCAACCGGCAGCGGTGCACCGGGGTGCTCTCGAGGCCTACATCGCGGGCGCGACCCACCGCGGCCTGACCCCCGCTCAGATGGCTCTCCTGACCGCGCCGTGGCTGTCGGAGGAGGGTCAGGTCGCGTTCTACCGGCAGATCGCCGAGGCCGACGAGCGATACACCGACGAGATCCAGGATCGGTATGCGTCGATCGACATTCCTGTCGCGGTCGTGTGGGGGAGGGACGACGCCTGGATCCCCGTCGACCGAGCCGAGGAACTCGCGCGCCTCGTTCCGGGTTCGACGCTCGAGGTCATCGACGGCGCCGGGCACCTGATCCAGTTCGACGCTCCCGTCGAACTGGCGGTGTCTCTGCACAGATGGCTCACGGCGCAGTCAAGCCCTCGATGACGGTCGCGGTGGTGTCGGCGATCGCCTGGTTGTTTCCCTGCGCACCTTCCTGATTCGTGAGGCTGTCGGTGAGGATGGCGAGGACGACGGGGGCGCCGTCCGGACTCCACGCGACACCGGCATCGTTGGCGGTGCCGAACCCGCCGCCACCGGTCTTGTCGGCGGCAGTCCACCCGGCCGGCAGACCGGCGCGCATTCGCTTGTCCGACGTCTTGCTCGCCCGCATCCACTCGAGAAGCTGATCGCGGCTCGCCGCGTCGAGCGCGTCTCCCAGGAGCAGCGCCCGGAAGCCCTGTGCGAGGCCGTTCGGAGTCGTCGTGTCCCGGGGATCGTCGCGGAATGCGGTGTTGAGTTCGGTCTCCCACCGGTCCAGTCGCGTGCTCCCGTCGCCGACGTCCCGGGCGAGGGCTGTGACCGCCTGCGGACCACCGATCTCCCGGAGCAGGTAGTTCCCGGCAGTGTTGTCGCTCTGCGTCAGGGCTGCTTCGGCGATCTGCCCCAAGGTCATCGGGGTGCCGACCGCTGCGGCAGTGACCGGCGAGTTCTCGACGAGGTCGCCGGGTTCGATCACGACCGTCTTGTCGAGTGACGTCGACCCGTCCTCGGTCTTGCGCAGAACCGCGGCCGACGCGTAGGCCTTGAACGTCGAGCACATCGCGAACCGTTCGTCGCCCCGGTGGCTGTAGACCTCGCCGGTCGCGGGATTGACGGCCGTCACTCCGATCCGTGTGGAGTACTGCGCCTCCAGGGCGTCGATCGTCGCGTCGAGGGACCGGCGATCCGGTACCGCAGCCACCGACGTCGTGGGCTGGGCGTGCTCCGCGGTGGCGGTGCACGCCCCGAGCAGTAAGGGCAGCGCCAGCGCGAGAGCGACGGCACCTCGACGACCGGTGCGCCTGGGCTTCGGATGATTTCGGTGTGTGGGCATGGATCCAATGTCGGATGCGGACACTCATAGCGCAAAGACGAAAGCGGCGTCGTCGCGAGTCGGGTGCGCTATCACCCCAGTTCAGGGCAACGTTTTGTGCCCGGAAACGGTGACGTGGCCAGATGGGGACGGTCGGAACTGGTTCAATGGTCGCCATGGATCTGCTCCGCCACCTGAGTTTCTTTGTCGCCGTTGCGGAGGAGGGACATTTCGGCAACGCCGCATCCCGGCTCGGGATGACGCAACCGCCGCTGTCACAGGGCGTGCGGCGGCTCGAACAGCGACTCGGCGCGGAGCTGGTTCAGCGCAGTGCCCGAGGAGTCGGGCTCACCGACGCCGGACGCCAATTGCTCCCGCGTGCTCGGCTTCTCGTCGCCGACGCGGCCCGATTCGAGGACGAGGCGCACCGCATCGCCGGTGGTCGCGACAGGGTGGTGCGATGGGGTGTCCCGCACTCGGTGGCCGACGGTGTGGTGGTTCGGTGTGTCCGTGCCCTTCGCGACGCGGACGAGACCCGGCCCACCCGGGTAGTGACGACTACGGCGTCCACCACCGAACTCGTGGACGCCGTCCGCACGGGCAGTCTCGACGTCGCCGTGGTCGAACATCCAGCTCTGCTCACCGGTCTCGACAGCGGGCCGGTGCTGAAGCTTCGGCGCTGGGTGGTGGTGCCGGACGACCACCCGGCCGCAGTCGCGAAGAAGGCACAGGTCCGGATGCTGCGCGGGCTGGCGCTGGCAACCGGTCCACGCTCGGACAATCCGCCTGCCCACGATTTGTTCGTCGACGTGTGGCGGGCCCGGGGTGTGGACCCGGACATCGAGGTCGCACCGGGTCCGCGAGAGATTCTCACGCATGTGGCCGCCGGCGGTCATTTCGGAGTGACGGCGACGGCACCGACGGTGATGCCCGGTGTGGCCTGGGTCGATCTGCTGCGCGAAGACGTCGCGCTGCGCCTGCGCATCGTGTGGCGCTCGGGGGCCGACGTGGCACCGTCCGCTGCCGCCCTCGACCGGGTGCTGCTGCGGGCCGATCGATGACCCCGTCGGCGGAGAAGCGGATCCGTGACGTCTTCGCCGACGCCGGGTGCACCGGATGGCTGCACGCCCGCCGCGTCGGCCCCCCGATCGACGCCGGGGGTGACATCGCGGTCGGCGCGGACGACCTCGTGGTGCTGGCATCGGTCTACAAACTTCCGCTGCTCGTCGCCCTGTGCCGCGCTTTCGAATCCGGGGAGTTGTCGCCGACCGCGACCGTCCGGGTCAGCCCGGCCGACTGCACCCCGGGGCCGACCGGGGTGTCGACGTTCCGTGACCCAGTGGTGCTGAGCTGGCGGGATCTGGCGCTGTCGATGATGACCGTGTCCGACAACGCCGCCGCCGACCTCGTTCTCGGGCAGGTGGGACTGGAGAGCGTCGAGCAGGCGCTGTCCGAGCTGGGCATGACGAGCACGCGCATCATCGGCGGCACAGCGGATGCGCACCGCAGTCTGGTGATCGACGCCCACGCGCATACCACCGCCGAAGCATTCGCGGCACTCGCCGACAACGACGAGGCGTGGACGGTGTCCGCCTACGACCCGTCGTATGCGAGCGCGACGACTCCACGGGAGATGACCTCGCTTCTCGACGCGATCTGGACCGGACGGGCGGTGCCCGGACCGCAGGGCGAGTTCGTCCGGCACGTGATGTCCGCGCAGATCTGGCAGCACCGCATCCGGTCCGGGTTCCCGTACTCCGAGGTGGACGTCGCCGGGAAGACCGGGACCATCGGCGCCATCCGCAACGAGGTGGCCGTCGTGACGTTTCCCGGTGAGACTCCCGTCGCGGTCGCCGTCTTCACCCGTGCCGCCCGAACCGACCCCGTGCTACCGGTGGTCGATGCCGCGATCGGGCACGCCGCCCGGATCGCGGTGACCGAACTCCGCTCCGGCCGCGTCGAGTGAGGTACTCAACCCGGATAACGTCGGGGCGTGAATACCCGGGTCCCGTGCTCGTTCTCGACGACGGTCGTCATGGAGGAGCCCACGATGAGCAGGCACCGCATGTCGATCTCGGCCGGGTCGAGGTCCGCGAGCCGCACGACCCGCACCGACTCCTGCGCGCCGGCCACGTCGCGGCCGATGATCACCGGGGTGTCGGGGGAACGGTGCTCGAGAACCAGGTCGCGCATCGCGGCGACCTGCCAGGTGCGTGACTTCGACGCGGGGTTGTAGACGGCGAAGGCCATGTCGGCGCTCGCGACCGCGGAGATGCGCTGCGCCACCACGTCCCACGGCTTGAGCCGGTCCGACAGGGACAGGACGGCGTAGTCGTGCCCGAGGGGTGCGCCGACCCGGCTCGCCACGGCGTTCGCGGCGGTCATACCGGGCAGGACGCGCACGGGAACGCCGCGCCACTGCTCCTCGGCCGCGACTTCGAGCACCGCGGCGGCCATCGCGAACACACCCGGATCACCGGACGACACGACGGCGACGCGGGCCCCGTTCTTCGCCAGGTCGAGTGCCATCGCGGCGCGTTCGGCCTCGACGCGGTTGTCGCTGGAGTGGCGGCGCTGACCGGGACGTTCGGGGACCCGGTCGATGTAGGGGCCGTAGCCGACGATGTCGGTGGCGAGTGACAGTTCGTGCTGCACTTCCGGTGTCGTCCATGCCTGATCGCCGGGACCGAGCCCGACGACGACGAGTTCACCCTTCGGTGCCGCGTCGTCGCGGCGTGCGTTCGACGGGCTGGGCACGATGGCGATCGAGAAGTAGGGGACGTCGCTGTCCGCGACGTCGTCCGCGGCGTCGATCTTCTGCCGGGTCGTGCTGGCCCGCTCGACGTACCATGTCTCGTCGATGCGGCCGGAGTCCTTCAACGCCTGCCGGACGGCCGGGTAGGTGCGTCCGAGTTTCAGGATGGCGGCGGCGTCGGTCTCCCGCAGGCGCCGCGTCAGCTCGCCGCGCGGCAGCGTTCCGGGCAGGACGGTGAGGATTTCCTCGCCCTCGACGAGCGGCATCGCCAGCGCGGCGGAGGCGGCGCTGATCGACGTGACCCCGGGAATCACCTCCGCCTCGAAGCGGTGCGCGAGCCGCTTGTGCATGTGCATGTAGGAGCTGTAGAACAGCGGGTCGCCTGCGGCGAGGAGCGCCACCGAGCGGCCGGCTTCGAGGTGGGCGGCGAGTCGCTGCGACGCCTCCTCGTAGAACTCGTCCATCGCCCCCTGGTATCCGCCGGGGTGGTCGACGGTCTCGGTGGTGACGGGGTAGACGAGATGCTCCTCGATCTGGCCCTCACGCAGGTACGGCGCCGCGACCGCGCGGGAGATGCTCTTGCCGTGCCGGGCGCTGTGAAACGCCACCACATCGGCCTCGGCGATGACCCGCGCGGCCTTGACCGTCACCAGTTCCGGGTCACCCGGTCCGATACCGACGCCCCACAGTTTGCCGGTCACCCGCTCTTCGGAGCTCATTCGACTTCGCTCGCAATCGCATTCAGCGCCGCAGCCGTGATGGCACTGCCACCCCGGCGGCCGCGGACCAGCAGATAGTCGAGTCCGCTCGGGTGCTCGATCAGCGCTTCCTTCGACTCCGCCGCACCGATGAAACCGACCGGACCGCCGACGATCGCGGCAGGCCGGGGTGCGCCGGATTCGATCATGTCCAGGAGGTAGAACAACGCGGTCGGGGCGTTGCCGATCGCGACGACGGCACCCTCGAGTTTGCTGCCCCACAATTCGAGGGCGGCTGCCGAACGGGTGTTCCCGATCTGCTCCGCCAGCACCGGGACCCGGGGGTCGCGCAGCGTGCAGAGCACCTCGTTGTCCGCGGGGAGACGCTTCCGGGTCACGCCGGCGGCGACCATCTGCGCGTCGCACAGGATCGGGGCGCCGCCCGCCAGCGCCGCGCGGGCAGCCTTGACGACACCGGGGGTGAACGCGACGTCGTCGACGAGGTCGACCTGACCGCTCGCGTGGATCATGCGGACCACGGCCTGCGAGACGTCCTCGGGAAAGGCACTGAGATCCGCCTCGGCGCGGATCGTGGCGAAGGACTGGCGGTAGATCTCCGCGCCGTCTCGGATGTACTCGATCATTCGCTCACGATAGAGGCACCGCGGTCACGGCTCCTCAACCCGGTAACCCGTCTCCGTGGCGACGACGTCGGCGACCTCACCCTTGGGCCGCCCGCAGCACCGCTCGCAGCCCGACCAGTGCTGTCGGCCCTCCACCGGGAGTTCGCCGCTCGCGACGGCGTCCCGCGCGTCGGCCCGCACATCGGCGAGCGCTTTCTCGCAGCCGGGTTGCCCGGTGCAGGCGCTGACGTTCAGCCACGGTGAGTTCTCGTCGAAGATCAGGCCCATCGGGGCGAGGACCCGCACGATCTGCTCGGCGGACCACTCGTCGAGATCGCACAGCAACACCGACTTCCAGGGCGTGACGATCACCGGCTTCTCGACCGCGGCGAGGAACTCCGCCAGCCGGGCGTCGAGGGTCCCGAACGCGAGACCGCCGCCGAGGGTCACGGTGCCGTCCGGTTGGTCCAGCCATCCGATCGGTGGCCGATGCTCGTCGAACCCGCTCACCGGGTCGGCGGTCGGTGCGAGCGCCAATGCCGACAGGGTCCGTTCGGCACCGTCGGCGATCTCGGACAGCCGCCAGTGCTGATCGCGCAGTTCCAGGAAGACGCGGGCGGCGTCGAGGAGCACCGTCACCGATTCCGTCGTCGTGACCCGGGCGCCGCTGTCGCGACCGGCGAGAACCAGGGCGACCTCCGTCTCGCTCACCGCATGGACGCCGAAATCGCCGCCGAGCGCCGAGACGTCGCCGCGCCCGTCGTCGAGGGTGAACAGGGTGCGGCCCGGCAGGTCCGCCAACGCGGAGTCCGCGCACAACGTCCGATCGAGTTCGTCGACCAGATCCCGAAGGTCCGCGAGACCACCGATCCGGCCGGTCAGCGGTGAGACGAGGATGTTGCGGACCCGTTCGTGCGTCTCCGACGGCAGGAGGCCCGCGTCGGCGAGGCGGCGGGCGAACTCCTGCGGGTCGCGGACCGCCCGCAGTTGCGCGTTGCCGCGGGAGGTCAGTTCGATCTCGCCGCTCCCGAGGTCGCGGGCCGATTCCGCGAGGGTCTGCAGCTGGGGAGAGGTCAGCACACCTCCGGGGAGGCGCACCCGGGCGAGCGCACCGTCCGCGGCCTGGTGGACCTGCAGCGCGCCGGGGCATGCATCGGGGCGGGAACGGGAGTCGACCATGGTCCCAGGTTACGTCCGGCCCCAGGTAGCATCACCAGCACTTGCGGCAGCAGGAGAGGAAGCCGGTGAAAATCCGGCGCGGTCGCGCCACTGTGAGCTCGCCGAAACCGGTGGGCGAGCCAGACCCTCACCTGCCGTCCTCCGACCTACGGTTCCGCACGGGACCACTGCCACGGGGCGCGACACCCCCAGGAAGGCTCCACACGTGATCCTGCTGCTCTCCACCTCCGACACCGACCTGCTCAGCGCACGCGCCAGCGGGGCGGACTATCGCTGGGCCAACCCGGCCCGGCTGCTGGTCGAGGAGGATCTGCCGGGGCTGCTCCACGGCGCCGACCTGGTCGTGGTGCGCATCCTCGGCGGCCGCCGGGCGTGGGAAGAGGGCCTCGCCGCGGTCCTGGCCAGCGGACTGCCCGTGGTGGTCCTCGGCGGCGAGCATGCCCCGGACGCCGAACTGATGGAGTGCTCGACCGTCACCGCCGGTGTCTCGGCGGAGGCACACAACTATCTCGCCGAGGGCGGCGCCGACAACCTCGCCCAGCTGCATCACTTCCTGTCGGACACCGTGCTGCTGACCGGTCACGGTTTCGAGGCGCCGGTCCACCTGCCGAGCTGGGGTGTCGCGCCGTTCGCTCCCGATGCGAACCCGGAGCGCCCCACAATCGCCGTTCTCTACTACCGCGCCCAGCACCTGGCCGGGAACACCCGCTACATCGAGGCGCTGTGCGACGCCGTCGTGGCGGCTGACGGCACTCCGCTGCCGATCTTCTGTGCGTCGCTGCGCACCGCCGAGCCGGAATTGCTGAACACGCTGCGCCGGGCGGACGCGATGGTGGTCACCGTGCTCGCCGCCGGCGGCACCAAGCCGGCCGGCGTCTCGGCCGGTGGCGACGACGAGGCGTGGGACGTCGCCGCTCTGGCCGCGCTGGACGTGCCGATCCTGCAGGGACTGTGCCTGACCAGCAGCCGTGAGTCGTGGGAGTCCAACGACGACGGATTGTCGCCGCTCGACGTCGCCACCCAGGTCGCGGTCCCCGAGTTCGACGGCCGGCTGATCACGGTGCCGTTCTCGTTCAAGGAGATCGACGCCGACGGTCTCTCCACCTACGTTCCCGACGCCGAGCGCGCCTCCCGGGTGGCGGGCATCGCCGTCCGGCACGCCCGACTCCGGCACATCCCCGCATCCGACCGCCGGATCGCTCTGATGCTGTCGGCGTACCCGACGAAGCACGCCCGCATCGGCAACGCCGTCGGTCTCGACACCCCGGCCAGTGCCATCAGGTTGCTCACCGAGATGCGAGCCGCCGGATACGACCTGGGCCCCGCGGACGGGCCGGACTCAGTGCCCGGTCTCGCAGCCCAGGACGGCGACGCGCTGATCCATGCCCTCATCGCCGCCGGCGGCCAGGACCCGGACTGGCTGACCGCGGAACAGCTCGAGGGCAACCCGATCCGGATCTCCGCCGCCCGCTACCGCGAGTGGTTCTCGGCGCTGCCCGCGGAACTGCGCGAGGGCGTCGAGGAGCACTGGGGACCGGCGCCGGGCGAACTGTACGTCGACCGCTCGCAGGATCCCGCCGGTGAAATCGTCATCGCCGCAATGCAGTTCGGGAATCTCGTGCTGATGGTGCAGCCGCCGCGCGGATTCGGGGAGAAGCCGGTCGCGATCTACCACGACCCGGACCTGCCACCGAGCCACCACTACCTCGCCGCCTACCGGTGGATCGCCGCGGATGCCGCCGCCGGCGGTTTCGGCGCCGACGCCGTTGTCCATCTCGGCAAGCACGGCAACCTCGAATGGCTGCCCGGCAAGACACTCGGCATGTCCGCGTCGTGCGGCACCGACGCCGCGCTCGGCGACCTGCCGCTGATCTACCCGTTCCTGGTCAACGATCCGGGGGAGGGCACGCAGGCCAAGCGCCGCGCCCACGCGACGCTCGTCGATCACCTGATCCCGCCGATGGCCCGCGCCGAGAGCTACGGCGACATCTCGCGACTCGAGCAGCTCCTCGACGAGCACTCGAACATCTCCGCGCTCGACCCGTCCAAGCTGCCGGCCATTCGCCAGCAGATCTGGACGCTGATGCGCGCCGCGAAGATGGACCACGACCTCGGACTGCAGGAACGTCCCGACGAGGACGTGTTCGACGACATGCTGCTGCACGTCGACGGCTGGCTGTGCGAGATCAAGGACGTCCAGATCCGTGACGGCCTCCACATCCTCGGTGCGGCCCCCCGCGACGACGCCGAGGTCGAACTGGTGCTCGCGATGCTGCGCGCCCGGCAGATGTGGGGCGGCGAGCAGAACGTCCCCGGACTCCGCGAGGCGCTCGGCCTCAGCGAGGACGGCGACGAATCCCGTACCCGCGTAGACGACATCGAGCAGCAGGCGCACGCACTGGTGCAGGGCATGCACGACGCCGACTGGGAACCGGACGCCGCCGACACGCTCACCGCCGACGCCACCGTCGCGAAGATTCTCCGTTTCGCCGCCACCGAGGTGGTGCCCCGGCTGCGGGAGACCGACAACGAGATCGCGCAGGTGCTGCACGCACTCGACGGCGGCTTCATCGCCGCCGGGCCGAGCGGTTCGCCGCTGCGCGGGCTGATCAACGTGCTCCCGACGGGCCGCAACTTCTACTCCGTCGACCCGAAGGCCGTACCGTCCCGGCTCGCCTGGGAGACCGGCCAGGCGATGGCCGAATCGTTGCTGGACCGCTACAAGTCCGATCACGGAGAGTGGCCGCGCTCGGTGGGTCTGTCCGTGTGGGGCACGTCCGCAATGCGCACCTCCGGAGACGACATCGCCGAGGTCTTCGCGCTCCTCGGTGTGCGTCCGGTGTGGGACGAGGCGAGCCGCCGCGTGGTGAACCTCGAGGTGATCGACCTCGAGGAACTGGGCCGGCCGCGTATCGACGTCACGGTCCGGATCAGTGGCTTCTTCCGTGATGCGTTTCCCCACGTCCTGGCGTTGCTCGACGACGCCGTCCGGCTCGTCGCCGCGTTGGACGAACCGGCGGAGAGCAACTTCGTGCGCGCACACGCGCAGGCGGATCTCGCCGAGCACGGCGACGAACGGCGGGCGACCACCCGCATCTTCGGGTCGAAGCCGGGCACCTACGGGGCCGGACTGCTGCAGCTGATCGACTCCAAGAGCTGGCGCGGCGACGCCGACCTCGCCGACGTGTACACCACGTGGGGTGGTTTCGCGTACGGCCGCGGACTCGACGGCGCACCCGCCGCCGACGACATGCGGACCGCATACCGGCGAATTACCGTGGCGGCCAAGAACACCGACACCCGCGAACACGACATCGCCGACGCCGACGACTACTTCCAGTACCACGGCGGAATGGTCGCGACCGTGCGGGCGCTCACCGGGAAGTCGCCCGAGGCATACATCGGCGACAGCACCCGACCCGAATCGGTGCGTACCCGAACCCTGTCGGAGGAGACGTCCCGGGTGTTCCGCGCCCGCGTCGTGAACCCGCGGTGGCTCGAGGCGATGCGCCGCCACGGCTACAAGGGTGCGTTCGAGATGGCGGCCACCGTCGACTACCTGTTCGGATACGACGCCACCACCAACGTCGTCGCCGACTGGATGTACGAGAAACTCGCCGAGTCGTACGTGCTGGACGAGCAGAACCGCAAGTTCATGGAACAGTCCAATCCGTGGGCCCTGCACGGCATCGCCGAACGCCTCCTCGAGGCGGCGGAGCGGGACATGTGGGAGCACCCCGAGCAGCAGACCCTCGACGGCCTGCGGCAGGTGTACCTCGAGACCGAAGGCGAACTCGAAGGGGACTGACCAACCGCCCTGCTCCGCAGTTCGGTCTAGCATGGGCCCGGTGACCACAGAATTCGACCGGGTGTCGTCCGCGAAGTATGTCCTGCTCACCACGTTTCGGAAAGACGGCACCCCGGTGGCGACGCCGCTGTGGGCCGCCGCCGACGGGGACCGTCTGCTGATGTGGACGATCACCGACTCCTACAAGGTCAAACGCATCCGCCGCAACCCTGAGGTGACGGTGGCCGCGTGCGACGCTCGCGGCAAGCCCAAGGGCCCCGAGGTTTCCGCCCGCGCCGTCATCCTCGACGCCGCCGGCACCGATCACACGCGGGACGTGATCGCCCGCAAATACGGCATCCTCGGCTGGCTCACGATGAAAGGCAGCCTCCTGCGCCGAGGCAAGACCGGCACCATCGGCCTCGCCGTCACGGCCGACGACCGGCGTGGGTGACCGGACGTTCGAGGGTCGATTCGAAGTAGCGCCCACCTAGGGGTCGATGTACTCACCCTCGGGTGAGGGAAGGTCACCCCAGGGGGCCTGGTGGCGTGCGGGTGCGGGGATCACGGTGGGAATGTCCCGTAGACGGGAGTGTCACCATGAACCGCAACATCGCCCTGCGTCGCCGCGTCGCCCAATCAATGCGATCGCGGCGCACGAACGCCCCACGCCGGGACGCACACGCCGTCGTCATCGGTGGCAGCATCGCCGGCCTGCTCGCGTCCCGCGTCCTGGCGGACTACTTCGATACGGTCACGATATTCGAGAAGGATCACCTGGTCGACGGCGCCGAACCTCGTATGGGAGTTCCCCAGGGCCGCCACGTCCACAGCATCTGGAAACGGGGCCTGAGCCTGATGGAGGAGTCCTTCCCCGGTCTCACCTCCGAACTGATCGAGGGCGGATCGGCCGAAGTCGAAATGACGAAGGACTTCGCCTGGTACCACCGCGGCGTGTGGAAGCTGCGGGTACCGAGCGGGATCTTCATCACGTGTCAGACCCGACCGTTCCTCGAATGGCACATCCGTCGGCGGGTGTGCCAGATCCCCAACATCGACCTCGTCGAGCGTTGCTACGTCAAGCGATTCGCCACCGACGCCACGGCGGGCCGGGTCACTGGGGTGGTGGTTCAGTCGCGCCGAGCCGGCGCCACCGAGGAGACTGTGGCCGCCGACCTGGTGGTCGATGCGAGCGGGCGCGGTTCCCGGACGCCGCGCTGGCTCGAGGAGTTGGGATACGGCCGACCCGAGATGTCGGTCATCGACGTCGATGTCGGCTACGCGACACGGTTCTATGCCCGACCGCCGCTCGAGGACTGCCCGTGGAAGGCGCTGATCATCGCGCCCACGCCGCCGGACGGAAGACGGCTGGGTGTCATCTTCCCCGTGGAGGGTCAGCGCTGGATCGTGATGCTCGGCGGCTGGAACGGTGATCACCCGCCGCGCGACGATGACGGCCTTCTCGAATTCGCGCGCAACCTCGAGGCGCCCGACATCTACACGTTCATGCGCGAGGCGGAGCCCTTGACCCCGATCGCGGGGTACAAGTTCCGCGCCAACGTCCGCAGGCACTATGAACGGATGCGCCGGTTCCCGGGTGGTCTGATCGTGCTCGGCGACAGCCTGTGCAGTTTCAACCCGATCTACGGCCAGGGAATGACGACCAGCGCCCTGGATGCGATGACGTTGCGGGAGTGTCTCGAACGGGCTGTCCACCAGGGTGAGGGCATCGATGCGATGGCCCACCATTTCCTGAAGAGGGTGCCGAGGAGGCTCGAGGCGCCCTGGAGGATGGCCGCCGGGGAGGACATGAACTGGCCTGGAACACAGGGTGATGCGCCGTTCGGAACCCCGTTCATGAACTGGTACTTCGGACGGGTGCATGCGCTCGCGGCGCGTGATCCGAAGGTGCTTATCCGCTTCGTGCGTGTGGCGAACATGATCGATTCGCCGGTCCGGATCTTCCACCCGAGAGTCCTGGCGCCCGTCCTCACCCGATCAGCGCGGGTGAGCCGCGTCGGCCGGTAGGTCGAGGCTGTGCTGGATCGGCCTTTCTGCTCAGGGTTCGCGCGTGCCCACCGAAGATGTCCACTCGGCAGTCCGCCCGGCTGAAGAACATCGGCTCGATCCGGTTGTACCGGCCCGACCTACTGCAATCGGCGATGGTGCACATCAATAGGCTTCTGCTACAAGCGGTTTTGGAGGATCCGGAGTTTCATGATCTGGTCGGCGACAGGGAGTGCCGCGCCCTGAGCCCGCTGTTCTGGTCCAACGTCGACCCCTACTGCCGGTTCCGGCTCGATACGGACACCCGCCTGGACCTCACTCCGCGAACGAGTAGCCGGTTGAGACATCCGGATCCGGCGGCAGTGGCGGTGATTACCGGTAAGTCCATTGGCGTCCGGTCTGTTTGTACTCTTCGATCGGGATCGGCTTGACGCCGGGTCGCATTCGCGCCCGGTACAGCGCCCGTCGAGATGGCCGACCTCGTGCAGGATGAGCCGGGCGAGACCGTGATCGTAGGCGGTGGTGACGAGTTTGCTAGTGAGCGTGGTGGTTTCGATGGTGATGTGCAGTGGACGGGCGGTGTGGCGGAGAGGTCCGGAGGTTAGACGCCGAGGTGATCAGTTCAGTGCGACGGCCCAGTCGGTGAAGACCTTGGCATATCGGTCGGGTTCGGGTTCGTGCATGGTGGCCGTCGAGCGGGGGTAGGCGACCGACTGTCCGGCCGATTCCCTCCTTCCAGGCCCGCCCTCCCGGGCAAGCCAGATCAGATGACACCCGTCCGTGCGGCAGTCCCGTTCTTGCGCTGGTTGGCATTGAAGCGCGCCTTCTTCTGACGATTCCCGCACGTGTTCATGTCACACCATTTGCGGGTGCGACTTTGACTGGTATCGAAGAAGGCGGCCTGGCAGGTTGGCGATGCGCACAAGGCCAATTTTCCGTCTCGTTCGCCTGCGATGATGCTGATCGCGTCGGCGGCGATCACGCTTAGGGCATCTTCTACGCAGGAAGCCGAGCTGAGTCGCCATTGACGATTGCCCTCGGGCGTCAGGATGGCCGCGGCCCGACCCTGAATGCTGCAGTCATTGATGATTTGGATAGCAGACGCAGGGAGAGCGTCTTGGATCGCGATCGCTGTCGCGGCGGCGTGAATTGATTCCCTCAGTTCCCGAGCGAGTTCGAGCTGGGCGGTGGTGCAGGTCTCCACGGCGAGGCCGTTCACTGCCAGCCAGTCGACGAGTCGCTGCGGCGTGGGAATGCGCTCCACAGCGTTGCCACGACGCTCCGTCAGAGTCGCCGTGAAGCTGGTCGCTAGCACGTTGCCGAGACGAAAGTCAGGGAACTCGGCACGCATGGAACCACCTTAGCAGGTTGCACGCTGACATCGGACATGCTAGAACCGTCTTAGCCGGTTCGCGATGGTTGCAGCCGGTTCCGCGATGGCCAGGAGGTCTCATGCCCCGTCCAACCAGCGACGTGCAAGCATTTGAAGCCCACGCAACTGACGCTGACCTCGACGATCTGCGCGCGCGATTAGCCGCGGCGCGGCTACCGGAGGCCGAGACGGTCTATCGCGCCGCGCCCGACCCTCGCCGATGGGAACAGGGCGTTCCTCTCGCCGACCTCGTCGATGTCGTGAACTACTGGCGCACCGGGTACAACTGGCGGTCGTTCGAAGAGCGCCTTAACCGTATCGGCCAGTTCCGCACGACCATTGATGATCTGGGAATCCACTTCCTGCACCGCCGATCCGCGCGCGCAGATGCCACTCCTCTGATCTTGACGCACGGGTGGCCAGGCAGCATTGCCGAGTTCGTCGATGTAGTAGACGAGCTGGCAGATCCGAAAGATGCAGACGCGCCGGCGTTCCACGTCGTGGTTCCATCGTTACCAGGCTTTGGTTACAGCGACAAGCCGGCCACCACCGGGTGGGGAACCGAAAAGATCGCGGCCGCATGGGTGGAACTGATGGGAAGGCTCGGCTACAGCAAGTTCGCAGCCCACGGCGGCGACTGGGGAGGCAATATCACCACGGTTCTCGGCGGCAGGTTCCCGGCGCACGTTCTCGGCATCCACACAACGTTCGCGGAGGGACCGCCCGGGTTGACAACGGACGGGCTGACGGCGGTCGAGCGCAAGTGGACCGAGGAAACCCGCGATTTCTGGCACCACCACGCGGCGTACGCGAAGCAGCAGGCGACCCGACCGCAGACCATCGGCTACTCGCTCGTCGACTCACCGGTCGGGCTTCTTGCCTGGATCCTTGACAAGTTCGCTGAGTGGACAGATACCGAAGACAGCCCCTTCGAGACGATTTCCAGAGACAGCGTTCTTGACGACGTCACCCTGTATTGGCTGACGCGGACCGGCGCATCGTCGGCCCGCATTTACTACGAAAGCCACAACTCGCTGGACCCCGAACTTCGGGTCGACGTCCCGTCGGCAATTAGTATGTATCCCCGCGACATCGAGAAGTGTCCGCGCCCCTGGGCACAGGAGCGGTACCGACAGATTGTCCGATGGAGGTCGCCCGAAATCGGGGGACATTTCCCGTCGCTGGAGGTTCCCGAGTATTTCGTCAAGGACCTGCAAGAAGGCCTCGCAGCAGTGCTGGCCGCCAATCGGTGAACGCGGCTGGGTGCCGGGACTCGGAATTAGTCCGGGGATCTGAGCTACGCGCCGAATGCTCTGCGCGGCGGCACTTGCCCCGGTGCTCAGGTGCCGCCCCCCGGAGCGAGCCTGCGACCGCGGTGGGAACTTATCGGTCGTAGCCGACCCGCGGAGCGGGGGTGCGCGGACGAGTGGAGGGCGAGAGTGGGAAGCACAGGATGACGGGAAACTAGAAGTCCCCGATGCGGGTGTTGACGACATGCGTACGGGGCGGCTCTCGTACCCACCCGTATCGTGCGGAAACAGCTCACCCGATCCATTGTGATCCGTTCCGGATTGACGACAGGGTTTGACGACAGATTGAACCGTGAATGGAAGCATTCCGGGCCGGCGGAAGGAAGGCGGCGGTCATGGCCGAACTTGTCTACACACGGGTGTCCACCGACGAGCAGAGCGCCTTGCGTCAGACCCACCTCCTCACCGAGGCCGGTCCCGTCGACGGCGCGCAGGGCGTGCGACTGTTCGCTCACCCGGCCACCTCATCCAAGTCCCCGCGCTCGACCGCGACGGCTTCTGCCGACTGGCTGGATACGCGCGACATGGTGACCGACTCACCGTGTCCGAGCTGTACCGGCTGTGCCGCGATCTCGTCGACATCCTGGCAGTCCCCGGCTGGTGCCAGCAGCACGGCGGCCGGGAGATACGACGCGGCTACTGGCCGCCGCCGCGACAGTCGGGAAGAGCGCGTCGGCCGCCGACCGCAAGGCATACCGGATCTACCGGGACCGACAGCAAAACGCGACCACCTGACCACCACCGACGGCTACGCCCGCAACCGCGGGGTAGACGAGGGAACTGCCCGGGAGTTCCGGCGTCGATACGGTGATGCCTCAAGATCAAGCGGCCCAAGGTGTCACGGAAATCTCTGTGCTGCTTGCTATTTCGTGCCGGATTCGCTGTTTCCGCCCTTGAGCCGGACTCCAGCGCTGCCTCCGGCTGCGCGGGCTCCGGGGTGCCGGTGTCGCCGAGCAGCACGTGCATCGCCGCGCCGTCGACGAGTGCGTGCAGGCGCACCAACTCGGTGTCGACGTCGATGTCGGGCGCGATCAGGCCCCGTTGAACGAGGCCGGTCAGGATCGCGGCGCATGCACTGGTCCTCGGTAGGTACGGGACCGCTCCGATGGTGGCGTTGGGGCTACTCGCCGCGATCGCGCACCGCTACGCGGACGGACGCGAACCCGGCCCGGCCGGTCGGGCATTCTCGGGAGTTGGCCGCAGTGCACTCAGTTGCTATGTGCTGCAGAACATCCTGTGCTCGATCGTCTGTTACGGCTGGGGACTCGGCCTCGCGGCCCAATTGAACGGCACCACCGTCGTTCCGGCAACCGTCGCGTTGTTCGGTGCTGTCTCGGCGACCTTGATCGTCGTGTCACGCCTGTGGTTGCGGCGGTTCGATCACGGGTCCGCTCGAATGGCTCCCGCACCGGAGCTCCAAGCGTCTCACCCGGGCGGACAGGGACGGTGTCACCGCGCCAGCAGTGTCGTCCATTCCTTGAACTCGAGAGCGTAGGGCGGTGCGGGCGTCGTCACGGAGGGGCACGACTGCCGCCGAGTCGCCAACTCCACCAACGACTTCGCTGCCCGCATCACGCTGACGTGGTGATGTCGGGAGACGTCGAGCAGCTCCTCGAACGCCTCGGCCTCGCCGTAACCGCGGGTGGCGATGAGAATGCCTCTCGCGGTGGCGAGAACCTCGCGTCCGTCGGGGTGACGGTACGGAATCGAATGTGCGGGCGGTGCGACCTCGAGTGCGTCGTTCGACACTGTGATCTCCTGGATTGTGGTGCTTCGCTGATGTCTCGGCGCGGTCATACCGCCGCCACCATCAGCGCCGTGGCGAGGACGACGATCAGTCCTCCCGTCGCGGCGGCGAGAACTGAACCGGTGATGATGCCGATGCCGACGGCGCAGGCCAGGCAGACGAACGTCGTCAGTGCCACGTCGGCGAGAGCGAACCGTCCCGTGACCTTGGTGTGGCCGTGGAGCAGTTCGCGGGTAGTGCTCTCGGAGTGCATGAAACCTCCTGGTCAGACGTGCAAGGGACGTAACCGGCGCACGCGCCGGCCACGCGGCGCTGCGGTGAGTTTCGGCCCCGTTCTCTGGAGACCTGAATATGACATGCGCGGTGAAACGGCTCTGGAGTGAGAAATCTCATATGCGCGATGTCTGCAGCATTTATAACGGAAACTGCACGGGCTGTCACCTAGACGAGCGTCCGCATAGAATCCGCGCCTCAGAGCGCCTTGCTGACCGACGACATGTGGAAGTCCGGGACACGCAACGGTGGCATCGCGGTTCGGGTGAACCAGTCCTTCCATTCCCGGGGCAGCGTCCGCCCGGTGGCGCCGGCCTGGGTGACCCTCCGCAGCAGGTCGAGGGGGCTCTCGTTGAACCGGAAGTTGTTCACGGCACCCGTGACCTTCCCGTTCTCGACGAGGTAGACACCGTCCCGCGTCAATCCCGTCAGCAGCAGGGTGGCGGGGTCGACCTCCCGGATGTACCAGAGGGTGGTCAGTAGCAGCCCGCGTTCGGTCTCGGCCACCATCTGGTCGAGCGACACCGAGCCGCCGGCGTCGAGGATCAGATTGTCGCCGGGCACGGTCACGTCGGCGCCGAACTCCTTCGCCGCCGCCCGCGGGTACGCGAGCGCGTTGACGGTGCCGTCACGGATCCAGTCGACCCGGCGCGCGTCCATCCCGTTGTCGAAGACGGACACGGATTCGGACGACGACCCGGTGACGACGAACGGCGTGCACTCCACGCCGAGCGCGGCCGGATCGGAATAGAGGGTGAGGGGGAGCGTACTCAGCTTCTCCCCGATACGGGTGCCCCCCGGCGCCGCCAGGGCGGAGTGCCCTTCCTCCGCGGCCCGCCCCTCCATCGTCCACATCAGGTAGATCATGAGGTCCGCGACCGCGGACGGCGGCAGGATCGTCTCGTAGCGGCCCGCGGGTAACTCGACCCGGTTGCCGGCCCAGTCGAGGCGCGTCGACAGGTCTTGGAGCAACTTCACGCTGGCGACATCCGTGAAGTCCTTGGTGCTGGTGCCGACCCAGGCGCTGGCGTCGCCGCGTTTTCCGTTGATCTCGACCGACCCGGTCGGCTGGGCGAACCGGCGCCGGATCCCGGTCGACGTGCCCAGCCAGGTGGTGTGCATCTGATGATGGGCGAAACCGTAGAGCTGGTCGTCGCCGTCGAAGCCCATGCTCAGATCCTGGGCGAGTTGTTCGAATGCGCCGATCTCGGTGCGCTCCGCCGAATCGTCCCACCGCTCATCGGTGCCGGTGCCGGTGAGTAGCGGCATCGCGTCGGATGCGGGTGTGGCTGCGCGGGCAGCGATTTCGGCCGAACGGACCACGCCGTCGATGTCGGCGGCGTCGACGGACGCGGACGTGACGATGCCGACCTTCGCGTCCTCGCCGGCCCGGACGATCGAGATGACGGTCCAGCTGCGCGACGTGGACACGCCGTTGGTGGTCATCGAGTTACCGGCCCACCGCAGGGAGGCTTCGCTGGCATCGGTGACGATCACGATGGTTTCGTCCACGGTGGCGCGGGCGAGGACCTGCTCGACGAGTTGCTGTGGCGCGATCATCGGCCGCCTTCCGTCCGAGTGTTCAGTACGTTCACGCCGCGGAAGAGCGCCGACGGGCAGCCGTGGCTGACGGCCGCGACCTGACCGGGCTGCGCCTTGCCGCAGTTGAAAGCGCCGCCCAGCTGCCAGGTGGACCGGCCACCGACGGCGTCCATCGAACCCCAGAAGTCCGTGGTGGTCGCCTGGTACGCGACGTCGCGGAGTTGCCCGTCGAGTTTCCCGCCGCGGATGCGGTAGAACCGCTGACCGGTGAACTGGAAGTTGTAGCGCTGCATGTCGATCGACCAGGATTTGTCGCCGACGACGTAGATGCCGTCCTCCACACCGGAGATCAGGTCGTCGGTGCTGCGATCGGTGTCGGAATCCGGCTGTAACGACACGTTGGCCATCCGCTGGATCGGAACGTGGTGCGGCGAGTCGGCGTACGAGCATCCGTTGGAACGCTCCAGCCCGAGCCGGGGCGCGAACGCCCGGTCGAGTTGGTAGCCGACGAGAATCCCGTCGGCGACCAGGTCCCAGGACTGTGTTTCGACACCTTCGTCGTCGTAGCCGACCGTGGCGAGACCGTGCCGCTCGGTCCGGTCCGCGGTCACGTGCATGATCGGCGTCCCGTAGCGCAGCGTGCCGAGCTTGTCGGGGGTGGCGAACGACGTGCCGGCATATGCGGCCTCGTAGCCGATCGCGCGGTCGTACTCGGTGGCGTGCCCGATGGATTCGTGGATGGTCAGCCACAGGTTGGTCGGGTCGATCACCAGATCGGTGGGACCGGGCACCACGGTGGGGGCCTTCACCTTCTCGGCCAGTAGATCGGGAATCCGGGAGAGTTCGTCGGTCCAGTTCCACACCCTGTCGCCGGCGACGTACTCCCATCCGCGGCCGACGGGGGGCGCGAGGGTGCGCATCGTCTCGAACACGCCGGCCGACTGGTCGACGGTGGTGGCTTCGAGTTGCGGGTGCAGCCGCACCCGCTGCTGCACGATGGACGATCCCGCGAGATCGGCGTAGAACGTCTGTTCCTTCACCTGCAGGCATCCGGCGGTGACGTGGTCGACGCCGTCGGATGCGAGGAGCCTGCGGGAGTATTCGCCGAGCAGCGAGATCTTGTCCGAGGCGGGGACTTCGAACGGATCGACGTCGTAGTCGGACACCCAGTGGACATCCGTGTGCACCGGTTCGTGGGCGAGTTCGACGTGCTCCCGGTTCAGTCCACGCAACGCCCGCGCGACGGCGACGGCCTGTTCCGCGGTCGCGGCGGCGGTCGCCGGGGTCAGCTCGGCGTGCGAGGCGAAACCCCAGGTGCCGTCGACGACGACACGCACCGCGAAGCCGAGTTCGTTGGTGTCCACCGCCGACTGCACTTCGCCGTCGCGCAGCCGCCGGGACTGGCTGGTCAGTCGATGCACCCGCAGGTCGGCGTGCGACGCGCCCGCTGCACGGGCAGCGGCGAGCGCCGCGTCCGCCAGCGAACGCAGGGGGAGGGCAAGGAATTCCGGATCAACCTGTCGTGGAGCCGTCACGTGGACCACCGTAGTCGGTCGCTCAGCCGAATTGCTGCCAACCCAATCGGATCACCATCGCGATCACCACGATCAGCAGGGTGATCCGGACGAACCCGGCGCCCTTGCTCAGCGCCATCCGTGAACCAGTGATCGCGCCGATCACGTTGCAGACCGCCATGCCCAGGCCGAGTGCCCACAGCACATGGCCGGTCGCGGCGAAGAACACCAGCGCACCGAGATTCGATCCGAGATTGATCACCTTCGCCATCGCGGCGCTACGGACGAATTCCGTGCCGAGGAACGTGGCGAAGCTGATGATGAGGAATGTGCCGGTGCCCGGCCCGAACAGTCCGTCGTAGAAACCGAGGAGTCCGGCGGACAGCAGGACGACCGCGACGACCTTCCGCCGTGTCGGCGGATCCTTCGCCAGCGTGGTCCCGAGCTGCGGACGGATCGTCACGAACACGGCGACGCCGACGAGCACCACCATGATGAGCGGGATGAACACGTCCTTGTCGATGCGCGACACCGTTGCCGCGCCGAGCGCGGACGCCACCGCCGCGAGCAGACCGGCGGGAACCAGCAGCCGCCAGTTCATGGGGATGCGGCGCGCGAACGTGACGACGGCGGCGGATGTGCCGGTGAACGCGGTGAGCTTGTTGGTGGCCAGCGCGGCCTGCGGCGTCAGCTGCGGTGCGACGAGAAACAGTGCGGGAATGAGGATCAGTCCGCCACCACCGACGACGGCGTCCACCCACCCGGCGGCCGTCGCGGCGGTGAGAAGAAGCGCCCAGTCACCCACATTCATGGTGCAGACTCAACCACACCCACCCTGAGGTACTTACGCTGTGCACATGCGGAGGTTCAGTCTGTGGCTGCGAGGAAAGCCGACGGTTGCGGACTCGATGTTGGCGGCGATCCTGTTCACCCTCGAGGTGTTCGTGTTCACCGCGTCGGGAGACCGCTCGCCGTGGGTGCAGCTGGTCATGGGTTTCCTGCTGTGCCTGCCGATCGTGTGGCGTCGCAAGTATCCGCGGGCGGCGGCCGGCGCCGTTCTGGTGATGTCGATCACGATCACATTCATCAGTTACTCGATCGGTGACCTCGACGCCGAACATCCCGGTCTGCTGGCACTCGCCGTCGCCCTCTACACGCTCGTCGCCTACGTCGGCCGCCGCACCGCCGCGGTGTATGCGGTGGGCCTCGCCGTCGATTCGGCCCTGTCGATCTGGTTGCTGGAACAGGAACTGCTGGCGGCCGGACTGTTCTCGGTCCTCGTCTTCGCGCTCTCGTGGATCACGGCGGAGTTCCTCGGCGCCCGCCGGGCTTACGACGAGGAGGTTGCCGCGCGCCTCGTCGTCGCCGACTACGACCGGGATCGCCGCGCCGAGGACGCGGTGGCGGCCGAGCGGACCCGGATCGCCCGGGAACTGCACGACGTCGTCGCGCATGCGGTGAGCGTGATGATCGTTCAGGCCGACGGCGCGTCCTACGCCTTGAAGAGCAACCCCGACATCGCGAAGCAGGCACTCACCAACATCGCGAGCACCGGGCGGGAGGCTCTGGCGGAACTGCGGCGCACCGTCTCACTGCTGCGCACCGAGCCGGCGACCGACGACATGCCCCAGCACGGCACGGCCGGTCTCGCCCGGGTGGCCGACATGATGCGCAGCGCCGGCCTGCCCGTGGAACTCGAACTGACGGGGGAGTTGGACGACATCAGCCCTGCGGTCAGCCTCGGTGTTCACCGGCTGGTCCAGGAATCGCTGACGAACGTGCTGCGGCACGCCGGGGAACGTCCGCGCGCGAAGGTGCGTGTGCGGCGCCGCGAGACGGACGTCCTCGTCGAGATCACCGACAACGGCAACTCGTCCGGGCAGTTCTCGCTCGGGTCGGGCAACGGGCTACTCGGTATGCGGGAGCGGGTCGCGGTGTTGCACGGCACGCTCGAGGCGGGACGGCAGACCGACGGCAGTTGGCGGGTCACCGCGGAGTTGCCGCTCGAGCTCGAGGACTGAGTGGCCTCGGGTCACTCCGTCTCTGGTGGCGCCGCTTCCTCCGGCTGGTCGAGGACGCTGACGGTGACGCCGTAGGGGAGGAACCGCACCGACCGGTGAGGATCCGTGTTGTGCTTGTGCGCGCGGAGCGCATCGAGTTCGGTGGCATACACCTGCTCGACGCGTGCGACGCCCTCGCCGTCGAGCGTGTAGATAGCCCACACACCGTCACCGGTCTCGCCGGCAGTTTCCGGCTTCGACGCGCCGCGCGGCGAGCGGGCGAAGTCCGCGAACACGCCCGTCCACGGAATCTGAGAGTCCGCCTGATCCAGGAACCTGACGATCCGGTCCTTGACGCCCTGCAATTCCTCGCCGGCCTCACGGATCACGCGGTCGAGATCGTCGGGGTCGAACCCGAACGGCCTGTTGTCGCCCATCACTGTCTCCTGACTTCGGCGGGACACCTCCAGTGTGGCCGCGGATGCCGATCGGCGCCACGACGGTCCGCCGATCGGCATCCGCGCCGCAGAGTAGGGCCGCCTACCGCCTGGCCTCAGGCGTCCGGTGCCGTGTAGACACGATCACCGCCCACATAGGTCAGGACGGCCCGGCTCTCGCCGATCGCGTCGGCGGTTCCCGTGAACGGATCCCGGTCGAGGACCACCAGGTCGGCGAGCTTGCCCACCTCGATGCTCCCCGTGTCGTCGAGGTGGTTCACGTACGCGGACCCGGCGGTGTAGGCGGTGAGTGCGGCCGTGAGATCGATTCGTTGCTCGGGGAGGAACACCGGGCGCCCCTGCCCGTCCCGGCCCGGCAGTACGCGATTGACCGCGACATGGATGCCGTGGATCGGGTCGGCGCTGCTGACCGGCCAGTCGCTGCCGGCTGCCAGCGTTGCACCCGAGCGCAGCAGGGAACCGAAGGGATACTGCCGACGGGAGCGCTCGTCCCCGAGGAAGGGGATGGTGAGTTCGTCCATCTGCGGTTCGTGGGCTGCCCACAGCGGTTGCATGTTGGCCGTGACGCCGAGCGCGCGGAAGCGGGGGATGTCGTGGGGGTCCACGACCTGCAAGTGGGCGAGGTGCGGTCGGGTGTCCCGGAATCCGTTCGTCGTCCGAGCGGCGTCAACCGCGTCGAGCGCGTCGCGGACGGCCCGGTCGCCGAGCGCGTGGAAGTGCACCTGAAATCCGAGGGCGTCGAGCTCGGTGACGTAGCGGCGCAGTTCGTCCGGGTCGACGAAGCTGGTGCCGGAATGGTCTGTTGCGCAGCCACATCCATCCAGATACGGGGAGATCATGGCCGCGGTGCGGGATTCGGCGACACCGTCGAGCATGATCTTCACGGTGTCGGCCCGCATCCTCCCGACGCGGAGACGGGAACGTCGCCGGAGCAGGTCGGGGATCTGCTCGGCGCCCCGGTCGCGATCCCACCACAGGGCGCCCGCCACCCGCGCGGTGAGGGACCCGTCGCCGGCCGCGGTCAGGTAGGCGTCCGAGACGTCGGAGATCCCGGAGGTGTCGCCGAGTAGCGCGTCCTGCCAGGCGGTGATGCCGAGCGAATGCAGGTGCTGCTGGGCGTGGAGCAGTGCCTTCAGCCGGTCGTCGGGTGTGTGCTCCGGGGTGTGGCAGCCGACCAGCTCCATCGCAGACTCCT
This sequence comes from Rhodococcus sp. NPDC127593, assembly GCF_042671975.1. Taxonomy (NCBI): domain Bacteria; kingdom Bacillati; phylum Actinomycetota; class Actinomycetes; order Mycobacteriales; family Nocardiaceae; genus Rhodococcus; species Rhodococcus sp. NPDC127593. Next base: position 127,162 of record NZ_JBHXWI010000016.1, on the reverse strand, counting down.
GGAGCATGCCGGTCGGCTCGCCGTCGGCGTCGCGTTCGATACGTCCGCCGACGGGATCGGGGGTGTCTCGGGTGATGCCCGCGATGTTCAGCGCTCGCGTGTTGGCCCATGCCCCGTGGTGGTCGCGGTTGGGCAGAAACACCGGCCGATCTCGCACGACGGTGTCGAGGAGTTGCGCGGTGGGTGTGCCCCCGGCGAACGCCTCCATCGACCACCCGCCGCCGACGATCCACGGCAATTCCGGGTGTGCGTCGGCGTAGCTGCCGATGGCGGCGAGGGTGGCAGCGGCATCGCTGATGCCGGTGAGGTTGCAGCGGGCGTACTCGAGGCCGGCCACCACGGGATGAATGTGCGCGTCCTGGAAGCCGGGCAGCAGCAGCCTGCCGGTGAGGTCGACGACCTCGGTGCGGGCGCCGATCAGCTCCCGGACCTCGTCGTGGCCGACGGCTGATATCCGGCCACCGGTGACGGCGACCGTCGTGGCGCGGCTGCGGGCCGGGTCCAGGGTGGCAATCGATCCGCCGGTGAAGACCAGATCTGCGGGTCCTGCTGACATCGAAAATCTCCTGTCGGTAAGTGCTTTCGTCGGTGTTCGGATCAGGTTGTGTTGCGCTGATCAGTAACGGGTGGTCACGGGGGCTTCGGCGGGCGCAGTTCCACCGAGCAGGTTGGCGTCGTCGGCATCTGTTCCGCGGCCGGTGACGAAATAGGGCGACCGGCGGATCCACTTCGCGTGCGCGGCCACCACCAGCCCCGAGCTCAGGATGAGGACCGGGAACAGCAGTTGAAACCACCCGTTGGTCGCGCTGAATTCGAGATGATCTGCCGAGGTGTAGAAGATCCAGCCCAAGTAGCCGCCCAGCGCCAGCAACACCAGGGAACTGAGAGCGGGAAACACGACCGCGCGCAGTCCCTCCCACGGACGTTCCCGTAGAAGCCCGCGGAACCGGACAGCGGCGGCGAGTGCCGTCAGGCCGTACCAGACGGCGACCACCAGACCGATCGAACTGATGCCCGCACCGAGAAGGTCGCTGAGCTTGGGGATGACCGTGGCCAGCAGCGCGACCACGGCGGAGATGCCGCCGAGCAGCACGGTCCCGGCGGCAGGGGTGCCGTAACGGGAATGGATGCGGGTCCACACCGGGCCGAGCGTGCGGTCCCGGCCCATCGCGAACAGTCCACGCGCGCTGGGTATCACGGTGGCTTGGAGCGAAGCGACGACGGAGAACATCAGCGCCACCACGGGGAGCGCGGCCAGCGGCTGCCGGGCGAGTGCCTCGCCGAGGAACGCGAGCCCGACGGTCCCATTGTCGGCCAGTTCCGCGGGGGTGAGGACGCGCTGGAACGCCACCGCACCGAGCAGGAACAAGCCGAGGACCATGAAGACGGTGATCACACCGGCGCGGGACGCGTCGCGCGGATCGCGCACCTCCTCGCTCACACTGAACGCCGCTTCGAAACCCCAGTAGAAGAAGACCGCGATCACCATGCCCTGAGCCAGCACGGCGAACGACGGAATCGCGAAGGGATTGAACCAGGAGAGCGAGAACGGCTGGGTCCCGGCACACAGCCCATACGTGCAGAAGCCGATCAACACGACGTACTCGAAGACGAGGAGATACTTCTGCAGCCGTGCCGCGACCGCGACGCCCCGGACGGCGGTGACGGTCACCGCACCCAGGATCGTCAGCCCCAGCAACGTCGACTGCAACGTGGAGTCGGGATCGAGAGTGAGTCCGCCGATGCTGTGCAGGCCGGCCATGCCGGCGAGTTGCAGGATCGCCGACCCGGCGATCGCGGTGGTGTAGGCCATGAACACGACGACGGCGACGATGGCCATCCAACCGGTGAGGAAGCCCAGCCACGGACTGAGGCTGCGGCCCACCCAGACGTAGCTGTTGCCGCAATTGGGTTCCACCCGGTTGAGCCGGGCGTATCCGCTGGCAATTCCCAGAATCGGGACGAAAGCCAGTAACAGCACCACCGGCATCTGGAGACCGACCACGGCGGCGATGACTCCCAAACCGACACCGATGCTCGTCGTAGCCGCGGTACTCGAGGCGGCGATCGCAATTCCGTCCATCACGCCGAGGGATTTGCGCAGGGCTGTCGCCCTCGGCGCGTCGGCCGCTCCGTTGTTCACTGCTGCCATGTGTACGTCGCTTTCGCTGGAGGGTGGAGAGGGACGGGAGGCCACGCGCCGGTCCGGCTTCTCGTGCCCGCGGCCCGGGGCTTCGCTCCCTGCCTGTGATATGCAACACCGTCGCCGTTTACACCGTCAACGGTGTTGGCATAAGCTGGCGGTCCACGGAAGGAGCCGGAAATGGCGAAGCAGGTGGTCTCGGACTCGGCCCGGAAGCGGCGCAGGCCGACGAAGCAGGGTGCAGTTCTCTCGGAGCAGCTGATCATGGAGACGGCGCTACGGTTGCTCCGCCACCACGGCAGTGCAGGTCTGTCCGTCCGCCGCCTCGGAGCCGCGCTGGGGGCCGACCCCAGCACCCTGTACCGGTACTTCCGCGGCATCGACGATCTCACGTTGGCGATCGCCGACGAGCTGATCGGCCGGTCGTTCCGCGGGTGGGAACCCACCGGCGACTGGTGGCGGGACTTGCACTCCCTCGGAATACGATCGCATGCAGCGTATCTGGACCATCCCCAGGCGGCAGTCCTGTCGGCCAGCCGCGTCAGCGGTCGCACCTCGGAGAAAGCGGCCGTAGACACGATCCTCGGAATACTGCGCAAGGCAGGGTTCCCCGACGGCGCAGCGGTGCGCCTCTACCGTGCGTTCGTCGATCAGATGCTGGCGTTCGCCGCCCTCGACGGAGCGGAACTTGCGCTACCAGAGGACGTCCGCGAGTCCGACCGGCAACTGTGGCGATCCTCCTACGCGCAACTGCCGGCCGAGACGCACCCGCACATCGCTGCGACCGCCGGCCTCCTCGTCGACCTCTCCGACCGCAGCGCCTATCCCGACGCACTCGAACTGCTCCTCGACGGCGCTCGCGCCCTGCTTCACCGACTCGACGCGAAACGAGAATCGGCAACCTCGTGACAATGGTTCAGCTCGAATCGTGGCCGAACGGCCCGACTCACCCCCGACTACGACGTCTTCGAGGGCAGGCCGCACGACCGCGTCAGCCGCCGACGAGCGGCACCAGGATGAAGTGACCGGCTCCGCGGGCGGCGGAGAACACGTCCCAGGCCATCGGGCCGCCGGGACCACGGCCTTCCGCGTACCGGAGATCGTATGCGGGGTTCACGGGTGCGAGCCGATAGTCGAAGAAGGCGTAGTTGGCGCGCAGCAAAGTTCGCGCCGGTTCGGTTGCCTCCCCGAGACGGGGCACCAACCGGTCCTCGACCACCAGTCCACGGTCGGAGAACTCGTCGACGATGACGCATTCACAGAAGTACGCGAGGGTCCCGATCTCACCGGGGGATCGCACCGGGGCCTCCCCGACGAGTGTCCCGACCGCCCGGCCGACCCGCTCGTAGTCCTGCGCGCTCGCCCAGTTACCGAAGATGGGGGGTGCGTCCCACGGGAGACCGCTCTCGACGTCGTAGTACACGGCGCCGACTCCCAGCACGGCGAGCAGGCCGGCCAGCGTGCCGGCGACGGCGCGGTCCGTGGTGTCGCGCGCGGCGCTCCAATGGATTCCGGCGGCGAGGACCGCGAACATCGCCAGCGTGGTCGCGGGCGCCACGTAATACCAGTGGTACGGCACGGTATCGAGGACGACGTAGGCGACGTAGTAGAGGGCACCGGACAGTCCGAGCGCGAGCAGCGGCACGGGCAACGGCACCGGTCGCTTCCATGGCCTGGCGTACGAGGCGAGCGCGACGAGAATCAGGACGAGTGCGAGGGCCGCGGGACCGAATGCCGCCACGGTCCGCCACGGGTTGGACTCGAAGTACATGACCGGGCCGGTGAGGTAGTTGAAGCCGCCCACATCGGAGGCCTGGCCCTGCTTGATCAGGAAGGTGTCGGGCAGAGCCGAACCGAGTACGACCCAGCTGAACAGGTACCACGGCCCGGCGATCGCGGCGAAGCCGGCGAGGGCGCGGCGCAGTTGCGTGCGAATCGCCGGCGAGAGGGCGGCGATGACCACGACGAAGACGAGCAGGTCCAGACGCACGAGCGCCGCCATTCCTGCGGCCGCACCGAACCAGGCGGCCCTGCCCTCGAACGCGAACCACACCATCACCGCGACGGCCGCCGGGATCAGCAGCACCTCGAGCCCGACCGCCGACAACACGAACGGGTTGAACACCACCAGCGCACCGGCGAGCACCGCCCACACGGTCCCGAGGCCGAGCCGCCGACACGTCCGCGCGAGCACCCAGCCCAACAGGGCGGTGACCGCGACGTTGAGCATTCCGAGTGCGAACAGGGGATCGCCCGGGCCCCACAACCGGGTCAGGAACGTCAGTGCCCCGAGCACGAGCACATTGAGCGGGGACGTCGACGTGTTCGCGGTCAGTCCGTGGACGATCGCCCACTCCCCGTGGACGGCCAGGTTCCTGGCGGCCGACAAACTGATGTAGGCGTCGTCGGTGAGGCTGCCGGAGACGATCCAGAACAACACGGCCGCCACCACCGCGCCGGACGCAGCGAGGATCGCCGGCGCCCGGAACGGGCTCGGTACCGGTGGCGGGGCAGACCGCTCGAGCGGTTCGTTCAGCAATCCTGTGGACACCGCGACATCCTAGAGAGTGCAGCCGCGACTGCTGCTCGCAGCCACCGAACTGACGGCAACACGGTCGCGAGTCCCCGGAAATGTCCTGCCGCGCGAACTCGCTGGTGCCGACGACTGTTTAGTCATTCGAGAAGACGGGAAATCGACGCCCCAGGGTCGGAAGCGTCACCGGTGGCACCACCGGCCCAGGTTCCGCGGGTTGAGCCCCCAGGTCGCGGGACCGCCCCCGGGGATCTTCTATCGGCTGTGTCGCTCGTGAGCGGTGAGAAGCAGAGCGTCGAAACGGTCGCGAAACGAAGTGGGCGTGTGGAATTCGTCGCCGAACGCGAGAACGAGTCGCTCGGCGATCACACGGATCTTCGTGTTCGTCTGCTGTGACCGCCACGTCAGAAGGTCGAAGGCGGCGTCGGCGGAGAGGGAATAGACGAGCATCAACGCACCCTTGGCCTGTTCGATGACTGCCCGCGAACGGACGACATCGGCCGCCATGTCGTGGACCGACTCACCGGGAGGCGGCGGCTGGAGGAGCCCGGAGGAGGCGTCGACCGAAGCGCGTTCGGCCTTGTCGAGCAAGCGTGGATTTTCCCAGACCTCGTCCGTCATGTCCTGCCACACGAGCACGACGAAGCGGGTATCCGCGGAGGTGAACGTGGAGGCGAACCCGTGCGCCCACAGCCAGTTCCCGTTCCTGTGCCGGACGCGGGCATACCCCGCATGGGCGGTGCCGGTATCGAGGACATCCCGGACGAGGCCGAACCAGCGCGGCGCGTCCGACGGGTGCATCAATCCCGCGAGGTCCACCCGATCGAGTTCGTCGGTCCGGTACCCGACGAGGGCGGCCAGAGCAGGGTTCGTCAACACCAGCTGCCGGCGGTCGTCGTAGACACAGACGGCACGCGGAAGAGAAACGAGCAGCGCTGAGAACGCGTCGTGGCCGTGACCGTCGGCCGGTTCGAGAGGGAACCCGGACATGCATACTTCCTTCGATACTTCGCCCCGACGACGACACGTACAGCGATGATCGCGGTGTGACAGATCAATCCGCTAGAGGTATTCGGAGCCGAGCCCCGTCCGGCTGGGTGTGATGTGCGTCCTACTCGCTGAGTTCGCCCATCGCGGGTGTCCATCCGCGGATCTGCACCTTCTCCACCAGATTTTCCTGGGCGAACGGATCCTGCGCGAACAGGCGTGCGACGGCGTCCTCGTCCTCGGCGTCGACGATGAACAGCGCACCGTGACCGTCGGCGAGGGGGCCGGTCGAGCGCATGATCTTGCGGCGGACGAGTTCGGTGAGCCACCCACGATGCTGCGTCCGGTGATCGTCGCGAAGGGACGACGTCTCGGGGCTGTACGTGTATTCCACGACGAACAAGGCCATATGCTTCTCGCTCAGCCGTGGTCGATGTAGGACTCGAGCTGGTCGCGTTCGGTCTGCAGCTCGCCGATCCGGCTCTTCACCACGTCGCCGATGCTGACGATGCCGACCAGCTGACCGTCCACGATCACCGGCAGATGCCGGATCCGGCGTTCGGTCATGGTTTCGGCGAGACTGTCCACGGTGTCGGTCGGGAGACAGGCGAACACCGACGTCGTCATGATGTCCACGACCCGGGCATTCAGGATGTCGGGGCCGCGCTCGTGGATGCGGCGCACCACGTCGCGTTCGGTGACGATCCCGACGACGGCGTCGTTCTCCATCACCACCAGGGCGCCCACATTGTGCCTGGCGAGTTCGCCGATCAGCGTGCTGACCGGCATCTCCGGATCGACCGTCACCACGGCCGGACCCTTGTTCCGCAACACATCCGCGATTCGCATCTGGACACCCCGATCTCTGGGCACTCCGACTGGCCGCCGACTTGATCATAGGCAGACTTCGAGCGTATGCCAGCGTTTCTGCCGGTCTTGGTTTGGTTATCTACTCGTGACCGCCGCGTCCCGCGGACCGGCGTGCGGGCCGGGCGCCCACCGGGACTGCGGTGTTAGGTTGGCGCTGTGCCGATCACCGTGCTACTCGTCGACGACCAGGAACTGATGCGGATGGGCCTCAACATGGTGCTCGACGCTCAGGACGACATCACAGTCGTCGGTGAGGCGAGCGACGGCGCCGCCGCCGTCGCCGCGGTCCGCAAACTCGAACCCGACGTGGTGTTGATGGACGTCCGCATGCCGGTGGTGGACGGTGTCAGCGCGACCGCCCAGATCCTGGAGTCGGGCGTTGCGAGCCGCGTGCTGGTGATGACCACCTTCGATCTCGACGAGCACGCCATGGGTGCGTTGCGGGCCGGGGCCAGCGGCTTCCTGCTCAAGGACACCCCGTCGGAAGACCTGGTGTCGGCCATCCGCAGCGTGGCCGCGGGTGACGCCGTGGTGTCGCCGAAGGTAACCCGCCGGCTGCTGGCGAGGTTCCTCGACGACGGTCCGGCACCGCTTCGTGACCCGGAAGTCCTCGACGTACTGACCGAGCGTGAACGGGAAGTGCTGCAGCTGGTCGCCACTGGGTTGTCCAACACGGAGATCGCCGGTCAGCTGTTCCTGTCGGAGTCGACCATCAAGTCGCACGTGGGCCGGATTCTGACCAAGTTGAACGTCCGCGACCGGGTGCAGGCAGTGGTGCTGGCCTACGAGACGGGCCTGGTACGACCCGGCTCGTAGGCCGGCGGGTGGGGAAGCGAACTGCCGCTAGACGGTGAAGGTGCCGACGGTCGGGACCACGGTGCACGTGACGGAGTCGGCGTAGCCGACGGTGCCGAACATCGTCGCGAGGACGGTTCCCTTGCCGGTGTCGACGATCTTGGACAGCAACGGGGTGTTGATGAGCGGCAGCTTGTCGTCGAGCTTGACGATCCCGCCCTGGAATGTCGTGAGGTTGATCCAGGCGACGCTGAGATCGGACGACTGCGGGATCGCGACGTAGGCGGGGATGGCCTGGAATCGGAGTTGGTTCGCGGTGATCTGGGGGAACAGGTTCGGTCCGCCCTGGGCGCTTGCCAGCGTGACCGTCGCGGAATTGTCGGCGACGCCGCATCCGAGGGTGGGAGACGGGTACATGAAGTCCTGCGGGGTGGTCAGTCCGACTTCGAGCACGTTCTTCGGGATGAACACACTGGCGCCGAGGAGAGCGTCCACGGCGGCGGTCGCGGCGGGGGAGACCTCGGTGGCCAGCGCCTGCAGTTCGGCGGCAACCTTCGCGAAGTCGGCGACCGGTGCTGCCGACGCCGGCCCCGAAGGCAGCATGCCGAAGGCGGCTGTGGACGCGAGAACGATTGCGGCTCGGCGGAAGACGGTGGAACGAGTCATATCGGCTCCTCGTTGTGCGCGGGGTCGGAAGACCCCCATCGCAGTGAACTGCATCATGCGCAGAGTCTCAATGTCAACTTGAGGTTTAGATCGTGAGCGCTTCGATATCTCCGGCCGGGAGAAAATCGGCGCCGTCGAACGTTGAACGATCAGACGGTTGACCCAGACCCTCGATGAACCCGGCCGTCCGAAAGGGGGCGTCATGTACGCCGCACTCTTCCTGTTGTACGTAGTGGTGGAGATCGCCGCGCTCGTCCTGGTCGGAAACGCGATCGGCGTGCTGTGGACCGTGCTCCTCCTGCTCGGTGGAACGCTGATCGGACTGCTGCTGATGCGGTCGCAGTGGCGTCGTGTGATGGACGGCCTGCGCCGGGCGGCGAGCGGCGACGGTTCGCCGGGTGCCGCGGTCGCGGACGGCGCGCTCGTCGCGCTGGGCTCCGCGCTGATGTTCGTCCCCGGCCTGGTCACCTCGGTGCTCGGGCTGCTCTTCCTCGTTCCCCCCACCCGGTGGGCCCTGCGGCCCGTCGTGGTCCTGCTGGCCGGCAGGCGTGCCGCCACCGTCGCGGCCGGGGCGGAGGCGTTCGCGCGGGCACCCCGACGCGGTCGCGGCGAGGTGATCGAAGGGGAGGTGGTCGAGGAGGTCTTCGAGGGCGAAGTGATCGACGAGGAGCCCCGAACCGCGACCCGTGATCCCCGCGTTCTGCCCTAACAGGCAGACTGGTTGCCTGTGACTACCCAACTGCTGGTCGGCGGCCGAATCTACAGTTCCTTTGTTCCAGACGCCACGTCGATGGCAGTGACCGACGGTGTCGTGTCGTGGGTCGGCGACGACCGCGCGGCCCGCGCGCTGCACCCCGGCGCCGACGTGGTCGACCTCGGCGGCGCGTTCGTCACCCCGGCATTCGTCGACACCCACGTGCACGTCACGGCGCTCGGCCTGAACATCGTGGGCCTCGACCTGGTCGGTGTCGGGTCGCTTCGCGAATGCCTCGACCGGCTCGCGTCCTTCGCCCGCACCCACGGCGACGCGGTCATCTGGGGACACGGCTGGGACGAATCGGCGTGGCCGGAAGGCGCCGGTCCCACCACGGCGCAGCTCGACGAGGCCGCGCCCGGGCGCACGGTGTATCTGTCCCGGATCGACGTCCATTCGGCAGCGTGTTCGACCGCCCTGCGCCGGTCGGTCCCGGATCTGAGCGTCGCCGCCGGGTTCTCGCCGGAGGGCCCGCTGACATTCGAGGCGCACCACGCCGCCCGCACCGTCGCGCGCTCGCTGCTGACGGCCGAGCAGCGTTCCGCCGCCCGCATCGCCGCCCTCGACGCCATCGCCTCCCGCGGCATCGTCGCGGTGCACGAGTGCGGGGGCCCCGACATCGCCGGACTCGACGATTTCCGTGAACTCCTGGCCACCCCGCACGGTGTCGAGGTCCGCGGCTACTGGGGCGAGGCGGTCACCGACGCCGACGAGGCCAGGAAGTTGCTGAACTCCACCGGCGCCCACGCGCTGGGCGGCGACCTGTTCATCGACGGATCCCTCGGCTCCCATACGGCGTGGCTCAGCGAACCCTATGCAGATCTGGACGGCGGCACCGGCAAGAGCTACCTGGGTGTCGACGAGATCGCCGCACACGTGCGCGCCTGCACGATCGCCGGCATCCAGGCCGGGTTCCACGTCATCGGCGACGCCGCCGTCCGGGCCGCGGTCGACGCGTTCGCCGTCGTCGCCGACGAGCTGGGCGGTCCCGCGGTCGCGAAGGCCGGGCACCGACTCGAACACGCCGAGATGATGACCGGTGACGACGCGGCGCGGCTCGCGCAGTGGGGTGTGATCGCCAGCGTCCAGCCCGCGTTCGACGCCCTGTGGGGTGGGACCGACGGCCTGTACGCGCAGCGCCTCGGAACCGACCGTGCCCTCACTCTCAACCCGTTCGCCGCCGCCGCCTCCGCCGGGGTGTCGCTGGCACTGAGCTCCGACGCACCCGTCACCCCGGTCGACCCCTGGGCGATGCTGCGCGCGGCCGTCCACCACCGCACGCCCGGCAGCGGGATCTCCCCGCGCGCGGCGTTCTCGGCGGCCACGCGCGGTGCATGGCGGGCCGGCGGGGTCCGGGACGGTCTCGCCGGCACGCTCGACCCGGGAGCGCCGGCGTCGTACGCGGTGTGGGATGCCGGTGAACTCGTGGTCAGCGCGCCGAAGGACTCCGTGCAGCGGTGGTCGACCGATCCCCGCTCCCGGGTCCCGGCTCTGCCGCGGCTCGAGGACGACGCGCCCACGCCGGTGCTGCTGCGTTCGGTGCACCGGGGGAGCGTCGTCCATGAGCGGTAGCACGACACCTCGGTGGACCACCGGAAAGCCCGGCGTGCTGGTGCGTTCCGTCCTGTCGGTGGCCGCGGGATTCCTCGTGTTCGCCGGATTTGCGCCCCGTCCCCTCTGGTTCCTCGCACCCATCGGCATCGCCGTGCTGACGCTGGTCCTCACCGGCGCCGGGGGTGCGGCACCGAGACTGCGCGCGGGCTTCGGCTACGGCTACCTCGCGGGACTCGGTTTCCTCGTGCCGCTGCTCCCGTGGATCGGGGTGTTCGTCGGAGCCCTCCCGTGGCTTGCCCTCGCCGCGGTCGAATCGCTGTTCATCGGACTGTTCGGGGTGCTCGCCGTGCTCGTCACCCGGCTGCGCTGGGCCCCGCTGTGGATCGCGGCGTGCTGGTCGCTCACGGAATGGCTGCGCGCGAGCGTGCCGTTCGGCGGCTTCCCCTGGGGGCGGTTGGCGTTCGGCCAGTCGGAGGGCTGGTTCCTGCCGCTCGCGAGCATCGGCGGTTCCCCGCTGCTCAGCTTCGCTGTCGCGCTGACCGGCGCCGGACTGGCATCCGTCGCAGTGACGGTGCGGGCCCGGGCGGGCGGCGCCCTGAACTGGACGCGGCCGTTCGCAGGTGGTCTGGTCGCCGCCCTCGCCGCGACCGTCGTGTCACTCGCACTGTGGCCGACACTGCCCGGCATGGACTCGGGAGACCGGACGATCACCGTCGCCGCGATCCAGGGCAGCGTCCCCAAACTCGGACTCGACTTCAACGACCAACGCAAGCGGGTCCTCGACAATCATGTGAACCGCACCCTCGAACTCGCCGACGACGTCGCGTCGGGAGCGGCGCCGCAGCCCGACCTCGTAGTCTGGCCCGAGAACGCGTCCGACATCGATCCCCTGCGCAACGCAGATGCCGCCGCCGACATCTCCCGGGCGTCCGAGGCGATCGGCGCGCCCATCCTGGTGGGTGCGGTACTCGTGAACTCGGACCGCACCACCACCAACTCGGTGATCGTGTGGGACGGCGATGCGGGACCGCAGGAGCAGCACGACAAGAAGATCATCCAGCCGTTCGGCGAGTACCTGCCGTACCGCGGGTTCTTCCGGCACTTCTCCTCGTACGCCGACCGGGCGGGCAACTTCGTTCCCGGCGACGGCGACGGGGTCGTCCACGCGGACGGAATCGCCGTCGGCGTCGCGACCTGCTACGAGGTGGCCTTCGACCGGGCTTTCGAGCAGTCGGTGCGCAGCGGCGCCGAACTGCTCGCCGTCCCGACCAACAACGCCACGTTCGGCGACACCGAGATGACGTACCAGCAGCTCGCCATGTCGAAGGTGCGGGCAGTGGAGCACGGGCGCGCCGTCGTCGTCGCCGCGACCAGCGGTGTGAGCGCGATCATCGGCCCCGACGGCTCCACGGCGGCGGAAACCTCACTTTTCGTACCCGCGGCCCTGGTGTCGCAGGTGCCGCTCCGCACCGGTACTACGCTGGCAAGTCGGCTCGGCCCGATTCCGGAGGTTCTTCTCTGTGTCGGCGCCGTCGCTGCCGTCGCGTTCGCCGTGGTGCAACGACGACGCACAGTTCGCACACTGATTCAACGCAGTACCGAGAAGGCGCCGGCAGTTGCCGGCAGGGAGGATCCTCATGGCATCGGAGACCGATTCCGGGCAGAGCGGGGCACCGAGCGCACGGACTCTGGTGATCATTCCGACGTATGACGAGCGGGAAAATCTCGGCCTGATCGTGGGGCGCCTGCATGCGGCGCTACCCCGGACGCATGTTCTCGTCGTCGACGACGGCAGCCCGGACGGCACCGGAGACGTCGCGGACGCCCTCGCGTCGAACGACGACGCCGGTCGCATCCACGTGATGCACCGCACCGAGAAGAACGGTCTCGGAGCCGCCTACATCGCCGGTTTCCGCTGGGGCCTGGACCGCGACTACACCGTCCTCGTCGAAATGGACGCGGACGGCAGCCACGCGCCCGAGCAGTTGCATCGCCTCCTCGACCAGGTCGACGCCGGCGCCGACCTCGTGCTCGGTTCGCGCTACGTGCCGGGCGGCACGGTGGTCAACTGGCCGAAGCACCGCGAGTGGCTCTCGCGTGGCGGGAACATCTACTCGCGACTCGCCCTGGGCGTGAAGATCAAGGACATCACCGGCGGATACCGGGCGTACCGCCGCGAGGTGCTCGAGAAGCTCGACCTCGCTGCGGTGGAGTCGCACGGCTACTGCTTCCAGGTCGACCTGGCGTGGCGGGCGATCCAGGAGGGCTTTACCGTCCGGGAGGTTCCCATTACATTCACGGAACGAGAAATCGGTGAATCCAAGATGAGCGGCGGGATCGTCCGCGAAGCGCTTCTCAAGGTCACGCAATGGGGGCTGCGGAACCGGCTCGCCAGAATCAAGGGTGTGCCAGCCCGATAGCACCGGGTACCGACCGCTGCCCCATTACTTCTTCGGAACGCGTGGGCAGCGCTGGGTTAGGTGCTTTGAAACCTGGTACCCGTGGGCAAATCCGCCATATGTCCACATTCTGAGACGCCCTGAAACGGTCTGAACCGTACGTCCGATAGGAACCTGAAGCGTACTCCCGGGTAAGGTTCGGTAAATTCCCAGGTTCGCAGGTCACTATAAGTTTCTTGGGTGGCCGGTGGGTGTCGTGCCCACCGCCGGAGTGGGAAGAGGACGACAAGGTGGTCGAAGCTGTGCCGAGTGGTGACGTGACCGCCGTGGGTCGTATTCCGGACGGTGCCTTCCCACTCTCCACCGCTCAACGGGGTATGTGGTTCGCCCAGCAGCTCGATCCCGCCGTGCCCGTCACTATCGCGCAGTGCGTCGAACTGGTGGGTGTCCTCGACGTGACGTTGCTGTCGGAGTCGTTGGTCGCCGCCGGCCGCGAACTCGGCTCCGCCTTCCTTCGCCTCGTCGAGGTCGACGGAGTTCCCTATCAGCTGGTCGATCCGACCCTGGACGCGTCGGTCAGGTTCGTCGACCTGCAGCACGAGCCCGATCCGAGGGCGGCGGCCAAGGAGTGGATGCGGCGGGAGTACACCACCCCGCTCGACATGTGCCGCGACCGGCTCGTCACCTCGGCGGTCCTGTGCACCGGGCCGGATCGTCACTACTGGTACAGCCGCGTCCACCACGTCGCGCTCGACGGCATGGGATCGATGACGCTCGTCGACCGGACCACGCAGCTGTACACCGCAGCCGTCCAGGGGCGTGCCGCCACACCGTCCAAGGCGGCCGCACTCACCGAAGTCGCCGGGGTCGACGAGGACTACCGGATCTCGCCGCGCTACCGCGCCGACCAGAAGTACTGGTCCGAGCGGGTGTCCACGATCGGTGAACCGCACAGCCTCGTCGACCGCTCCGCGCCCGCGCGGGCACGAAGCCGGACGACGGGTGGGCAGATCCCCGGCACCCTCGTCGACCACCTCGAGGCCGCGACGGACCGTCACGACTCGTCGACCGCGTTCGAGGTCATCGCCGCGTTCGCCGCGTACCTGTCCCGGATGACCGGACGCGAAGAGGTCGCGGTCAGCCTGCCCGTCACCGCCCGCACCACCGCGCTGCTCCGCCGCTCCGGCGGCATGGTCTCCAATGTGGTCCCGCTGCGCCTGCATGTCCGCCCGGACATGACGAACGCGGAGCTGGTGGCAGCGGTCCGGCTGGAAGTCACCGCGGCGCTCCGCCACCAGCGCTACCCGCACATCGACATCCGACGCGACGCGGCCACCGAGCAGCAGGGTTTCTACGGCCCCCTGATCAACGTCATGCTGTTCCACGACGAGATCACCCTCGGGAGCATCGTCGGCAGGCTCGAACTGCTGTCCACCGGTCCGATCACCGACCTCGCGGTCAACGTCTATCACGGGGTCGCCGGCACCAGCCTCAACCTGGACTTCGAGGCCAACCCGGACCTGTACTCCGAAGACACCCTCCGCGCCCATCACATTCGCTTCACCCGGTTCCTCGGCGCGTTCCTCACCGCCGACACCGATGAACCACGACGGGTCGGCGACCTCGAGATCCTCGAGGAGGACGAACGCCGCAGCCTGGTGCCCGCCACCGGGAGAACCGGATTCGCACCGGTCACGCTGCCGGATCTACTCGCCGGCGCCGTCCGCAGCAACCCGGACGGGGATGCCCTCGTCGCACCCGGGCACGGGACGTCCACCGACGCCCTGAGCTACCGCGCCCTGGACGAGACGTCGAACCGGCTCGCGCGCGTCCTGATCGACCTCCAGGTCGGTCCCGAGGCTGCCGTCGCGCTGGCGTTGCCGCGGTCGGTCGAGTCCGTATCGAGTATGTGGGCGGTGGCGAAGACGGGGGCGGCGTTCGTTCCGGTGGATCCGGGTTATCCGTTCGAGCGGATCGTGCACATGCTCGAGGATTGCGGGGCGCCGATCGGTGTGACCACTGCCGCGCTGAAGAAGAACCTGCCCGACACCACCCACTGGATCGTCCTCGACGACGACGAGTTCTTGTCGGCCCTCGCCTCGTATCCGGCGGATGCGGTCACCGACGCCGACCGGACGGGCGCATTGTCGTTGGATCATTCGGCGTATGTGATTTATACGTCGGGGTCGACGGGTCGGCCGAAGGGTGTGGCGGTCACGCACCGGGGTCTGGTGAACCTCGCCGCGGACGAGCGGGATCGGTTGGGGGTGTCGGCGGGGTCGCGGGTGTTGCATTTCGCGTCGCCGAGTTTCGACGCCTCGGTGTTCGAGTTGGTGATGGCGGTGTGTGTGGGTGCGACCCTGGTGGTGGCGCCGACCACGATCTACGGTGGCACCGAGTTGGCGGAGTTCCTTGCCGAACAGCGGGTGACGCATGCGTTTTGCACTCCAGCGGCATTGGCGTCGCTCGATCACCGCGGTCTGGACCATCTGAAAACTGTGGTGGTGGCGGGCGATGTGTGTCCGCCGGAGTTGGTGGGGCGGTGGGCGCCGGGCCGGATCATGGTCAATGCGTACGGTCCGAGTGAGACGACGATCATATCGTCGGCGACCGGTCCGATGGTCCCCGGGCAGACGGTGAGCATCGGGTCACCGACCGTCGGGGTCGACCTCGTCGTCCTCGACCACCGGTTGCGTCCGGTCCCGGCCGGAGTGCGCGGCGAACTATACGTCCTCGGCTCCAGCTTGGCTCGCGGGTATGTGCACAGGACCGGGTTGACGGCGGAGCGGTTCGTGGCGAGCCCGTTCGGCACCGGCGGGCGGATGTACCGCACCGGTGACGTGGTCCGCTGGATGACCGCCCCTGACGGACCCCCGGTTCTGGAGTTTCTGGGCCGCAGTGATTTTCAGGTGAAGATCCGGGGGTTCCGGATCGAACTGGGTGAGATCGACGCCGCGCTGACTGCGCATCCGGTGGTGGAGTTCGCCCACACGGTCGGCAATGACGACGGGAGCGGCAGCAGTCGCCTGGTCTCGTATGTTCTGCCGGCGCCGGGAACTGACGTCGAAACCCGGGTGTTGTCGGAGTTCGTCGGGAAGCGTCTTCCCGGATACATGGTGCCGTCGTCGATCATGGTGTTGGATTCGCTGCCGCTGACCCCGGCGGGCAAACTCGACCGCAACGCACTGCCCGCACCGGTATTCGCCGCACGCTCGACCGACATCGTGCGCCCGAGAACGGTTACCGAGGAGATCCTTCTCGAGATCTTCCGCGACGTCCTCGGCCTCCCCGAACTGAGCGTCGACACCGGTTTCTTCGAACTCGGCGGCAACTCGTTGATGGCCACCCAGGTCGTATCCCGAGTGAACGCCGCCCTCGGTGTGCGGATCGGGGTCCGGGATCTGTTCCAGTCGCCGTCGGTGTCGCAACTGGCGGTCGCGGCGTCGCACGCCGGCCCGCAGGCCGACTCGCGGCCGGTGCTGGAAGCGCGGGACCGACCCGCCCACATACCCCTCTCCGTTGCGCAGCAACGAATGTGGTTCCTCAACCAGTTCGACACGGACTCGGCCGCCTACAACCTGCCGATCGCCCTGCGGCTCACCGGCGCTCTCGACCGGGAAGCCCTGCGAGCGGCGCTCGGCGATGTCCAGGAACGGCACGAGGCGCTGCGCACCGTCTTCCCCGACACCCCGGACGGACCCCACCAGCTGATCATGCCCGCCGCGAGCGTGCTGTCCGAGACGGATCCGATCGACGTCGACGCCGAGTCGCTCACCGCCGCGGTGACGGCCCTCGGCGGTGCCGGATTCGACCTCACCGCCGACACACCGCTGCGCGCCGGACTGTTCCGGGAGGCGCCCGACCGGCACGTCCTCGTCCTCGTGGTTCATCACATCGCCGCCGACGGCTGGTCCATGAACCCGCTGGCCGCCGATGTGATGGTCGCGTACGCGGCGCGCGTCGCCGGTCACGCGCCCACGTGGGTGCCCCTCCCGGTGCAGTACGCCGACTACACGCTCTGGCAGCGCGAACTACTGGGTTCGGAAGACGACCCGGACAGCCTGTCCGCCAGACAGATCGCCCACTGGCAGTCGGCGCTCGCCGGAGTGCCCCAGATGCTCGAGCTGCCCACCGACAGGCCACGGCCCGCCGAGATGTCGCATCGAGGTAGTCGTGTCGAATTCACGATCCCGGCCGACGTCCACGGGCGTCTCGTCGATCTGGCACAGAGCACCGGCACCACACTGTTCATGGTCACCCACGCAGCCCTCGTGGTGCTGTTCCAACGCCTCGGCGCCGGAACGGACATCGTCATCGGCACTCCGGTCGCCGGACGCGGCGAAGAAGCGCTCGACGACCTCGTGGGCATGTTCGTCAACACCCTGGTGCTTCGCGCGACCGCCGAGCCGGGCGATACGTTCGAGGAGGTTCTCGACCGGGTCCGCGACGCCGACCTTGCGGCGTTCTCCCACGCGGACGTCCCGTTCGAGCGACTCGTGGAGGTGCTCAGCCCCGACCGGTCCGCTGCGCGTCATCCGTTGTTCCAGGTCATGCTCTCGTTCCAGAACACCGCGCCCACCTCCGTCGAACTGTCAGGCCTCGAGGTCGCGGCGGCAGAAATCGATGTACACGTGGCGAAATTCGACCTCCAGTTGACCGTCGCCGAACGGTTCGGTGACGCGGGGACGCCGGGCGGTCTCGCGGCCGGCTTCGAGTACGCCACCGATCTGTTCGACGAGCCGACCGTCGTGTCGATGGCCGAGCGATTCGTGAACCTGCTGCGCTCGGTCGCGGAATCCTCCGCGACGGCAGTCGGTGATCTTCCCCTGCTCCACGCCGCCGAACGCGACCGTCTCCTCGGCACGTGGAACGACACCGGGCACCGCGTGCCCGCGATGTGTCTGCCCGAGTTGTTCGACGCACAGGTTGCCCGCACACCGGATGCGGTGGCGGTGGTGTTCGATGACGTCACATTGTCGTATTCCCAACTCGATTGCCGCGCAAACAGTCTGGCGCGCGACCTGATCGACAGAGGGGTGGGGCCCGAATCGCGTGTCGGGCTGGCGATGCGGCGTTCACCGGACCTGCTGGTGGGCATGTACGCGATCGTCAAAGCCGGCGGTGCCTATGTGCCGGTCGATCCCGATCACCCGATGGACCGGATAGGGTATGTGCTCGACTCCGCACAGCCCGTCTGCGTGCTCACGACCTCGTCCGACCGCAGCGCACTTCCCGCGGGTTCGTCATTCGTGGAGATCGATCGGATCGCGCTGGATTCCTATTCCGGCGAACCCGTCACCGACTCCGACCGACTGGCACCGCTCCGCCCGGACAACCCCGCATACGTCATCTACACCTCGGGCTCCACCGGTCGGCCCAAGGGGGTATCGGTGCCGCACCGCGGGATCGTCAATCAGATCCTGTGGATGCAGTCGGAATACGCGCTCACCGAACGGGACGTGCTACTGCAGAAGACCGCAACCACTTTCGACGTATCGCTGTGGGGTTACTTCTGGCCGCTGCACACGGGCGCCACGATGGTGCTGGCGACCCCGGACGGTCACCGCGACCCCGAGTACCTCGCCCGGGTCATCGACGAGCACGGTGTCACGGTCACCGACTTCGTGCCTTCGATGCTCGACGCCTTCGTCGCGTCCGTGCCCACCACCTCGTGCGCCACCCTGCGGCACGTCTTCGTGATCGGCGAGGCGCTGCCCCCCGAGACCGTCACGCGGTTCCGGGCACTGTCCGATGCCGGACTGCACAACCTGTACGGGCCCACCGAGGCGGCAGTCTCGGTCACGTACTGGGACACCGCGACCACGGTCACCGGCACGGTGCCGATCGGCGTGCCCGAGTGGAACACCCGGGTCTACGTTCTCGATTCGCGTCTGCACCCGGTTCCCCCCGGCGTTGCCGGTGAGCTCTATCTGGCGGGCGAGCAGCTGGCCCGGGGATACCTCGGCCGCGTCGATCTCACCTCGGACCGGTTCGTGGCCAATCCGTTCACGGCCGGCCTGCGCATGTACCGCACCGGCGACCTCGTGCGATGGACGTCGGCGGGCGCACTCGAATACATCGGGCGCACCGACTTCCAGGTCAAGTTCCGAGGCCAGCGCATCGAGCTCGGCGAGATCGAATTCGTCCTGCGGGCACACCCGTCGGTCACCAGCGCTGCCGTGCTGGTCCATTCCGATCCCGGCACCGGCGATCACCTCGTCGCGTACGTCGTGCCCGAGCCGGGACACGACCTCGATGTCACGCGACTTCGAGAGTGCACGGCGGCGTCCCTGCCGGCGTACATGATTCCGGCAGCGCTGATGGTCGTCGACGAATTCCCGCTCAATACGAGTGGAAAGCTCGATCGCAAGGCGCTGCCCGCACCCGAATTCGGTGGCTCCGACACGGAGTACGTGGCCCCGCGCACGTCCGTCGAGGCCAACCTCGCGGAGATCTTCGCCGAGGTTCTCGGTCTCGACCGTATCGGCGTCCGGGACAACTTCTTCGACGTCGGCGGTAACTCGCTCGTCGCCACCCGGGTCACCTCTCGTATTCGGGCCGAGCTGGGTGCGCCGCTCGCCCTGCGTGACCTGTTCGATGCCCCCACCGTCGGGGCCCTCGCGGAGCGCATCGAGGGAACAGTGCCGACGGCACCACGTGCCCCACTGGTCGCCGCCACGCGTGCCGGACGGATTCCGCTGTCCCCGGCGCAACGTCGCATGTGGTTCCTCAACCAGTTCGATACCGCATCAGCGGCCTACAACATGCCCTTCGCCCTGCGCCTGTCCGGCAAGCTCGACGGCGACGGACTGCGTTCGGCGATCCGCGACGTCCTCGGCCGTCACGAGTCCCTGCGTACCCTGTATCCGGACTCGACGGACGGCCCGCATCAGGTGATCGTCGGCGCCGACGAGGTGTCGCTCGATCTCGACGTGCAGCCGACTACCGAGGCCGAGCTGCCGGCACGACTCCTGACGCTCGCCACCGGGGGGTTCGACGTCACGTCCGCGGTGCCATTGCGCACGGCATTGCTGCGACTGTCCGTCGACGAACACGTGCTGGCCGTGGTGGTGCACCACATCTCCGCCGACGGATCGTCGATGGCCCCGCTCGCACGTGACATCCTGCTCGCCTACACGGCGCGTACGGCTGGGCGGGCACCGTCGTGGGCGCCGATGGACGTGCAGTACGCGGACTACAGCTACTGGCAGGCGGAGTTTCTCGGCGACGAGACCGACGGTCGGTCGCAGGCCGCCGAGCAGATCGAATTCTGGTCCGCGGCGCTCGACGGCATCCCCGACCTGCTGGAGCTGCCCGCTGATCGGCCCCGCCCGGCCGTGCCGACGAATTCGGGTGCGACAATACCGTTCTCGGTCGACGCTGCCACGGCGAAAGCCGTCGCCGACCTCGCGGCCCGCTCCGCTGCCACGCCGTTCATGGTGTGGCACGCCGCGCTGTCGGTTCTGCTCTCACGGCTGTCGAACGCGGTGGACGTCACCGTCGGCACGCCCGTCGCCGGCCGAGCCGAACCCTCCCTGCAGGACCTCGTCGGCATGTTCGTCAACACTCTCACCCTGCGCGCGCGAGTTTCCGGCGACCTGTCATTCGCCGACTTGCTCGCACAGGTGCGGGAGTTCGACCTCGCCGCATTCGCGCACGCCGATCTGCCATTCGAGCGTCTCGTGGAGGTACTCGAACCCGCCCGGTCCACAGCCCGTCACCCACTGTTCCAGGTGGGTCTGTCATACGAGAACTTCGAACCGGGAGTGCTGAAACTGCCGGGTCTGACGGTGAGCGCCGTCGAGATGAATCCGGAGATCGCGAAATTCGATCTGAACGTGACGCTCACCGAGATCCGAGACGAGCGCGGCACCGTGTCCGGTCTCACCGGTGCGATCACGTACGCGGTCGATCTGTTCGACCGTGACACGGTGGAGTCGTTCGCGGACCGTTTCGCGCGGATCGTGGCGGCGGCGCTGGCCGATCCGGGCACGGCGGTGGGGGACCTGCCGGTGCTGGATCAACGGGAACTCGTTCGCGTACTGCGCGAATGGAACGCCACGGACGTGGAGGTGAGCGAGCGGCCCTACCTCGCCCGCTACGACGAGCAGGCGGCACGGACACCTGATGCGGTGGCGGTGGTGTACCGCGACGTGTCTGTGACGTACCGGGAATTCAACTCGCGGGTCAACCGGTTGGCCCGCACACTCATCGCCGAAGGCGCCGGAACCGAAACCACCGTCGCGGTCGCGGCCCGCCGGTCGATCGAGTTTCTGATCGCCCTGCACGCCGTGCTGCGGAGTGGCGCGGCGTACGTGCCACTCGACGTCGACCTTCCGGCGGAGCGAGCGGCCCACGTCATCGAGGCAGCCGACCCGGTTCTCGTCCTGACCGCAGTTCGAGGCGAGTTCGAGGCAGACTCCGGAGTCCAGGTGCTCTCGATGGACGGTCTCGAACTCGACCGGTTCGACGACGCCCCGGTGACGGACCGCGACCGGCTGCGGCCTCTCGCGGCCGACAACCTCGCCTACGTCATCTTCACCTCGGGTTCGACCGGCCGACCCAAGGGAGTGGCCGTCTCGCACGCCGGTCTCGGAAGCCACTTCGGGTTCCTGGTGTCTCTCGGCGCGCTGGACGAGACCGATCGGGTTGCCGTCAAGACACCACAGTCGTTCGACGCATCGCTCTGGGAATTGTTGTGGCCCCTGGCTGTGGGAGCACGCGTCGTGATCGCGGAACCGGACGGACACAAGGATCCCGACTACCTCGCGGAACTGATCGACACCGAGCAGATCACGGCGATACATTTCGTCCCGTCGATGCTCGCCGTCTTCACCGACGTGATCGTGCCGTCCCGGTTCTCGTCGCTGCGTACCGTGTTCGTCGGCGGCGAGGCACTGTCCGTCACTGTGGCGCGGCGGTTCGCGGCCGTCTCCGACGCGGCCGTCCTCAACGCGTACGGTCCCGCGGAGGTCGCGCCCGCCTCCACCACCTCATGGGTGGACACCTCGAACTCGGGCATCGTCACCGTGGGTACACCGGTGTGGAACACCCGAGCCTACGTGTTGGACCAGCGGCTCCACCCCAGTCCTGCCGGAGTGACCGGCGAGTTGTACCTGGCCGGCACCCAGGTGTCTCGCGGATACGCGGGACGCCCCGACCTCACCGCCGAACGGTTCGTGGCCAACCCCTTCGACGCGCCAGGCACTCGGATGTACCGGACCGGTGACCGTCTTCGCTGGAATAACCGCGGCGAATTGGAATACCTCGGCCGCAACGATTTCCAGGTGAAGCTGCGCGGACTGCGGATCGAGCTCGGTGAGATCGAGGCGGTACTCGAATCCGCGGACTCCGTTGCCCAGGCGGTCGTGACCGTGTACTCCGGAGCGGCGAGCGAACAATTGGTGGCCTATCTCGTCACACGTACGGGCACGACGGTCGACACAGAGGCACTGACGACATATGCCGAGAGCCGGCTGCCCGAGTACATGATTCCGGACGGGTTCGTCACGCTCGACGCCTTCCCGCTCAACGCGAGCGGCAAACTGGATCGCGCGGCGTTGCCTGCCCCGGCCGTCGGTGACGTCGCGGTCGCTCGAGTGGAGCCACGTACTCCGATGGAGGAAACACTCGCGGCCTTGTTCCGGGAGGCGCTCGGCGTCGAAGACCTGGGGGTGAACGACTCGTTCTTCGCTCTCGGCGGCGACAGCATCGTGTCGATCCAGCTGGTGTCGCGAGCCAAGGCCGCGGGGATCGTCTTCACCCCACGGGACGTGTTCGAGCGCAAGAGCATTGCCGCGCTCGCCGAAGTGGCTACCGTCGCGTCGGCGGACCGGCTCGCGCTCGCCGAACTGGCGGGTGGCGGCGTGGGGAACGTCGAGCTGACCCCGGTTGTCCGATCGCTGCTCGACCGGTCGGGTCCGGTGGGCCGGTATTCGCAGTCCGTGCTACTCACGCTGCCGACCGGGATCGAGCGATCGGACATCGTGGCAACGGTGCAGGCGGTACTCGACAGGCACGACGCGCTGCGGTCCCGACTGGTCCGCGACGGTGCCGACGTGCGTCACTCGGTGTTGCCCGCCGGTGCCGTCGACGCCGATCGACTGGTCACGACGGTGCCGGTGGATCCCGACCTCGGCGACGAAGCCTTCGATGCGCTGATCGACCGCGAACTCTCCGCCGCGGCCGACCGGTTCGACTTCGAGACCCCGGTGCTCACGCAGTTCGTCTGGTTGGACTGCGGTGCGACCCGGCCCGGGCGGCTCCTCGTGGTTGCTCATCACCTGGTCGTCGACGGTGTGTCCTGGCGGATCCTCGTGCCGGACCTCGTTGCGGCGGGAGGTGCCGTCGCAGCCGGTCACGCTCCGAACCTGCCGGAGGTCGGCACGTCGTTGCGGCGGTGGTCGCACGGGTTGTCGGAGGCTGCCCGTCAGCCGTCCGCCCTCGCGCAGTTCGACTACTGGCGAAGCGTTGTCGACGCTCCGGACCCGCTCCTCGGCGACAGGGCTCTCGATCCGGTGCGGGACCGGACCTCGACCACGCAGGAGCTGCACGTCGAGCTGTCCACCGAGATCACGGGCACGCTGCTGGCCCGCGTGCCGGAGGCATTCCGGTGCTCGGTCGGTGATTCGCTGCTTGCCGGCTTCGCGGTGGCCCTCACCGAGTGGCGCCGTGCGCGCGGGGTGCCCGCCGCTTCTGCATACGTCACCCTCGAGGGTCACGGCCGCGAGGAGTCGGTCGTGCCGGGCGCCGATCTGTCTCGAACCGTCGGCTGGTTCACCAGCGTGTATCCGGTTCGGCTCGCCCTGGACGGAGTGGACACACAGGACGCACTCGTCGGCGGCGCGTCGGCCGGCGCCGCGATCAAGGCGGTGAAAGAGCAACTTCTGGCGGTCCCCGACCGGGGCGTCGGGTACGGACTGCTGCGATACATCAATCCGGCGACGGCAACCGTTCTCGCGGGATTCGACCCGCCCCAGGTCGTCTTCAACTACCTCGGAAAGACCGGGATGGGCGATCTGTCCCCGGAGATGCGTGAGATCGGCTGGGTGCCGGATCTTGCGTCGTCGCGCGTCTTCTCGGGTGACACCGATCCGGAGATGAGCGCTTCCGCAGTGATCGAGATCAATGTCGGAGTGACGGATACCGATGCCGGACCGCGACTCGGTGCTTCAGTGCGGTTCGCCGGTGAACTGCTCGCAGCCGACGACGTTCGCGAACTCGTCGATCTGTGGCAGCAGGCGCTCGTCTCACAGATCGAGCACGTCGTCGCCGGATCCGGTGGGGGACTGACCCCGTCGGACGTCGGTACGGTGGCGCTCACCCAGTCCCAGATCGAGGTCTGGGAGCGGGCGTACCCGACCCTCGAGGATGTGTGGGCGCTGTCGCCGCTGCAGGCCGGTTTCCATTTCCATTCGCTGTTGGCCGCCGAGCACAGTGTCGATGTCTACCATTCTCAGCTGCGGATGACCCTGCTCGGCGACGTGTCGGCGGATCGGATGCGGGCCGCCGCCGCTGCGCTCCTGGAGCGGTATTCCAACCTGCGGGTGGTGTTCGTGCAGGACGGCGACGTCACGGCGCAGATCCCCCTCCGCGGGGTGGAGGTCCCACTGACCGTGGTAGACCTGTCGGGCCGTGAGAGTGATTTCGGGGAAAGGGAACTCGAGGCGCTGGTCGCAGAGAACCGGACCGCCCCGTTCGACTTGTCCGACGCGCCGCTGCTGCGTCTGCTGCTCGTGCGCACGGGCGCCGGGCGGTACGAGTTGGCGATGACCAACCACCACATCCTCCTCGACGGATGGTCCATCCCGCTGATCGTCCAGGACCTGCTGGTGCTCTACGCGACCGCGGGCGATCAGTCCGCGCTCCCGGCGGTGCGGCCGTACCGGGAATACCTCGACTGGCTGGCCCGCCGAGACCCCTCCGCCTCGCGGGCCGCGTGGGCGCACGCGTTGGATGGCCTCGACGAGCCGACTCTGCTCGCGCCTGCCCGCACCGGCGGCACCGTGACGGTGGACCCGGAGGAAGTTCCGATCCACTTTTCCGAGGCGGACACCGCCGAGCTGCTGGCGTTCGCCCGACAGCACGGCGTCACGCCGAACACGGTGATCCAGACTGCGTGGGCCCTGCTGCTCAGGCGACTTACCGGACGGGACGACGTCGTATTCGGCGCCACCGTCTCGGGCCGCCCCCCGCACATCCCCGGGATCGAATCGATGGTCGGGCTCTTCATCAACACCGTCCCCGTCCGGGTACGAATCGACGCCGACGAGTCGGTGGCCGGGTTGCTGGCACGGGTGCAGGGGCAGCAGGCCGATTTGCTCGATCACCACTATCTCGGCCTGACGGAAATCCAGGCCGAGGCGGGGGTCGGGGTGCTGTTCGACACGCTCACCGTCTTCGAGTCGTACCCCGTGGATCAGGCGGCGCTGCAGGCGCAGACCGACATCGCCGGTATGCGCGTGGACTCGGTCGAGGTGCACAGTGTCACCCACTACCCATTGAGCCTGATGGCCCAGGTCGACGACACCCTGCGGCTCGGGGTTGCCTACCTGCCGGACACCTTCGAGAGCGACGAGGCGAAGCTGATTGCGGCGCGGCTCGATTCGGTCATCCGTGCGTTGATCGCAGAGCCCTCCGCCGCGGTAGCCGAGGTCACCGGATTCATCCCGGGCGAGTACGCGCGGGTGATGCACGAGTGGAACGCCACCGACCACCACGTGCCGGAGTCGACGCTGCTGACGTCGTTCGAGGCGCAGGCGGCGCGTACACCCGATGCTGTTGCCGTCGATTTCGACGGTGACGTACTGACGTACGCAGCCCTCGATGCGCGCGCGAACCAGCTTGCCCGGCATCTGATCGCACTGGGTGTGGCCCCCGAAACCCGAGTGGCCGTGGTGATGCGGCGGTCGCTGGAACTGGTCGTCGGAATCTACGCCGTACTCAAGGCCGGTGGTGCATACGTGCCGGTCGATCCCGATCACCCGGCAGAGCGAACGAGTTACGTGCTCGGGTCGGCACAGCCGGTGTGCGTACTGACCACCTCGGCCGACCGACCGGACCTGCCGAACGGGATCCCCGTGGCGGACCTCGACACTCTCGACCTTTCGGGTGTCTCCACGGCGCCGTTGACCGACGCCGAACGTATCGAACCGTTGCGGCCTGCACACCCTGCGTACGTCATCTACACGTCCGGCTCCACCGGCAAGCCCAAGGGAGTCGCGGTACCGCATGCGGCCATCGTGAATCAACTGCTCTGGATGCAGTCGGAGTACACACTCACCGATCGGGATGTGTGGTTGCAGAAGACCGCAACCACGTTCGACGTGTCGTTGTGGGGTTACTTCTGGCCCCTGCAGGTGGGTGCCACGATGGTGCTGGCCACTCCGGACGGGCATCGAGAGCCTGCCTATCTGACTCGGGTCATCGACGAGCGTTCGGTGACGGTCACCGATTTCGTGCCGTCCATGCTCGACGTGTTCGTCGCTGCCGCCGCCGTGGGGTCGTGCCGTTCGCTGCGGCATGTGTTCGTCATCGGCGAAGCGCTGCCGCCCGCGACCGTCCAGCGTTTCCGGGAACTCTCCGCGGCCGGACTGCACAACCTGTACGGGCCCACCGAGGCCGCAGTGTCGGTGACGTACTGGAAGACCGGTGAAGCCGACACCACGAACGTGCCGATCGGTGTGCCGGAATGGAATACCCAGGCCTACGTGCTCGATTCCCGGCTGCACCCGGTTCCCGTCGGTGTTCCGGGGGAGCTCTACCTCGGCGGTGCTCAGCTCGCACGCGGATACCTCGGCCGCGTCGATCTCACTTCCGATCGATTCGTCGCGAACCCGTTCGGACGCACGGGTGAGCGCATGTACCGCACCGGCGACCTCGTGCGATGGACGTCGGCGGGAGCGCTCGTCTACATCGGACGTACCGACTTCCAGGTGAAGTTCCGTGGTCAGCGCATCGAACTCGGCGAGATCGAGACAGTGCTCCGGTCGCACCCGGCGGTCACCGGGGCCGTCGTGTCGGTGTACTCCGACACCACCGTCGGCGATCATCTGGTCGCGTACGTCGTCGGTACACCCGGAGGCGAGCTGGACGGTGCGGAGCTTCGCCGACAGGCTTCGGAATCCCTGCCGTCGTACATGGTGCCGTCCGCGATCACAGTGCTCGACGAGTTCCCGCTGAACACCAGCGGGAAGCTCGATCGCAAGGAGTTGCCCGACCCTGAATTCCACGTTGCCACCGAGTACATCGCACCGCGAAATGCGGCCGAGCGCACGGTCGCGGCAGTGTTCGCGGACGTGCTCGGTTCGGGCCGGGTCGGTGCGCACGACAACTTCTTCGACCTCGGCGGCAACTCGCTCTCCGTCACACGAGTGGCGGCGCGGCTCGGTGAGTCGTCGGGCACCGGACTGTCTGTGCGCGATGTGTTCACCGCGCCCACGGTCGCCGAGTTGGCTCTTCGCCTCGCCGAGCCCACGGCCGCAGGAGGCGCGCGCCCGGTGCTGTCCGCGGTGCAGCGACCGGCCCGGATACCGCTGTCACCGGCGCAGCAGCGGATGTGGTTCATCAACCAGTTCGACCCGGCCTCGCCCGCGTACAACCTGCCGCTCGCGGTCCGCATGTCCGGTGCTCTCGATGTCGCAGCGTTGTCGCAGGCACTCGACGACGTCGTCGGACGTCACGAGTCGCTTCGTACCGTTTTCCCCGACACCGAGGACGGACCCGCTCAGGTCGTCGTGTCCGCGGCGGATCTCTCGATGCCCCTCGAGGTCGTGGACGTACCGGAGGGCGAGCTCGATTCCCGGATGGTCGCGTTCGCGTCCCGCGGATTCGACGTGTCCGAGGAATTGCCGGTACGGGCCACGCTGTTCCGTACCGGTCCCGGCGACCATGTCCTGGCGATCACGCTGCATCACATCGCCGCCGACGGTTGGTCGTTCGGACCTCTCGGCGGGGATGTCATGACCGCGTACGCGGCCCGAGCAGAGTCCCGCAGTCCGGAGTGGATTCCGCTCGCGGTCCAGTACGCCGACTACAGTCTGTGGCACAGGGCGGTTCTCGGCAGCGAGGACGAGCCGGAGTCCCTCGCCCGACGCCAACTCGAGTACTGGACGCGGACGCTCGACGGACTCCCAGACGAGCTGAAACTCCCCTTCGACCGCCCACGCCGGACCGAGCAGTCCTACGCCGGGGGATCCGTGGGCTTCACCATCACCCCCGAGATCCACAGCGGCATCGAGCGGTTGGCGCGCGAACACGGAGCCACGGTCTTCATGGTGGCGCACGCTGCCTTCGCGCTCCTGTTGGCCCGCTTGTCCGCGTCGGACGATATCGCCGTCGGAGCGCCGATCGCCGGACGTGGCGAACGCGTTCTCGACAACCTGGTCGGAATGTTCGTCAACACGCTCGTGCTCCGCACGCGCATCGAGGGCGCCGAGACGTTCGCGGAGTTGCTGACGCGGGTGCGCGACGGCGACATCGGGGCATTCGGCCACGCGGACCTCCCCTTCGAGCGTCTCGTCGACGTTCTCGACCCCGTGCGGACGTCCGCGCATCACCCGCTCATCCAGACTGCGCTGTCGATGCAGCCGACGGCACTCGACGACATCGAACTCCCCGGACTCCGGGTGCGTGTCGAGGACATCGACGCGCGCGTCGCGAAATTCGACCTGCAGCTGACATTGGGAGAGACCATCGACCCCGCGGGCGTTCCGTCGGGTATGCGCGCCGAGTTCACCTACGCCGCAGACTTGTTCGACGACGTTACTGTGCGCCGGTACGCGGTGCAGCTCGTGAGAATCTTCGAAACGGTGATCGCAGACCCCACCACGGTGGTCGGCGACGTGAATCTCCTCGACGAGGCCGAGAGGGCCCGCCTGGCACCGGTTCGCGGGGCACCGAGTCGACCTACTCGACTGCTGCCCGAAGTCCTGGCCGAGTCGGCGGCCGACCCGTCCGCGACTGCGCTCGTCTTCGGCGGCCGTTCGATGACCTACGGAGAACTGGACCGGCGATCCAACCTCTGGGCGCGCGAATTGATCGAGGCCGGAGCCGGCCCCGAGACGTTCGTGGCCGTCGCGCTGGCCCGCTCGATCGAATCGGTGCTCGCCGTCTGGGCCGTTGCCAAGACAGGTGCCGCGTTCGTGCCGGTGGACCCGAGCTACCCGGCCGAACGGATCGCACACATGCTCGGCGATTCGGGAGCCGCGCTCGGCCTCACGACGATCGAGTTCCGCGGCGGATTGCCCGACTCGACGCAGTGGCTGGTGATGGACGATCCCGACCACGCTGCGCTGGTGGCGTCCCATTCCCCGGCGGCGATGACAGCGGCCGATCGCCTCGGACGGATGCACGCGGACCAACTCGCCTACCTCATCTACACGTCCGGATCCACCGGACTGCCCAAGGGCGTCGCCGTCACACATTCGGGGCTCGCGAACCTCCTGACGGAGCTGGCCGACGAGTACGAACTCACCGCCGACGCCCGGACCCTGCACTTCGCATCACCCAGTTTCGACGCCTCCGTGTTCGAGTATCTGATGGCCTTCTGCGGGGGCGCGACGATGGTAGTCGTTCCCCACTCGGTGTACGGCGGTACGGAGCTCGCCGAACTCCTGGGCGAGCAGAGAGTCACGCACGCCTTCATCACCCCGGCCGCGTTGGCGTCCGTCGATCCCACGGGACTCGATGAACTCGCCGTCATCGTCGTCGGCGGAGAGGCCTGGGGGGCCGACCTCGCCGAGCGTTGGGTACCGGGGCGGGCACTGTTCAACGGCTACGGGCCGACCGAGTCCTCGATGATGGTGACGCAGAGTGGACCGCTGATGGTCGGCGAGCGGATGACCATCGGCGGCCCTGTGCGCGGTGTCGAGGCGTTCGTCCTCGATGCGCGGCTGCATCCCGTGCCCCCCGGTGTGCCGGGGGAGCTGTACGTGTCGGGACCAGCGCTTGCCCGCGGCTACCACCAGCGCCTCGGTCTCACCGCGGAGCGTTTCGTCGCGAACCCCCACGGCGCACCCGGCCGGCGGATGTACCGCACCGGCGACCTCGTCCGGTGGGTCGAGTCCCGCACCGGGACGTACGTCATCGAATACGTCGGGCGCAGCGACTTCCAAGTGAAGATTCGCGGATTCCGAGTGGAACTCGGTGAGATCGACTCCGTGTTCCGAGCGCATCCTGCGGTCGGATTCGCCGCGACCGTCGCGCACGACACCGAATCCGGCGTCACAGCACTGGTCACCTATGTCTGTGCTGCGTCGGGGAACGACGTCGACGTCGACGACCTGACCGCATTCGTCGGCGGGGCGTTGCCTGCGCACATGGTCCCCGGTTCGATCATGGTTCTCGACTCGATCCCGCTGACACCGGCGGGCAAGCTCGACCGCCGCGCCCTCCCCGAACCCGTGTTCGCGAGCCACACCCGATTCACCGCACCGAACACGGCGGACGAGCTCGCCGTCGCCGCAGCGTTCGCGGATGTGCTGGGCGAATCACGTATCGGTGTGGACGACAACTTCTTCGCTCTCGGTGGCAACTCGTTGTCCGCCACCCAGGTGGTTTCCCGGGTCGGTTCGGCGTTCGGCACCCGTGTCTCCGTTCGCACACTGTTCGACAACCCCACTGTGCGTCAACTGGTGTCCGCAGTGGCCACGTCGGGGCCGGACGCGCCCTCGGGGCGGCCCGCGCTGACGCGGCGCGAGCGTCCGGGACGGATCCCGTTGTCGCTGGCGCAGCAGCGGATCTGGTTCCTCAACCAGTTCGATCCTTCGTCCTCTGCGTACAACATCCCACTCGCACTGCGGATGTCGGGCCGGATCGACCTCCCGGCCTTGCGTGCAGCGCTCGGTGACGTTCTCGAACGTCACGAGTCGTTGCGGACCGTGTATCCGGGTTCGGCGGACGGTGCGCATCAGGAGGTCCTGCCGGCCGCCGCGGCAGAGTTCGATCTCACACCGATCCGAACCGCGCCGGACCAGCTGATGCTCCGGATCGCCGAGTACGCGGCCGCCGGTTTCGACGTGACCGGGGAGATCCCGTTCCGAATCCACCTGTTCCGGGAGAACCGTTCCGAACATGTGCTGCTGCTCGTCGCGCACCACATCGCTGCAGACGGATGGTCGTTCGGTCCGCTCGCCGCCGACGTGATGGCCGCATATGCATCCCGAGTGGAAGGGCTGGCGCCGTCCTGGGAGCCGCTACCCGTCCAGTACGCCGACTACAGTGTCTGGCAGCGGGAACTGCTCGGCGCCGAGGACGATCCGGACAGTCTGTCCGCCAAGCAGATCGAGCGTTGGCGTGCGGCTCTGGACGGTGCACCCGAGGCAATCGATCTGCCTACGGACCACCCTCGTCCCGCGGTAGCGTCGCACCGCGGCGAACGGGTGGACTTCGTGATCGGTGCCGACACCCACCGGGGGCTGGTCGAGCGCGCCCAGAAGGGCGGCACCACGCTGTTCATGGTCGTTCATGCTGCGTTCGCGACGCTCCTGCACAGGCTCAGCGGCAGCACGGACATCGTGATCGGCACACCCGTCGCCGGCCGCGGCGACGAGGGACTCGACCCGCTCGTCGGAATGTTCGTGAACACCCTGGCCTTGCGCACACGGCTTCACCCCGGCGAGAGTTTCGGCGCTCTCCTGGAACAGGTGCGCGATGTCGATCTCACGGCGTTCCAGGACACAGAGGTTCCCTTCGACCGGCTCGTCGAGATCCTGCGTCCCACCCGGTCGTCCGATCGGCACCCGCTGTTCCAGGTGATGTTCGCCTTCCAGAACCTGCGACCGGTGAAGCTGGAACTGACGCAGTTGGTGGTGGAGGCCGTCGACTTCGATCCCCACATCGCGAAGTTCGATCTGGATCTGGCGCTCGCCGAAACCGTGGACGACGCCGGACACCACCACGGGATCTCCGGTGCCTTCACGTTCGCATCGGAACTATTCGAACGCGCCACGGTCGCGGGATTCGCGGACCGATTCCTGCGGATCCTCGAGGCGGTCGCTGCCGCCGCCGACATCGCCGTCGGCGATATCGCCATCCTGGGTGCCGCCGAGCAACAGTCCCTCGCACCGGTGTGGGGCGGGCCGCCTCTCGCGAACGCCACCCTTCCGGAGCTGCTCGTCGCGACGGCGGAACGGTATCCGGATTCGACTGCGCTCGTCTTCGACGGTGTCTCGGTCGACTACCGCGAATTGGACCGGCGATCGACGCAGCTGGCACGTGCACTCATCGGGATGGGCGTCGGCCCGGAAACCTACGTCGCAGTGGCATTGCCGCGCTCCGTCGAGTCGGTGCTGTGCGTGTGGGCCGCTGCCAAGACCGGTGCGGCCTATGTTCCGATCGACCCCGCGCATCCGGTGGACCGCATCGCGCACATTCTGCGGGATTCGGGAGTCGTCGTCGGTGTCACCCGCGCCGAGTTCGCCGAACACCTCCCGGGTGTGACCGACTGGCTCGTGTTCGACGACCCGGAGGTGCTCCGCGAATTGTCCTCGGCGAGCACGGAGCCGGTCGGGGACGCGGACCGCACATCCGCTCTGCACGTCGATCATCCCGCCTATCTCATCTACACGTCGGGTTCGACGGGACTGCCCAAGGGCGTCGTGGTCTCCCACCGCGGTCTCGCGAATCTCGCCGGCGCGTATACCACCGCAGTGCGGGCCACCGCGGAGTCCCGGGTCGCGCACCTCGCGTCCCCGACGTTCGACCTGTCCGTCCTCGAACTGCTCCTGGCCCACACTTCCGGGGCCGCGCTGGTGGTCTGTCCGCCCGGTGTGTACGGCGGCACAGAGCTGCACGAGGTGCTGCAGTCCGAGCGCGTCACGCACATGACCATCACGAATGCCGCTCTGGCGTCGGTCGACCCGGAGGGACTGGACGATCTACGGTCGATCGTCGTCGGCGGCGACGCCTGCCCACCGGAGACGGTGGCGCGATGGGCTGACCGGATCGAACTCGTCAACGGGTACGGTCCCACCGAAGTGACGGTGGGCGCCACGTTCAGCTCGGTGCTCGACCCGGGCGGAGACATCACCATCGGCGGGCCGCTGCCCGGCGTCGCCGCCGTGGTTCTCGATTCGAGGTTGAGGCCCGTGCCGGTCGGTGTCGTGGGAGAGTTGTACCTGCTGGGACCGGCTCTGGCCCGCGGATATCACAAGCGTGCCGCGCTCACGGCAAACCGATTCGTGGCCAGTCCGTTCGACGCCGCGGGTGCCCGGATGTACCGCACCGGTGACATAGTGCGCTGGCGCGCAGTGCATTCCGGTGTGACCGGCAGCATGACCGATGGAACTCTTCCCGGACATGCGATCGAATACCTCGGCCGCTCCGACCACCAGGTCAAGGTCCGTGGACTTCGTATCGAACTCGGCGAGATCGATGCCGCCCTCAACGCACATCCCGATGTCGAATTCGCTGCCACCCTCGGCTACAAGTCTCCATCGGAAACACGACTGGCATCGCACGTGCTCGTCGGTGAGGGCGCCGACCGTGATTCGGCAGCTCTGCTCGCGTTCCTGCGTCAGGCATTGCCGGGGTACATGGTTCCGGCGGCGCTGGTGTTCCTGGACACCATCCCTCTGACCCCGAATGGCAAACTCGACCGGGGCGCCCTGCCCGCGCCGGACTTCGGCGCGGCAGTCAAGGAGATCGTGTACCGGGCGCCGCGGAACGCACTGGAGCGGTCGATCGCGGACGCGTTTGCCGAAGTGCTGGGCGGTACGGACATCGGTCTCGACACGGATTTCTTCGATGCAGGTGGTAACTCGCTCTCCGCGACGCGGGTGACCGCCCGGGTGGGCGCCCTACTCGACATCCGGGTCACGGTGCGTGACATCTTCGAAGCCCCGACCGTCCTCGCGCTGGCAGATTCGCTGGCGCCGCGTATGTCCAGGGCCGGCGACGGCGCTTCCGCCGCACCAGCCCTCGTGCCGCAGCCGCGTCCCGACCGGATCCCGCTGTCACTCGCACAGCAGCGGATGTGGTTCCTCAACCAATTCGACACCTCGTCGGCGACGTACAACCTGCCCGCGGCCGTCCGGCTGACCGGACCGCTGGACATTGCGGCTCTGGCCGCCGCGATCGACGATCTGATCACCCGGCACGAACCGCTGCGGACCGTCTTCCCCGATTCCCGGGGCGGACCGCACCAGGTGATCCTCGAGCCCGGAGAGTTCACCCCCGACGTCGCACCGGTCCGCGTGAGCGAGACCGGGCTGCGCGCGGATCTCCAGCAGTTCCTGCTGACCGGCTTCGACGTCTCCCAGGCCGTGCCACTGCGGGTGAAGGTGTACTCGCTCGGCGACGCCGAGCACGTGCTCGCACTCGTCGTCCATCACATCTCCGCCGACGGCGTGTCCATGGAACCGCTGATCCGGGACGTGATGATCGCGTACGCGAGCCGCGCGGCAGGCCAGGTGCCCACCTGGGCGCCGCTGCCGGTGCAGTACGCCGACTACGCGCTGTGGCAGCGGGAGGTGCTCGGCGCCGAGTCCGACCCGGGCAGCCTCGCCGCCGCGCAACTCGAGTATTGGACCCGGACACTCGCCGGTGTCCCGGACCAGCTGTACCTGCCGGGCGACCGGGGCAGGCCGGCCGTTCCGTCGCATCGGGGTGCGGCAACCCGTTTCGCCCTGGACGCCGACACGCACCGGGCCCTGGCCGAGCTGGCACGCACGCACGGCGCCAGCATCTTCATGGTCGCCCACGCCGCGCTCAGCGTCCTGCTGGGCCGGCTCAGCACCACCTCCGACATCACCGTCGGCACGGCCATTGCCGGCCGCGGCCGGGTGGAGCTCGACGACATCATCGGCATGTTCGTCAACACCCTCGTGTTGCGCACGACGCTGGACCCGGGAGCGTCGTTCGTGTCGCTGCTCGAGCAGGCCCGGGACGTCGACCTCGAGGCGTTCGCCCACGCGGATCTGCCGTTCGAGCGGCTGGTAGAGGTCCTGAGCCCGGTCCGCTCCACCTCGCACCACCCGCTGTTCCAGGTGGCGCTCGGCGTGCAGGCGGTCTCTGCCGACCGACTCGAACTGGAGGGGTTGTCGGTGGAACCGCTCACCCTCGACGCCGGCATCGCGAAGTTCGACCTCCACTTCACGCTCATAGAGCGGCTCGACGACGCGGCCGAGGCAGCCGGAATCGACGCCGAACTGGTCTACGCGACAGACATTTTCGACGAAAGCACCGCCGCCGAGTACGCGACCCGGCTGCAGCGGATCTTCGAGGCGGTCGTCGCCGACCCCCACCGGCCCATCGGCGACATCCCGGTCCTCGGCGACGAGGAATACGCGGCGCTCACCCCGGTGCGCGGCGCCGACGCGCGACCGGTGCAGGTGCTGCCCGAGATCCTGGCCGGCGCCGTCGCCGCGGCACCCGACGGAGCCGCCGTCGTCTTCGAGGGGGAAAGCCTCACCTACCGTGACCTCGACGAACAGTCGAACCAGCTGGCCCGGTTGCTCGTCGACAGGGGGGTGGGACCCGAAACCCGGGTCGCGCTGGCGCTGCCGCGGTCCTTCGACTCCGTGGTGGCCGTGTGGGCGGTGGCCAAGACCGGTGCCGCGTTCGTGCCCGTCGACCCCGGCTATCCCGCGGACCGCATCCTGCACATGGTGGAGGACTCCGGGGCGATGGTCGGGATCACCGTGTCCGCGAAACAGGCTCTTCTCCCGGACTCGATCCGGTGGATGCTCCTCGACGACCCGGCGCTCGAGGTGTGCTGTACCCACGAATCCCGGTTGCCGGTCACCAACCGCGACCGCATGCGGCCGATCCTGTCCGACCAGGTGGCGTACGTCATCTACACGTCGGGATCCACCGGCCGGCCCAAGGGGGTCGCAGTCACACATCGCGGTCTGATGAACCTGGTGACCGACGAGCGTGAGCTCCTCGGTGTCACGTCCCGTTCGCGGACACTGCATTTCGCGTCCCCGAGCTTCGACGCCTCGGTGTTCGAGATGCTGATGGCACTCGGGGCGGGAGCCACCATGGTCATCGCCCCGCCCACGATCTACGGCGGATCGGAACTCGCGGAACTGCTCGCCGCCGAGCACGTCACCCATGCGTTCTCCACTCCGGCGGCGCTGGCGTCGGTGGATCATCACGGGCTCGACGACCTCGCCGTGGTCGTGGTCGCCGGTGACGTGTGCCCGCCGGAACTCGTCGCGCGCTGGGCGCCGGGGCGTCGCATGGTCAACGCGTACGGCCCCAGCGAGGCGACGATCATGTCGTCCATCACCGAACCCCTCCGCGCCGGTGAACCGGTCACCATCGGCGGCCCGAGCCGCGGAGTGCGGGCACTCGTGCTGGACGGCCGGCTGCGTCCCGTGCCGGTGGGTGTGCCGGGCGAACTGTACGTCGGAGGCCCGAGCCTCGCCCGCGGCTACCTCGGACGGCCGGGACTGACCGCCGAACGTTTCGTCGCCGACCCGTACGGCGAGCCCGGCGACCTCCTGTACCGCACCGGCGACCTCGTCCGGTGGCGGGAGAACCGCGTCCTCGATTTCGTCGGCCGCACCGACCACCAGGTGAAGATCCGCGGATTCCGCATCGAACTCGGCGAGATCGACGCCGCGCTCACCGCACACCCCCAGATCGAGTACGCCACCACGATCGGGTACGAGCACCCGAACGGGGAGACCTCCCTCGTCGCGTACGTGCTGCCGTTCACCGGTGAGGACGTGGACCGGGTCGAGGTCGCGAACTTCGTCGGGCGCACCCTGCCCGCCTACATGGTTCCCGCCTCCGTCACCCTCCTCGACGCCCTGCCGCTCACCCCGGCAGGCAAGCTCGACCGGGCAGCGCTACCCGAGCCGATTTTCGCCGCCGCGGCCACGACATTCGAGGCACCGCGGAACCCGATGGAGGTGATCGTCGCCGGCATCTTCGCGGACATCCTCGCGTTGCCCGAGATCGGCATCCACGACAGCTTCTTCGACCTCGGCGGCAACTCGCTGCTCGCCACGCAGGTGGTGTCGCGGATCAACGCGGCACTCGACGTCCACGTCGGTGTCCGCGAAGTGTTCGAATCGCCGACTGTCGCCTCCCTCGCGGCACGCATCATCGAGACCACCACCCACGGTGTGCGACGCCCCGCGCTGACGGCGAAGCCTCGGCCCGAACACATTCCGCTCTCGCTCGCCCAGCAGCGGATGTGGTTCATCAACCAGTTCGACACCGCATCGCCCGCCTACAACCTGCCGGTCGCGCTCCGGCTGTCGGGCGAGGTGGACCTGCGTGCCATGCAGATCGCGATCGCCGACCTCGTCGGGCGGCACGAGGCGCTGCGCACCGTCTATCCCGATTCCGCCGACGGTCCGCACCAGGTGATCGTGCCCACCGGGGACGCGGTGCCCGACCTGACACCGGTGGCGGCGCACCCCGACGACATCCTCGAGCGGGTGCTCGCACTCGTGACGACGGGCTTCGACGTGACCGCGGACGTGCCCCTGCGAGCGCGGATGTACCGCGTCGGCGCCGACGACTACGTGCTCGTGATGGTCGCCCACCACATCTCGGGTGACGGCTGGTCACTCGCCCCGCTGGCGCGCGACGTCATGCTCGCCTACACCGCCCGCGCCGAGGGACACGTTCCCCGCTGGGCGCCGCTGCCGGTGCAGTACGCCGACTACAGCCTGTGGCAGCGGGAACTCCTCGGCGACGAGGCCGATCCCGAATCGGTCGCCGCCGCTCAGATCGCGTACTGGACCCGCGCCCTGGAGGGTCTGCCGGACCGGCTGCCCCTGCCGACCGACCGTCCCCGTCCCGCGGTCGCGTCGCACCGGGGCGGGCACGTGCCGTTCACCGTCGACGCCGGCACCCACCGCGCCCTGCTGGCGCTCGCGCGCGGCCGGAACACCTCCCTGTTCATGGTGATGCACACCGCGCTCGCGGTACTGCTCGCGCGACTGAGCAACGAGTCCGACATCGCCGTCGGCGCACCCATCGCCGGCCGCGGTGAGGAATCCCTCGACGAACTCGTCGGCATGTTCGTGAACACCCTGGTGCTGCGCACCCACGTGGACCTCGCGAGTTCGTTCGCGGACAGCCTCGCCGACGCACGCTCTACCGATCTGAGTGCGTTCGCGCACTCCGACATTCCGTTCGAGCGCCTCGTCGACGTGCTGAACCCGGCCCGGTCCCGCTCACACCACCCGCTGTTCCAGGTCGCGTTCTCGTTCCAGAACCTCGCCACCACCACACTCGAACTTCCCGGGCTGCACGTCGAGGGACTCGATGTGCCGAACACGATCTCCAACTTCGATCTGCACCTGACATTGTCGGAGAAACATGACGCCGGCGGGGCCCCGGACGTGATCGAGGCCCAGTTCACGTACGCGACCGACCTCTTCGACGAATCGACCGTGGTGGCGTTCGCGGAACGCTTCACCCGCGTCCTCGAGTCGGTCGTACAGGATCCGGACGTGGCCGTCGGTGCCATCGACCTGCTCGACGGCCCCGAACGGCAGTCGGTCCTCGCCGAATTCAACGACACCGGCGTCGATCTGTCGCCGACGACCCTCGCCGAACTGTTCTCCGCCCAGGTGGCGCGCACTCCCGACGAGGCCGCGGTGGTCTTCGAGGGCACCGAACTCACGTATGCGGAGTTCGACCGCCGTGTCGACGGGCTCGCCCACCTGCTGATCGATCGCGGGGTGGGGCCGGAAACCGTGGTGGGACTGGCGATGAACCGGTCGATCGAACTACTGGTCGGAATGTACGCGGTGCTGCGAGCCGGCGGCGCGTACCTGCCGATCGATCTCGCCCATCCGGCCGACCGACTCGCCTACGTGCTCGAGACTGCGCGCCCGGTGTGCATCCTCACCACATACTCGGACGGGTTCGCCGCCGAGACCGTCCCGGTCATCGAGATCGACACCCTCGACCCCGCCGGCTCGCCACGCGGACCGGTGACCGATGCGCATCGTCTCGCCCCGCTGCGGCCGGAGAACACGGCGTACCTGATCTTCACGTCCGGGTCCACCGGCAGACCCAAGGGTGTCGCCGTGACACACGGTGCCATCGCGAACCAACTCCGCTGGAAGCAGCACGAATACCCGCTCGACACCACCGACGCCGTCGTGCATAAGACACCCGTCACGTTCGACCTGTCGGTGTGGGAACTGTTCTGGCCGCTGACCTCGGGCGCCCGACTCGTCATCGCCCACCCGGACGGTCACCGCGACCCGGCCTATCTGGCGGACCTGATGCGTCAGCAGCGCGTCACGACAGCACATTTCGTGCCGTCCCTGCTGGAGGCCTTCATGGCCACCCCGGGTGCGGGGGAGCAGCCGGCCCTGCGGCGGGTGCTGTGCATCGGCGAGGCGCTGCCCGTCGACACCGCCGCCCGCTTCCGCCGCCGGTTCGCCACCGTCGCACTGCACAACCTGTACGGGCCCACCGAGGCCGCCGTGTCCGTGACCGCCTGGACACACACCGCCACCGACGTCGACACCGTCCCCATCGGCGGACCCGAGTGGAACACACAGGTGTTCGTGCTGGATGCCCGGCTGAACCCGGTCCCCGTCGGGGTGTCGGGTGAGCTGTACCTGGCCGGCGACCAGCTGGCCCGCGGCTACGTTGCGCGCGCCGACCTGACGGGCGAGCGCTTCGTCGCCAACCCCTTCGGCGCACCCGGTTCGCGGCTCTACCGCACCGGTGACGTGGTCCGCTGGCGCGTCCGGGACGGGAGGGGCGTCCTCGAGTACCTCGAGCGCTCCGACTTCCAGGTGAAGGTCCGCGGGTTCCGCATCGAACTCGGCGAGATCGAGTCCGCACTGGTGTCGAGCGCGGGGGTGGGGCAGGCCGTCGTCATCGCCCACCAGCACCCACACACCGGGACCGCCCTGGTCGCGTACGTGGTCCCCGAGGACGGCGCCACCGTCGACTCCGCCGCGGTTCTGGCCGAGGTCGGCGCCGCGGTGCCGAACTACATGGTTCCCGCCGTCCTCGTCGTGCTCGCGCAACTGCCCCTGACCTCGAACGGCAAAGTCGACCGCAAGGGCCTTCCCGCACCCGACTTCGCCTCGGCAACAGTCGAATACCGCGCCCCCGCGACACCCACCGAGGAAGCGGTCGCCGCCGCCTTCGCCGACGTGCTCGGCGTCGAACAGGTCGGCGCCGCCGCGAACTTCTTCGACCTGGGTGGCAACTCCCTCGTCGCCACCCGGGTGGTCGCCCGGCTGTCCGAGCGACTCGGGCGCCGTGTGGAGATTCGAACCCTGTTCGAGGCGCCCACCGTCGCCGCCCTTGCAGCACTGCTGGATTCGATCGACGCGACCGCACCCACCCGCCCGACGCTGACGCCGGCAGTGCGTCCCGAACGGATTCCGCTGTCGTCGGCGCAGCAACGGATGTGGTTCCTCAACAGGTTCGACCCGAACTCCGCCGTGCACAACATTCCCGCGGCGGTCCGGCTGTCGGGCGCGCTGGACGTCGACGCACTGCAGCACGCGGTCACCGACGTCGTCCGCAGGCACGAGTCGCTGCGGACGGTATACCCGGACTCCGCGGACGGTCCGCACCAGGTGATCCTGCCCACCGACCGGGTAGGGGGCGCACTGTCCGTCGTCGCGACGGACGAGGCCACGATGCCCGCTCTGATCGCCGCCCTGGTGACCACCGGATTCGACGTCACCACGGAGGTTCCGGTGCGGGTGCGGATCTTCCGCATGTCCCCGGCGGAGCACGTTCTCGCCCTGGTGGTCCATCACATCTCCGGCGACGGCTGGTCGATGGCGCCGATGGTGCGCGACGTGATGACGGCGTACGCGGCGCGGTCGGCGGGCACCACCCCCGACTGGGCTCCGTTACCGGTGCAGTACGCCGACTATGCACTGTGGCAGCGGGCACTCCTCGGCGACGAGACCGACCCCGAATCGGTGTCGGCCCGGCAACTCGCGTTCTGGACGCAGACCCTCGCGGGCGCACCGGATCAGCTGGACCTGCCCACCGACCGCCCGCGTCCCGCGGTCGCGTCGTACCAGGGCGGCACCGTCGACTTCGCCGTGCCGGCCGACCTGCACGGCACGCTCCTGGGCGCCGCGCGGGACGCGAACGCGTCCCTGTTCATGCTCGTGCACTCGGCGCTCGCGGTGCTGCTGAGCCGACTCTCCGGAAGCGGTGACATCGCCATCGGCACCCCCGTCGCGGGACGTGGTGAACGCGAACTCGACGACCTGATCGGCATGTTCGTCAACACGCTGGTCCTGCGCCAGCAGGTCGACGGAGGCAAGTCTTTCGCCGAACTGGTCGCAGACGTGCGCGAGACCGATCTCGCCGCCTTCTCCCACGCGGACGTCCCGTTCGAGCGCCTCGTGGAGGTCGTCAATCCGTCGCGGTCCACGGGGCGGCATCCCTTGTTCCAGGTGATGCTCACGTTCCAGAACCTCGACCAGGCGACCCTGGAACTGGGCGACCTGTCGGTGAGCGGCGTCGACTTCGATGTCGACATTGCCAAGTTCGATCTGCAGCTCACCCTGATGGAGCAATTCGACTCCGAGGGAGGTCCGGACGGGATCGCCGCCCGCCTCACGTACGCCTCCGACCTGTTCGACGAGCGGTCCATGTATGTGTTCGGGCAGCGGTTCCTGCAGGTTCTGCGGGCGGCCACCGATAGTCCGGACACCGCGGTCGGCGACATCGACGTCCTCGGCAGCGGCGAACGGAAGCAGATCGCCGGTACCAACGCGACATCGCACGATGTGCTCGCCGGCACCCTGGCGTCGCTGTTCGACATGAGGGTCGCGGCGGATCCCGACCGGATCTCGGTGGTCTTCGACCGGGAGGAATTGACGTACGCCGACTTCGACGCCCGCGTGAACAGGCTGGCGCGCCGGTTGGTCGAGCAGGGCGTCGGCCCCGAGTCGGTGGTGGCGGTCGCGATGCGCCGTTCGATCGATCTGCTCGTCGCGATTTACGCCGTGGTGAAGGCGGGTGGCGCGTACCTGCCGGTGGATCCGGACCATCCGGCCGAGCGGACCGCGTATGTACTCGACACCGCACGGCCGGCATGTGTGCTGGTCAGCGGTGCCGGACACCCCGGCGGCGGATCGGTCCCCGTCATCGACGTCGCGTCCGAGGACGTCTCCGGCTTCGCCAGCTCGCCCGTCACCGATGCGGACCGGCTGCGGCCGCTGTCCCCGGCGAACACGGCGTACGTGATCTTCACGTCCGGGTCGACGGGCCGGCCGAAGGGCGTCGCGGTCACTCATGGCGCGATCGTGAACCGCCTGCTGTGGATGCAGCACGAATACACCCTGACCAGCGCGGACGTCGTTCTGCAGAAGACTCCGGTGACGTTCGACGTGTCGGTGTGGGAGCTGTTCTGGCCGCTGCAGGTGGGAGCCTCTCTGGTGATCGCCGCACCCGACGGACACCGCGATCCGCGGTACCTGACGGGGCTCGTCCAGGAACGTCACGTGACGACCACCCACTTCGTGCCGTCGATGCTGTCGGTATTCACTGCCGAACCTCTTGCGGCGGAGTGTGATTCGTTGCGGTTGGTGTTCTGTTCGGGTGAGGCGCTGACGCCGGAGCAGGTGGCCCGGTTCCGGGCGGTCAGTGGTGCGGATCTGCACAATCTGTACGGTCCGACGGAGGCCGCGGTCGACGTCACCCATTGGGAAACTGGTGCGGCGGACACACTGACGGTGCCGATCGGGCGTCCGGTGTGGAACACGCAGTTGCATGTGCTCGATTCCCGGTTGCATCCGGTGCCGAACAGGGTGGCGGGGGAGTTGTATCTGGCGGGTGATCAGCTGGCGCGGGGGTATCTGAATCGGGCGGATCTGTCGGCGGATCGGTTCGTGGCGAACCCGCACGTGGCTGGTGGGCGGATGTATAGGACGGGTGATCTTGTGCGTCGCCGCTCGGATGGGGTTCTGGAATATCTGGGGCGTACCGATCTTCAGGTGAAGTTGCGGGGGCAGCGGATCGAGCTGGGGGAGATCGAGGCGGCGCTGGAGACGCATTCGGACGTGATGCAGGCGGTGGTAGTGGTGCACCGCGACGACCGCGGCGAGGAAGCCCTCGTGGCATACCTGGTGGGGCGGCGCGCGGCCGACTGGTCCGACGTGCGCGCACACCTGTCGGCCCGCGTCCCGTCGTACATGATCCCCGCGCACGTCGTGCATCTGGACACCCTGCCGCTGTCGGTC
Organism: Rhodococcus sp. NPDC127593; assembly: GCF_042671975.1. Taxonomy (NCBI): domain Bacteria; kingdom Bacillati; phylum Actinomycetota; class Actinomycetes; order Mycobacteriales; family Nocardiaceae; genus Rhodococcus; species Rhodococcus sp. NPDC127593. Next base: position 84,309 of record NZ_JBHXWI010000016.1, on the reverse strand, counting down.
AACGGCAAACTCGACCGCCAGGCCCTGCCCGCACCGGCGGTCCGGTCGGCGGCCGACGAGTATCAGGCCCCGCGGACGGCGGCCGAGCGCGCCGTCGCCGCGGTGTTCGCCGACGTGCTCGGCATCGACCGCGTCGGCGTCACGGACAGCTTCTTCGACCTCGGGGGCAACTCGCTGATTGCCACCCGGGTCGCGCCCGCGCTCGGATCCGAGTTGGGAATCGACTTCCCGTTGCAATGGATGTTCAGCGACCCCACGCCGCAGTCGCTGGGACAGCGCATCCAGAAGTGGACGAACGACGGGGTCGACGGTGCCGGTGCGTCACTCGACGTGCTTCTCCCGATCCGGTCGAGAGGGACGGCGGAACCGCTGTTCTGCGTGCATCCGTTCATCGGGCTCGCGTGGAGCTACGCGGGCCTCAGCCGCGAGCTGACCGAGGACCGGCCGATCTACGGGCTACAGTCGCCGGCGCTGACCGAGGACGAGCCGCATCTGGAGACGATCACCGACTTCGCGGGCCGCTACGTCCGGGAGATCCGTTCGATCCAGCCGCACGGCCCGTACCACCTGGTGGGGTGGTCGCTGGGCGGGGTCATCGCTCACGAGATGGCGGTGCAGTTGCAGGATGCCGGTGAGGAGGTGCGTCTGCTGGGGCTCCTCGACAGCTACGTCGGGCTCGACCGCAGTGTGGAGAACTCCGCGACCACCGCGGATCTTCTCGGCGGTGTCGGCCTGGACCTCCCGGACGACGGTGTGCTCGACGAGCTCGCGCCGGACGGGCAGTTCGACGCCGAGCGGGCGGCGGCGTTGCTGCGGGTCGTCGGAGGGCCGCTGGCGGCACTGACCGCGCCGGAACTCGAGCGGATCTACGGAACTGCGCTGCGGGCCCCCGAACTGATCGACGCACACCGGCCGAGGGTGTTCGACGGCGATCTGGTGTTCTTCACCGCCGCCCTCGACGACGGTTTCCACGTGGACCCGGTGACCTGCTGGGGCCAGTTCGTGCGCGGGGGCATCGACGAGCATCCGGTGGACGCGACGCACTGGACGATGACGACGCCGGACGCTCTCGCCGCGATCGCACCGCACCTCGAGCGTCCGCGTCGCCGGCCACGGCACGCCGCGCCCGACACCGGCAGGGACAGCGATCCCGACGACAGCGCGAACCGGCCGCATTCGGTGCGCTGATCGCACCCGCCCGCCGCCCGACAGACCGGAAGGTTTGGTTTGGGTGGTGGTGGGGGAATACCACGAAATGTGAGCGGTTGTAGTGGAAACGAGCGGTTGACCACCCGAAATATCGTGGGCGCCCGACCGACCGTGGTTTCAGGGTGCCGATTTCATACCCCAGGTGTGAGATCGACCCGAAGAGAAGACCAAACCCTTGACTCCGCGGTACCGAATAGTAGATTGAGAGCGGTCATGTGACCTACCTCTCAAATGGTACGGAAGCCCGAGAGGTCGGTCATACGTGGTTTCTTCGACTGCGTGTTCGGGGCGTGACGCTCGGTGCTTTGTGTGCTCGGAATGTAACGCGCCCGCGTTCAGCAGATCGGAGTACTTGGATGAGTCCTGTCGAGACGGTGACCAGCCCAGTGACCAACAGAAGCTTGTCCGTGTCGAACACCCCGTCCGTGCCGAAGCGGGGGTCGCAGCCTCCCCGGACGCGGCGAACGCCGCCCCGGCAGAGCCGAGACGGCGTTCGTACGGTTCGGTGGCCTGGGTCAGGCTCCGCGGCGCTTCGCCTTCAGCAGGTCGAGGCGCTCCTTCAGCAGCTCTTCCAGTTCCTCCTTGGAACGGCGTTCGAGCAGCATGTCCCAGTGGGTACGCGGCGGCTTGACCTTCTTGGCCTCGGGCGCAGTCCCCTCGACCAGGGTTCCCTCGAGGCCGTTACGGCACAGCCACGTACCGGGAATCTCGGCTTCGTCGGCGAAGGGAATGTCGAAGACCTCACCGTTGTCGCACCGGTACTTGGCCATCCGACGGGGCGCGAGGTCGTGGTCACGGTCGGTCTCGTAGCTCACCGCTCCGAGTCGACTCCCTCGAAGTACGCGATCTGCCATGGTTGTGTCCTCTCCTCGATCGTCTCCGCGCGAGTACGCCTGGACCAGAACCAAGCGTTCACACTCATCTACAACGCCACGGCCTCCCGATTGGTTCCCGCACGCCGCGCAGATGCAACCTCGACATCTTACCGGGCGGGCCTCGAGGCGCCGCGCAGTAAGGTGGTTGACCATGACCGGCGCCTCCCGCAGACCCGATTCCTGTGTGTGGTGCGGCCGGGAAGTGGCCGAGACGGGGATGGGGCGGCGCCGCCGGTACTGCCGCCAATCCTGCCGGCAGCGCGCGTACGAACAGCGCAACCAGGTCAAGGGCACGAGCATCCCCGCCGATGCGGTGGTGCTCACCTCGGAGGAAGCCTCCGCCATGGTCGACCGGGTTTTCCAGGTTCGATGTGCCGCCGAGGACGTGGCGACAGCCGTTGCCGAAGGTGCGGCGGCCCATGAGGTGGAGTCCCTGTGCGCCGACCTCGTGCAACTCGCACGTGAGGCCGAACGCTTCCGCTGAGCCTCGGACAGAGGCGGGGGAGTGTAGGACGCACTCGGCTCGACCGGTCCGACCGTCGCCCGTCGACGGCGATTCCGAAACGAACATCACGATTCGACGCACACCGGGCCCACAGGTACAGCACGATCAGTACAGCGTGGGAGACCGGCGTCGGTTGGTCCGTCTCACGCGCAGGACTTGCGCATCCAAGGTCTTCTACCCGCTGGGGGAACGAGATGACGACTGTGAATTCGCCGCAGCCGAATAACGGCGCCGAAGATGTGAACGTTCCCGAAGGGGCCTTCCCGCTCTCCTCGGTGCAACGGAGTATGTGGTTTGCCCAGCAACTGAGCCCCACGGTTCCCAAGTTCATCGCCCAGTACATCGAGTTGCGGGGCGAGATCGACCTGGACCTGTTGAGCGACGCGGCGGTCCGGGCCGGTCAGGAGTTCCAGTCGCCGTTCCTGCGACTGCTGGACGTCGACGGGGAGCCCTACCAGGCGGTCGATTTCAGCATCGATCCGTCGATCGGCTTCCTCGACTTCCGGGGCGAGCCCGACCCGATTTCCGCCGCGCAGGTGTGGATCGACGAGGATTACGCGACGCCGCTCCGGCTCACCCGGGACCGGCTCGTCGAGATGAACGTCCTCCAAGTCGGTGAGCAGCACTACTTGTGGTACACCAGGATTCACCACGTCGCACTCGACGGGTACAGCGGTATGACCATGGTGAACCGGATCGCGGCGCTGTACACTGCGGCGGTCGAGGGAACCGAGCCGGAACCGAACCGTGCGCTGGACCTGCGTGAACTATACGAACTCGACCAGAAGTACCGGGCGTCGAGCCGCTTCGAGAACGACCGGTTGTACTGGGCCGAACGCATTGTCGGCATCGAGCACGGGTCGACGCTCGCCACCCACGACGCCCCCGCGGCGGCGAAGAGCCGGCTCGAGAGCGCGAAGATCTCCGAAACTGCACTGGGTTTCCTCGGAGAGTCGGATCAGCGGGTCGGCGCCACGTCGGCGGCTGTGCTGCTCGCCGGGTTCGCCTGCTATCTGTCCCGCATGACGGGCAAGCGGGACGTACTCATCAACCTGCCGGTGTCGGCGCGCACCACGGCGCCGTTGCAGCGGTCCGGTGGCATGCTCGTCAACGTCGCCCCGCTGCGGATCACCGTCCGCCCGGAGGACACGGTGGCCGAGCTCGTGCAGCGGACGCAGCTCGAACTGATGGGCGCGCTGCGCCATCAGCGGTGCAGCCTCGAGGACATCCGCCGCGATGCCGGACTCGCCGGGACCGCGGAGGGCCTCGCCGGTCCGATGGTGAACGTCATGCTGTTCCATCAGGCGTTCACGCTGGGCACGGTCACGGGCGAGTACCACATCGTGACGTCGGGCCCGGTGGACGACCTGCTGGTGAACATCTATCAAAGCGGTGACGGCCAGACGCTCCTCGATTTCCGCGGCAATCCCAACCGGTACGGCTCGGAGGAGTTGCGCGCCCACCACCGCAGGTTCGTGGAGCTGGTCGAGGAGTTCGTCACCGCCGAGCCGCAGACGCGGACCGCCGACATTCACGCCGAGAGCGGACGCCTCGGCGCGCGGTTCCTCGAGCGGGAGGCCCAGCTCGCGTTCTGGAAGCGGGAGTTGGCGGGTCTGCCGGAGGTGACGGCACTGCCGCTGGACCGGCCGCGCCCGACCGAGCGGGCCGGGGCGGGCGAGGTCGTCGGATTCGCCGTCGACGCCGTCGTGCAGAGGCGCGCGGCACAGCGGGCCGAGGAGGCGGGCACCGGGATCTTCACGACGCTGCACGCGGCTCTGGCCGTCCTGCTGGGCCGGCTGGGCGACACCGACGACGTCGTGATCGGAACACCGATCGTCGGGCGCGAGGCGGCCGACTCCGACGACCCGGAGGCCGGTGCATTCTTCAACAAGACCGTCCTGCGGTCGCAGGTGGACACTGCATCGTCGTTCGTCGACCACCTGAGCCGGGTCCGGGACGCCGACCGGGACGCGTTCGCGAATGCGGCGCTGCCCTTCGACGATCTCGTCGCCGCCCTAGGAGCCGAATCCGATCCCTCGCACACGCCGCTGTTCCAGGTGATGCTCGAATTCACCGACGGCGGCCATCCTCACGACTCGTCCGGGAACGTGACGGTCAGTCCGATCCAGCGCGAACACCGAGCGCTGGGGCTGGATCTCGTGTTCTCCCTTACCGAATCGGAGTCGGGCGGCATCAACGGCCGGCTGCGGTTCGCCACGGACGTGTGGGACCGTGACAGCGCGGAGGCGCTCGCCGCGCGCTTCGTCCGCATCCTGCAGGCGGTGACGGCGGACCCCACCGCACCGATCGGGGACGTCGACCTCCTCGAGCACGTCGAGTACGCGGAACTCGCGCCGGTCCGCGACGAGCCGTCGGTGGAACCCCGCACGCTTCCCGCGCTGCTCGCGCGCGCCGTGGAGGCGGGCGGCGACGGGGACGCCCTCGTCTACCAGGGGCGCACCCTGACTTACCCCGAACTCGACGAGCAGTCGGACCGTCTGGCCCGCATGCTGATCGGCCACGGCGTGGGACCGGGTTCGGTTGTGGCGCTCGCGATCGCGCGGTCGATCGAGTCGGTGCTGGCCACCTGGGCGGTCGCGAAGTCCGGGGCCGCGTTCGTCCCGGTCGACCCGAACTATCCGGCCGATCGCATCGAGCACATGCTCACCGATTCCGGTGCGGTCGTCGGTCTCACCGCGGCGGCGCACCGGTCGTCGCTGCCCGAGGCCACTTCGTGGCTCGTGATGGACGATGCGTCGTTCGGCCGGGACCTGGCGAAACACGCGGCCGGCGCGATCACCGACGCCGACCGTCTCCGGCCGCTGCGGACCGCGGATCCGGCCTACCTGATCTACACGTCCGGCTCCACCGGCACACCCAAGGGTGTCGTCGTCACCCACGTCGGCCTGGCCAATTTCGCCGAGGACGAGCGGCAGCGGTTCGAGATCACCGCCGGCGCCCGCACCCTGCACTTCTCCTCGCCGAGTTTCGACGCGTCCATCCTGGAACTGCTTCTCGCAGTGGGTGCCGGCGCCACGATGGTGGTGGCACCGTCGACGGTGTACGGCGGCACCGAACTGGGGGACCTGTTGCGTCGTGAACGGGTGACGCACGCGTTCGTGACCCCGGCCGCGCTGGCATCCGTCGATCCCACCGGGCTCGACCACATCCGGTGCGTCGTCACCGGTGGTGAGAGCTGTCCTCCTGCGCTGGTGGCGCAGTGGGCGCCGGGGCGGGTCATGTTCAACGCCTACGGTCCCACCGAGGCCACCGTCGTCGCGAGCGTGGCCGGACCGTTGACGGTCGGCGAACCGGTGACGATCGGCCGCCCGTCCCGCGGTTGCGGTCTGCTGGTGCTCGATTCGCGCTTGCACCCCGTCCCGAGAGGGGTCCCCGGCGAGCTGTACATCACCGGCGACGGTGTGGCACGCGGGTACCACAATCGGTCGATCTCGACGGCCGAACGGTTCGTCGCCGACCCTCACGGGGCGCCGGGCGAGCGGATGTACCGCACCGGCGACCTGGCGCGGTGGAACACGGACGGTCAGCTGGAATACCTGGGCCGCACCGACTTCCAGGTGAAGATCCGCGGATTCCGCATCGAACTCGGCGAGATCGACGCCGTCGTCCGCTCGCACCCGAGTGTGGCGTTCGCGACCACGGTCGGACGGACAGCACCGTCCGGCGACACGGTGCTGGTGACGTACGTGCTCCCCGAGGACGGAGCCGACATCGCCGTCGGCGACATCCTCGAACACGCCGCGGCCGCGCTGCCCGCGCACATGGTGCCCGCCCGGGTGATGGTGCTCCTCGAGGTCCCGCTGACACCGGCGGGCAAACTCGACCGGAAGGCGTTGCCCGAACCGCAGTTCGAGGCCACCTCCACCGTCTACCGGGCGCCGGTGACCCCCACCGAGATGCAGATCGCGGAGGTGTTCGCGGCGCTTCTGGGAGTCGAGCGCATCGGCGTCGACGACAGCTTCTTCGACCTGGGCGGCGACTCCCTCGTCGCGACCCGCGTGGTGTCCCGGGTCAACGCAGCCCTGAGCACGGAGATCGGGGTGCTCGATCTGTTCGAGGCGCCCAGCGTCGCGATGCTCAGTGCCCGCGTGGACGCACTCGGGCCCCGCACCTCCGCCCGCCCCGTGCTCGCGCCGCGGGCCGGGTCCGGTCCGGTGCAGGTGTCGTTGGCGCAGCAGCGGATGTGGTTCATCAACCAGCTCGACACCGCCTCGCCCGCGTACAACATTCCCGTCGGTATCCGGCTGCGTGGCACGCTCGACGTGGAGGCGCTGCGGACGGCGGTGAGTGACGTCCTCACCCGGCACGAGTCGCTGCGGACGGTGTTCCCGAACACCCCCAACGGTCCCATCCAGGTGGTTCTGCCGGTCGCGGAGGTGAGCCCGCACCTCGACGCGGTCGAGGTGGCCGAGAACGAGCTCGAATCCCGCCTGATCGCCGACGCCGCAGCCGGTTTCGACGTCACCGTCGAACCGCCGATCCGGGCGGAGCTCTACCGCACCGCGACCGACCATCACGTGCTGGTGTTCGTGGTGCACCACATCGCCGCCGACGGCCTGTCGATGACACCGCTGACCCGGGACGTGATGGTGGCGTACCACGCCCGCGCCGCCGGCGACACACCGCAGTGGGCGCCGCTCGAGGTGCAGTACGCCGATTTCGCGGTGTGGCAGCGCGAGCTGCTCGGTTCCCCCGACGATCCGACGAGCCTCCTCGCCCGGCAGCTGGCGTTCTGGGCCCGCACCCTCGACGGCGCCCCCGAGGTCATGGATCTGCCGACCGACCGTCCGCGCCCGGCCCGGCAGTCGATGATCGGTGCCACCGCCGACTTCTCGATCCCGGCGCGGATCCACGCCGCGCTGCTCGACATCGCAGGCGCCAACGACGCCAGCCTGTTCATGGTGGTGCACGCCGCCCTCGCGGTCCTGCTGTCCCGGTCGAGCGGGTCGTCCGACGTGTCGATCGGGTCCCCGGTCTCCGGTCGTGGGGAACGCCAACTCGACGACGTCGTCGGCATGTTCGTCAACACCGTCGTCCTGCGCACCACCGTCGACCCCGATCGCAGCTTCCCCGAGATCCTCTCGCACACCCGCTCCGTGGATCTGGAGGCGTTCAGCAACACCGATCTGCCCTACGAGCGGCTCGTCGACGAACTGAAGCCGACCCGCTCCGAGGCACATTCACCGCTGTTCCAGGTGATGCTGGTGCTGCAGGGATTCGCGAACACGCGGCTCGAGCTGCCCGGGCTCGACGTGGAAGTCGAGGCCCTCGAGACCGGCGCCGCCAAATTCGACCTCCAGGTCATCCTCACCGAGCACACCGAGCAATCCGGCGCCCCTGGTGCGATCGACGTCCAATTCTCGTACGCGTCGGAACTGTTCGACCCGCCGACGATGACGGCGCTGGCGGAACGCTTCGTCACCCTCCTCGAGACCATCACCGCCGGATCGGACGCGAAGGTCGGCGACATCGACCTGATCGGCGCGGACGAGACCCACCGGATGCTCGAGCAGTGGATCGACACCGACGTCGCCGTACCGGACTCGGCGACCCTGGTCAGCCTGTTCGAGGCGCAGGTGGCCCGCACCCCGGACGCCGTGGCAGTGGTGTTCGCCGAAGAGGAACTGCTGTACGCGGAATTCGATGCCCGCGCCAACCGGCTGGCACGCGAACTCCTCGCCCGCGGCGTCGGACCCGAATCCCGGGTCGCCGTCGCCCTGCGCCGTTCACTCGAGCTGATGATCGCGATCTACGCGGTGGAGAAGACCGGGGCAGCGTACGTTCCGCTCGACCCCGACCATCCCGCCTCCCGAATCGCCTACGTGATCGAGAGTGCCGAACCCGCATGCGTTCTCACCTCCTCGCGCGACCGGTGCGAGGGCGTCGACAGCGCGGCCGGTGCGACCGCGATCGAGATCGACACCCTGAACCTGTCCCGGCGGCCGAGCACCCCGATCACCGACGCCGAGCGGGGCGGTCCGATCCACCCCGATTCCACCGCCTACGTGATCTACACATCCGGATCGACGGGCCGGCCCAAGGGCGTCGCGGTCAGCCACCGCGCGATCGTGAACCGGCTGCTGTGGATGCAGGACACGTACCGGATGGACCACACGGACGTGGTGCTGCAGAAGACGCCCGTCACGTTCGACGTGTCCGTGTGGGAACTGTTCTGGCCCCTCGAGGTCGGTGCGCGACTCGTCCTCGCTGCGCCGGACGGTCACCGCGACCCGACGTACCTGTCCCACATCATCGCCGACCACCAGGTCACCACCATGCACTTCGTGCCGTCGATGCTGGCGGTGTTCACCGCGGGCGCCGAACCGGAACTCTGCGGTTCGCTGCGCCAGGTGTTCTGCAGTGGTGAGGCGCTCCCGCCCGCCACCGCCGACTCGTTCCGGGACTTCGGATCCGCGGCACTGCACAACCTGTACGGCCCGACGGAGGCCGCGGTCGACGTCACCTACTGGGAGTGCACCGAGGGCGACCGGGCCTCGGTCCCGATCGGCGCGCCCGTGTGGAACACGCAGCTGTACGTCCTCGACTCCCGGCTGCACCCGGTGCCGGTCGGGGTGCACGGCGAACTGTATCTGGCCGGCATCCAGCTGGCCCGCGGCTACGTCGGTCGCAGCGATCTGACGTCGGACCGGTTCGTGGCGAACCCGTTCGGCGAGCCGGGACAGCGGATGTACCGCACCGGCGACGTCGTCCGCTGGCGTGCCGACGGCAACGTCGAGTACATCGGCCGCCGCGACTTCCAGGTCAAGCTCCGGGGTCAGCGCATCGAACTCGGCGAGGTCGAGGCGGCCGTGCTGGCGCACCCTTCGGTGGCGCAGGCCGTCGTGACGGTGCACCGCAGCGAGGCCACCGGCGAAAGCCTCGTCGGCTACGTGATCCCCGTGGCCGGCGCCGACATCGACACCGCCGTCGTGCGCGACGCAGCGGCGGAGGCGCTGCCCGCCTACATGGTGCCCACCCGGATCATCGTCCTCGACCGGTTCCCGCTCGGGGCCACCGGCAAGCTGGACCGGGGTGCCCTGCCCGAGCCGGAATTCCTCAGCCCGTCCGCAGAATTCGTCACTCCGCGCAACCCGATCGAGGAGATCCTCGCGTCGATCTTCGCGGATCTGCTCGACGCGCCCCGTATCGGTGTGTACGACAGCTTCTTCGACCTCGGCGGCAACTCGCTGGTGGCTACCCGGCTGGTGGCGCGGGTCAACGCCGCGCTGGGCAGCCGGATCGGGGTGCGGGAGATCTTCGACGCCCCGACTGTGGCGACACTGGCCACCCGGATCGAATCCGAGGCCGTGCAGGGCGCCGAACGCCCGCCGCTGGTGGCCGGGGTGCGTCCCGACCGGCTGCCGGTCTCGCTGGCGCAGAAGCGCATGTGGTTCATCAACCAGTTCGACCTCGACTCCCCGGCCTACAACATCGCGCTCGCGGTGCGGTTGACGGGCGACCTCGACGAGGACGCGATGCAGGACGCCGTCGCCGACGTGATGGACCGGCACGAGTCGTTGCGCACCCGGTTCCCGATGGTGGAGGGCGAACCCGTCCAGGTGATCCTGCCGACCGAGGACGTGGTGCCGGATCTGTCACCGATCGCGACGACGGAAGCGGAACTGCCCGAGCACATCTCGCGACTGGCGGGCGACGGGTTCGACGTCACGGTGTCGGTGCCGGTGCGCGCCGCCCTGTTCCGCACCGATCCCGGCGAGCACGTTCTCGTCATCGTCGTCCACCACATCAGCGCGGACGGCTTCTCCATGGCCCCGCTCGCCCGGGACGTGATGACCGCCTACGCGGCCCGCACCGGGGGACAGGCACCGGACTGGACGGCCCTGCCCGTGCAGTACGCCGACTTCGCGCTCTGGCAGCACCGGGTCCTCGGCAACGCCGACGACCCCGACAGCCTGCTCGCCGCCCAGCTCGACTACTGGACACACACGCTCGCCGGGCTTCCGGAACTGCTCGCGCTGCCGACGGACCACCCCCGCCCGATACAGCAGTCGATGCGCGGCGGCATCCACCCGTTCAGTATCGATCCGCAGGTGCACAGCCGGTTGATCACGACTGCCCGCGAACACAATTCGAGTGTGTTCATGGCCGTGCACGCCGCGCTGGCCGTGCTGCTGGCCCGGCTGGGTGACACGGACGACGTGGCGGTGGGCACCCCCATCGCCGGCCGTGGCGACGCCGCCCTGGACGACATGGTCGGCATGTTCGTCAACACCCTGGTGCTGCGCACCCCGGTCGAACCGGCCGGCACGTTCACCGACCTGCTGTCCACGGTCCGCGACACCGACCTGAACGCCTTCCACCATGCGGATCTGCCGTTCGAGCGGCTGGTCGACGCGATCTCGCCCGAACGCGCGACATCGCATTCGCCGCTGTTCCAGGTGGTGCTGGAGTTCCGCAACAACGAGCGGCCGCGGCTGGAGCTGCCCGGGTTGACCGTCACCGGTCTCGACCTGGCCACCGACATCTCCAACTTCGACCTGCAACTGACGCTCACCGAGGAGTTCGGGGTGTCGGGGGAGCCCGCCGGGATCTCCGCGGCGTTCACCTACGCGTCGAGTCTGTTCGACACGTCCACGATCGCCGGTTTCGCCGATTACCTGCAGCGGATCTTCGACGCGGTGACGTCCGAGCCTGGCATGGCCGTCGGCGACATCGACCTGATGGTGGCGTCCGAACGTGCGGCGCTCACCCCGGTGATGGACGGGCCCGACGCCGAACCGCGGACCCTGCCCGAACTGCTCGCGGCCGCGGCCTCCGTGGATCCCAAGGCGGCCGCGCTGTCCTACGAGGGCAGCGAAGTGACCTACCGCGAACTCGACGAGCGGTCGAACCGTCTCGCCCGCCTGCTGATCGGGCGCGGTATCGGCCCGGAATCGGTGGTCGCGCTGGCGCTGGCGCGGTCGCCGGAATCGGTGCTGTCGCTGTGGGCGGTCGCCAAGACCGGCGCCGCGTTCGTCCCCGTCGACCCGAACTACCCGACCGACCGGATCGTCCACATGCTCAGCGACTCCGGTGCGGCGCTCGCGCTCACCGTCGCCGAGTTCCGTCCCACGCTGCCGGACTGCACGTCCTACGTCGTGGTCGACGCACCCGGATTCGACGACGAGGTGAGCGCACACTCCGCCGCGGTCGTCACCGACGCCGACCGGACCCACCCGCTCGCGCTGGAGAACCCCGCCTACCTGATCTACACGTCCGGGTCCACCGGCACCCCGAAGGGCGTCGTCGTCACCCATCGCGGCCTGGCGAACTTCGCCACCGACGAACGCGTCCGCTTCGGGGTCACCCCGCGGTCGCGCACGCTGCATTTCTCGTCGCCGAGCTTCGACGCCTCGATCCTGGAACTGCTGCTCGCGGTCGGCTCCGGCGCGACCATGGTGATCGCGCCGGCGTCCGTCATCGGCGGCACCGAACTCGCCGACGTGCTCCGGGAGGGCCGGGTCACGCACGCGTTCATCACCCCGGCGGCCATGGCGTCCGTGGACCCCGCGGGCCTCGACCAGCTCGAGTGCGTCGCCACCGGTGGCGACGTGTGCCCGCCGGAGCTGGTGACGCAGTGGGTGACCGGGGGCAGGCGGATGTTCAACGCCTACGGCCCCACCGAGGCGACGGTCGTGTCGAGCGTGACGGGACCGATGCTTCCCGGTGAGGGTGTCACCATCGGCCGTCCGCCGATGGGAACCGGGGAGATGGTGCTCGATTCACGCCTGCACCCGGTGCCCAACGGGGTGACCGGCGAACTGTACGTCACCGGTTCCGGTCTGGCCCGTGGCTACAAGGACCGGGCGGGCACGACAGCGGAGCGTTTCGTCGCCAACCCGTACGGAGGCCTCGGAGCCCGCATGTACCGGACCGGTGACCTGGCGCGCTGGAACGGTGCCGGCCAGCTCGAGTACCTGGGCCGCAGCGATTTCCAGGTGAAGATCCGCGGGTTCCGCATCGAACTCGGCGAGATCGAGACCGCCCTCACGCGTTTCCCGGGGGTCGCCCGTTCGGTGGTGTCCGCACACACGGGCAGCACCGGCGCCAACCGGCTCGTCGGGTACCTCGTCCCCACGGCGGGCGCGGAACTCGACCCGGAGGCGGTCCTCGATTTCGTCGGCGGATTCCTCGCCCCGTACATGGTGCCGTCCGCGCTGATCGTGCTCGACGAGTTGCCGCTCACCCCCGCAGGCAAGCTGGATCGCCGCGCGCTGCCCGAGCCCGATTTCGGGGCCCGGGTGTCGGCGGGCCGCGCGCCGGTGTCGGAGATGGAAGAGGTGCTCGCCGGACTGTTCGCCGAGGTCCTCGGTCTCGAATCCGCCGGTGTCGAGGACTCGTTCTTCGCCCTCGGCGGCGACAGCATCATGTCGATCCAGTTGGTGGCCCGTGCGAAGGCGGCGGGTGTGGTACTCACCCCGCGGGACGTGTTCGAGGCCAAGACCGTTGCCGGTCTCGCCGCGGTGGCGTCGTGGGTGGGCGCCGCCGACGTCGTCGTCCTCGACGAACTGCCGGGTGGCGGAGTCGGCGACATGCCGACCACCCCGATCACGAAGTGGCTGCTCGAACGGGGCGGCGAGTTCAACCGGATGTCGCAGTCCGCGCTGCTGACCGCACCGCCGAACCTCCGCGAACTCGAACCCCTGAGCGCCACGTTCCAGGCCGTCCTCGACCGGCACGACATGCTGCGCGCGCAGCTGATCGTCTCCGCCGAGGACTCGCACCTCGCCGTTCGCCCGGTCGGTGCGGTCGACGCTCAGGACCTGATCCGCCGGGTCGCCGTGTCCACGGCCCCGGGAACCCGGGCGTTCGCGGCGTCGGTGATCGCGGAACTCGACGCCGCGCTGGACCGGCTCGATCCCGCGGCCGGGGTCATGGTCCAGGTGGTGTGGTTCGACGCCGGGGAGTCCGGCGGCCGCCTGCTCGTGGTTGCGCATCACCTCGTGGTCGACGGTGTGTCGTGGCGCATCCTCGTCCCCGACCTCGCGACCGCGTGGGCGCAGATCTCGGCAGGCCAGGAACCGGTCCTCGACCAGGTCGGCACGTCCATGCGCCGATGGGCGCACGGCCTGGTCGACGAGGCGGCGAACCGGGCAGGCGAACTGGACCTGTGGCAGCGCATCCTCGACTGCGAGGACCCGCTCGTCGGCAGCCGTCCGCTCGACCCCGACATCGACGTCAACGCGACCGTCGGCCGCGTCACGGTGCAGCTGCCCGCCGAGGTCAGCGAAGCCGTCCTCACGGCTCTGCCGGAGGCGATCCGCGGCAGCGTGAACGACGGACTGCTCACCGCGCTGGCGATGGCGGTCACCCAGTGGCGGCGCACCCGCGGCCACACCCTGCACGGCAGGTCCGTCGACGGGACACTGGTGAGCCTCGAGGGGCACGGCCGTGAAGACCAGGTCGTGCCGGGCGCCGATCTGGGCCGCACCGTCGGCTGGTTCACGGCCATGTTCCCCGTGCGGCTCGACCTGTCGGGTATCGACCTCGACGACGCGTTCGACGGCGGCAAGGCCGCAGGCTCGGCGATCAAGGCGATCAAGGAACAGTTGCTCGCGATCCCGGACCACGGCATGGGGTACGGCATGCTGCGTTACCTCAACGCCGACACCGCACCGCTGCTCGCGGCCCGCTCGCTGCCTCAGATCAGCTTCAACTACCTGGGACGCTTCGCCGCCGACCTGTCCGAGGCGGCCACCCGCGCCGGCTGGACGCCGACCGGTGAAGTCGACATGGACCGTGCGCAGGACCTCGACACCCCGGTCACCTCGGCCATCGACGTCAACGCGGTCACCACCGAGGTGGAGGACCGGCCTCAGCTGCGTGCCACCTGGGCGTACGCGGCCGGTGTCCTCACCGTCGCCGAGGTCCGGGAACTCGCCGAACTGTGGGTGCAGGCGCTCACCGCGCTCACGACGTACGCGGCCCGCCCCGACGCCGGCGGCGTGACCCCGTCCGACCTCGAACTGGTCAGCCTCGACCAGGACGCCATCGACCGCATCGAATCGCGCTTCCCGGCGCTGTCCGACATCTGGTCGCTGTCGCCGCTGCAGTCCGGACTGCTCTTCCACGCACTGCTGGCCGATCAGACGATCGACTCGTACACCGTGCAGGTGACACTCGAACTGCGCGGTGCCGTCCCGTCCCGCATGCGGGTGGCCGGGCAGGCCCTGCTCGACCGGCACGCGAATCTGCGGGCGTCGTTCGTCCACGACGAGGGTGGCACCCCAGTCCAGGCGATCCACCGGTACGCGGAACTGCCCTGGACGGAGATCGACCTGTCCGGTCTCGACGTGGAGAGCCGCGAAGCCGAGATCGCGCGACTCCTCGACGCCGACCGGCGCCGTGGGTTCGACATGGCCACCCCGCCGCTGTTGCGGTTCATGCTGATCCAGCTCGGTGGGGACGAGCAGCGCCTGATCGTCACCAATCACCACATCCTGCTCGACGGCTGGTCGATGCCGCTGCTGATCCGCGACCTCCTGACCCTGTACGCCACGGAGGGTGACGCCACGGCACTGCCGCGGGTGCACCCCTACCGCGACTACCTCACCTGGATGTCGCACCGCAGCACCGAGGACTCCCTCGGTGTGTGGCAGCGTGCCCTCGCCGGGGTGGAGGAGCCGACGCTGCTCGCGCCGGCCGACGCGTCGGTGCAGAGCGACACGCAGTCCAGTGAACTGCTCGTCGAACTCGACGTCGACCGCACCGATCAGCTGAGTGTGCTCGCACGCGAGCACGGCCTGACCCTCAGCACCCTGATCCGCACCGCGTGGGGAATCGTGCTGGGCGGCTTGGTCGGTCGCTCCGATGTGGTCTTCGGTGGGACGGTGTCGGGTCGGCCTCCGCAGATCGCGGGGATCGAGTCGATGGTGGGCCTGTTCATCAACACCCTGCCGGTGCGGGTGGTTCTCGACCCGCGGGAAACGCTGGGGGAGTTGCTCGAACGCATTCAGGGCGAGCAAGCCGGGCTGCTCGACCACCACTACGTCGGACTGACGGACATCCAGTCGGTGGCCGGTTCCGGCGCCGGTTTCGACACGCTGACCGTCTTCGAGTCCTATCCCGTCGATCGGGAGGGGCTGAGCGACCAGACCGACATCGCCGGCATGCACGTCCTCGACGTGCACGACAGCGCGAACGCCGCCCACTACCCGCTCGCGCTGATCGCGTCGGCGCACGAGAATCTGCAACTGAAGCTCGAGTACGTCGAGGAACTGTTCGACCGGGCCGACGTCGAGCGGATCGGCGACCGGATCATCCGGGCTCTGATCGCGCTCGCCGAGCACCCCGGGATGAAGCTCGCGCAGCTGCGCCTGCTCACCGACGTCGAAGAAGCCGAACTGGTTCCGGCCCGCGGGAGGCCCGGCCGCTCCGTGCGCACACTGCCGCAAATGTTCACCGAGACGGCCGCCGCGGCGGGCGCCGCGACCGCGCTCGTGTTCGGGGACCGCCGGATGTCCTACCGGGAACTCGACGACCGCTCCAACCAGCTTGCGCGGCTGCTCATCGACCGCGGCGTCGGCCCGGAAGACATCGTGGCCCTGGGTATCTCACGGTCCATCGAATCGGTCCTCGCGGTCTGGTCGATCACCAAGACCGGCGCGGCGTTCGTTCCGGTCGACCCGACCTACCCGCGTGAGCGGGTCGAGCACATGGTCACCGATTCCGGGTGCACGTTCGGCCTCCGTCTGGAGGCCGACCACGGCCGGCTCCCGGGCACGGTCAGCTGGCTGACCCTCGACGACGCCGAGACCGAAGCCACCACACGGGCGATGTCCACCGACACCGTGACCGACGACGACCGCGTCGCGCCCCTGCGCTTCGCACACCCCGCGTACGTCATCTACACGTCCGGCTCCACCGGCAAGCCGAAGGGAGTGGTGGTCAGCCACCGCGGTCTCGACAATTTCGCCGAGGAGCAGCGGGCCCGCTACGCGACGGATTCGACGTCGCGGACGCTGCACTTCTCCTCACCGAGCTTCGACGCTTCGGTCCTCGAATACCTGCTGTCCTTCGCCGTCGGCGCGACCATGGTGATCGTGCCGCCGTCCGTGTACGGCGGTGAGGAACTCGCGGAGCTGATCCGGACCGAGGGCGTCACCCACGGGTTCGTCACCCCCGCGGCGCTGGCCTCCGTGGACCCCGAGGGTCTCGACGTGTTCCAGAACGTGGTCGCCGGCGGCGAGGCCGTCCCTCCGGAACTGGTGACCCGCTGGGCGCCGGGCCGCACCATGTACAACGGCTACGGTCCCACCGAGACCACCATCATGAGCAACCTCAGCGATCACCTGCAGGCGGGTGAGACGGTCACCATCGGTGCCCCCGTCCGCGGCGTCTCCGAGGTAATTCTCGACTCGCGGCTGCAACCGGTCTCCGTCGGCGTCGCCGGCGAGCTCTACATCTCCGGTGAGGGCCTGGCCCGCGGCTATCATGCACGCGCCGGGCTGACCGGCGAGCGGTTCGTCGCCAACCCCTACGGCGACCCGGGCGACCGGATGTACCGCACCGGCGACCTCGCGCGGTGGCGGTCCGATCACACGGTCGAATACCTGGGCCGCACCGACTTCCAGGTGAAGATCCGCGGCTTCCGCATCGAGCTCGGCGACATCGACAGCGCGCTCGCCGGGCACCCG
The DNA here is from genome assembly GCF_042671975.1 of Rhodococcus sp. NPDC127593. Classification (NCBI taxonomy): domain Bacteria; kingdom Bacillati; phylum Actinomycetota; class Actinomycetes; order Mycobacteriales; family Nocardiaceae; genus Rhodococcus; species Rhodococcus sp. NPDC127593. Next base: position 67,063 of record NZ_JBHXWI010000016.1, on the reverse strand, counting down.
TCCGTCGCGTTCGCCGTCACCCTCGGGCGTCCCGGTCCCGCCGGCGACACCGTGCTTGTCTCGTACGTGCTGCCGGAGGCCGAGTCGGTGCTCGAACCACCGGAACTGAAGGAGTGGACGGCGAACCTGCTGCCCGCGCACATGGTGCCGTCGAGCATCATGATCCTCGACGAGATCCCGCTCACCCCCGTCGGCAAGCTCGATCGGGCGGCGCTGCCCGAACCGCAGTTCCTGCCCACGTCGGACGACTTCCGGCCGCCGTCGACGGTCCTCGAACACACGATCGCCGACGTCATCACCACGGTCCTGGGAATCGAACGAGTCGGCATCGACGACAACTTCTTCGACATCGGCGGAAACTCGCTGATCGCGACCCGTGTCGCCGCACGCCTGACCGCGGAACTGGACACCGACATCGGCGTCCGCACGCTGTTCGAGGCGCCGACGATCCATCAGCTGGCCCGCCTCATCGAGTCGACGGCATTCGCACCCGCGCAGGACGGTGCCCACGTCCGGATCCCGCTCGGCCCGATGCCGCGGCCCGCGCACGTGCCGGTGTCGCTGGCGCAGAAGAGGATGTGGTTCCTCAACCAGTTCGACACGTCGTCGGCGGCCTACAACATCCCCCTGGCCGTGCGGCTGACCGGTCACCTGGACGTGGAGTCGCTGCGCGCGGCGGTGACGGACGTCTTCGTCCGCCACGAATCGTTGCGGACCGTATTCCCGTCCCACGACGGCGAACCGACCCAGGTGGTGCTCTCACCCGGTCAGTGGACGCCGAACCTCGAGATCGTCGGGGTGTCCGAGGACGAACTCCGGGAGCACATCGCCGGTCTCGCGACCGCCGGCTTCGACGTGACGGCCGACGTGCCGATACGGTCGGCGCTGTTCGCACTCGCCCCCGACGATCACGTGCTCGTCATCGTGGTGCACCACATCTGCGCCGACGGGTTCTCACTCACCCCACTCGCGCGGGACGTCATGACCGCGTACGCCGCCCGCATCGCGGGAAGCGCACCGCAGTGGAACCCGCTGTCGGTGCAGTACGCCGACTACACCCTGTGGCAGCTCCAACTCCTGGGTGACGAGAGCGACGCCGAATCGCTGATCTCCCAGCAACTCCGGTACTGGACGGATCAGCTGGCCGACCTGCCCGAACTCCTGCAGCTGCCGACCGACCGGGCGCGACCGGTCCAGCAGTCGTTCCGCGGTGCGCAGGTCGACTTCACGATTCCGGCGGAGGTGCACCGGGCGCTGGCGGCATTGGCGCGCAAGCACAACTCCACCATGTTCATGGCCGTCCACGCGGCCCTGTCGGTGCTGCTGTCGGCGCTCTCGTCCACCGAGGACATCGCGGTCGGCACACCCATCGCGGGCCGCGGTGACGCGGCGCTCGACGACATGGTCGGCATGTTCGTCAACACCCTGGTGCTGCGGAGCGCCGTCGACCCCGCGGAGGGTTTCGGCGCCCTGATGGATCAGGTGCGGGCCACCGACCTCGCCGCGTTCCACCATTCGGACCTGCCGTTCGAGCGACTCGTCGACGTCCTCGCGCCGGAGCGCTCCACCGCGCACTCGCCGCTGTTCCAGGCGCTGCTCGAGTTCCGGAACAACGAGACACCGCGGCTCGAGCTCCCGGAACTGACAGCGGCCGCCGTCGATTTCGATCTCGAGGTCGCCAAGTTCGACCTGCAGCTCGGCGTCGAGGAAAGATTCGACGCGGACGGGGTGGCGTCGGGTATCGCCGCGTCGTTCATCTTCGCCACCGATCTGTTCGACGCGGGCACTGTCCGCACATTCGCCGACCGGTTCCTGCGGATCCTCGGCGCGGTCACCACCGACCCGCAGGCCCCGGTCGGTGACATCGTGATCACCGACGCCGCCGAGCGGTCGGCGATGGCGACCGAATGGAACACCGCCGGTGTCGACGCCGGCACCGACACCCTCGCGGACCGGTTCGCACAGAGTGTGGCCCGGTTCCCGGACGCCACAGCGGTGACGTCGGAGGACGTGGCTCTGACGTACGCGGAACTCGACGCCCGGTCGAACCGGTTGGCCCGCCTGCTCATCTCCCAGGGCGTGGGTCCGGAAACCCTGGTGGCCGTGGCACTCCCACGCACCTGCGATCTGATCATCGCCCTGCTCGCGGTGATCAAGTCCGGCGGCGGTTACCTGCCCGTCGATATCACCTACCCGGCGGATCGGCTGGCGTTCGTGTTCGAGGACGCGGCACCGAATTGCGTCATCACCACCACCGGGGACGTCTCCGCCCTGCCCGATTCGGAGACCCCGGCGATCCTGCTCGACGACCCCGAGACCACCGCGGACCTCGCGCAGCAGTCGCCGGCGACGATCACCGACGCAGACCGGGTGACACCGCTCGACTCCGCGTCGGTGGCGTACGTCATCTACACCTCCGGGTCGACGGGCCGCCCCAAGGGCGTGGTCGTCTCGCACCGCAACGTGCTGACGCTGTTCGCGAACACGCAGCCGCTCTACGGGTTCGACGAGAACGACGTGTGGACGATGTTCCACTCGTACGCGTTCGACTTCTCCGTGTGGGAGCTGTGGGGTCCGCTGCTCTACGGCGGCCGACTCGTCGTCGTCGACTATTACACGGCGCGGTCGCCGGAAATGTTCCACGAACTTCTGCGGAACGAGCAGGTCACCGTCCTCAACCAGACCCCGACCGCGTTCTATCAGCTCGCCGAGACCGACCGCATCGTCTCGGAGATCGACGTGAACGCGGCGGCACTGGCGCTGCGGTACGTGATCTTCGGTGGTGAGGCTCTCGACCTCGGTCAGCTCGGCCGCTGGTACTCCCGACACGACGACTCCGCCCCGACCCTGGTGAACATGTACGGCATCACCGAGACGACGGTCCACGTCAGCTACCTCGCGCTCGACCGCGAGTTCGCCGAGTTCGCGTCGGCCAGTGTGATCGGCCGCGGAATCGCCGGGCTGCACGTGCACGTCCTCGACCGGCGCCTGCACCCGGTTCCCCCGGGCACCATCGGGGAGATGTACGTCTCGGGTGACCAGGTGACCCGCGGTTACCTCGGCCGGGCCGGGCTCAGTTCGACCCGGTTCGTGGCCGACCCGCTCCGTCCCGGAGCACGGATGTACCGCACGGGCGACCTGGCGCGCTGGAACACCGACGGCCAGCTCGAGTACCTGGGTCGCAGCGACTTCCAGGTGAAGATCCGCGGTTTCCGCATCGAACTCGGCGAGATCGAATCCGCGCTGCTCCGGTACCGCGGCATCGCCCAGGCCGTCGTCCTCACCCGCGACGACGGGCACGGCGGTCACCGGCTGATCGGTTACGTGGTTCCGGAATCCGGCGGCACCGTCGAGGTGTCGTCGGCGCTCGAATTCGTCGGCACCCAGCTCACCTCGTACATGGTGCCCGCCACCCTCGTGGTGCTCGACGCGCTGCCGTTGACGAGCAACGGCAAACTCGACCGCCGCGCGCTGCCGGAACCCGACTTCGGGGCCCGGGTGTCGGCGGGCCGCGCCCCGGCGACGGAGATGGAAACCGTCCTCGCCGGGCTGTTCGCCGAGGTGCTCGGTCTGGAATCGGTGGGTGTGGACGATTCGTTCTTCGCCCTCGGCGGCGACAGCATCATGTCGATCCAGCTGGTAGCGCGTGCGAAGGCCGCCGGTGTGGTGCTCACCCCGCGGGACGTGTTCGAGGCCAAGACGGTTGCCGCGCTCGCCGAGTCCGCCTCCTGGGCGGGCGCCGCCGAGGTGGTGGTACTCGACGAACTGCCGGGCGGCGGGATCGGCGAGATGCCGGTCACCCCGATCACCGCGTGGCTGCTCGAACGCGGCGGCGACTTCCGCCGCTACACGCAGACCGCGCTGCTCTCCCTGCCCGCCGCGGCCGACGAGACGCTGCTGAAGCGCACGATCGCGGCCGTCGTGGATCACCACGACATGCTGCGGGCGCGTCTCCTCGGTGCCGAGCCGCAGTGGCGGATCGAGGTGCAGGCCGTGGGCGCGGTCGACGTCGACGACGTGCTGCACCGTGTCGAGGTCGCGTCGGTGGTCGGTTCCGGGTTCGCGGAGGTCGCGACCGGTGAACTCGATGCCGCGGCGGGACGACTGGACCCCGAGGCCGGGGTCATGCTGCAGATGGTGTGGTTCGACGCCGGCGACGAGGGTGGGCGGCTGCTGGTCGTGGCCCATCACCTGGTGGTCGACGGTGTGTCGTGGCGAATCCTCGTCCCCGACCTGGCGACCGCGTGGGCGCAGATCTCCGCGGGTCAGGAACCGGCCCTGGAGCCGGTCGGCACGTCGATGCGGCGCTGGTCGCACGGACTCGTCGAGGCGACCCGCGAACGCACCGACGAGATAGAACTGTGGCGCCGGGTGCTCGAGGCCGACGACCCGCTGATCGGATCGCGGACGCTCGACACCGCGATCGACGTGGCGGGGACCGTCGAGAAGGTCACCGTGGAGGTGCCCGCCGACGTCACGGACGCGCTGCTGACCCGTGTCCCGGAGGCGTTCCACGGCGGCGTCAACGACGGACTGCTGACCGCGCTGGCGCTGGCACTGGCGCAGTGGCGGCGCACCCACGGCGACTTCACGCGCGAGTCGCTGGTCAGCCTCGAAGGCCACGGCCGCGAGGACCAGGTGCTGCCGGGCGCCGATCTGGGCCGCACCGTCGGCTGGTTCACGGCGATGTTCCCGGTGCGCCTGGACCTGTCGGGCATCGACCTCGACGACGCGTTCGCCGGTGGCAAGGCCGCCGGTTCCGCGGTCAAGGCGATCAAGGAACAACTGCTGGCCATCCCGGACCACGGCATCGGCTACGGCATGCTCCGCTACCTGGACGCGGAGAGCGCGGATCAGCTGCGGGCGCTGGCGAAGCCGCAGGTCACGTTCAACTACCTGGGACGGCTGGGCGGTGCGACGTCCACCGACATCCACGGTCACGCCTGGGTTCCGGTGACGGACACGAAGCTCGACGACATTCCCGCCTCCGACATCCCGGTGGCGTCGGCGCTCGACATCAACGCCGTCACCGGCACCGGGGCCGACGGCAACCGGCTGCGGGCCACGTGGGCGTTCCCGACCGGGGTCCTCACCCCGTCCGAGGTCCGCGCGCTCGCCGACCTGTGGGTGCAGGCGCTGACCGCGCTGACCACCCACGTCGCGCGGCCCGACGCCGGCGGCGTGACCCCGTCCGATCTGGACCTGGTCACCCTCGACCAGGACGCGATCGACCGGCTCGAGGCCAGGTTCCCGGCGCTGTCGGACATCTGGTCGCTGTCACCGCTGCAGTCCGGGCTCCTGTTCCACGCCCAGTTCTCGGACGCCTCGGTCGACCCGTACCTGGTGCAGCTGGCGCTGAAACTGCGCGGCGACATCAACCCGGACCGGATCCGCCGGGCCGGGCAGGCCCTGCTGGACCGGCACCCCAACTTGCGGGCCGCGTTCGTCCACGACAGTGCGGGCGCCTCGGCGCAGATCATCCAGCAGCATGTGGAACTGCCCTGGTCGGAGTTCGACCTCTCGGCACTCGACCCGGACGAGACCACCCGCGAATACGACCGGATCGCGGCACGGGACCGGTCGGTGAAGTTCGACATGGCGAACGCGCCGTTGCTGCGCCTCGCACTGGTCCGGCTCACCGAGGAGGACTACCGGCTGATCCTGACCAACCACCACATCCTGCTCGACGGCTGGTCGACTCCGCTGGTCATCCGCGACCTGCTGACGCTGTACGCGTTGGACGCCGACGGCAGCCTGCTTCCGCGGGTCCACTCCTACCGCGACTACCTGTCGTGGATGAAGCGGCACGACACCACGGACTCCCTCGACGCCTGGCGCACCGCGCTCGACGGTGTCGAGGAGCCGACCCTCCTGGCCCCGCTGGAGCGGGGTGAGGCGCACTCCGCCGTCGCGGAGGAGACCGCCTTCACGCTGTCGGAGGAGCAGACCACCCGGTTGCGGGACCTGAGCCGGGAACGCGGGCTCACCCTCAACACCGTCGTCCAGACGGCGTGGGGAATCGTGCTGGGCGGCTTGGTCGGCCGCTCCGACGTGGTGTTCGGCGGGACGGTGTCGGGCCGGCCGCCGCAGATCGCGGGCATCGAGTCGATGGTGGGTCTGTTCATCAACACGCTGCCGGTGCGGGTGACTCTCGACCCGTGGGAGTCGCTGGGCGAGTTGCTCGAACGTGTGCAGAGCGAACAGGCCACGCTGCTCGATCACCATTACGTGGGTCTGACCGACATCCAGTCGGCGGTCGGCGGCGGCGGTGCCTTCGACACGCTGACCGTGTTCGAGTCGTACCCGGTGGACGAGGCGGGGCTGACGGAACAGACCGACATCGCCGGGATGTTCGTCACCGGCATCGACGGCAAGGACTCCGCGCACTACCCGCTCGCCGTCGTCGCCTCCGGGGACACGCGGCTGAATTTCAAGTTCGAGTACCTCCCCGAGGTCTTCGAGGAAAGCGCGGTCGACGAGATCGCGGATCGGCTGCAGCGGGTGCTCGACGCCCTCGCCGACCGGCCCGAGATCCCGCTGGCCCACATGCAATTGCTCACCGAGGCCGAACTCGCCGAGTTCGCGCCGGTACGCGGCCGCCCCGGGTTCTCCGTCCGGACGCTGCCGCAGATCTTCGAGGACGCCGCCGCACTGGATCCGAACCGCACGGCGCTCACGTTCGAGGGCCGCAACGTGTCCTACCGGGAACTCAACGAACGCTCCAACCAGCTCGCCCGGGTTCTCATCTCCCGTGGGGCCGGCCCGGAGACATTCGTGGCGCTCGGCATTCCCCGATCGATCGAGTCGGTCCTCGCCGTGTGGGCGGTGGCCAAGACGGGCGCCGCATTCGTCCCCGTCGACCCGAACTACCCGATGGACCGCATCGAGCACATGCTCACCGATTCGGGTGCCACCATTGGATTGACCATGGCCGCGTACGAGAAGGCGCTGCCCGACTCGGTGCCGTGGCTGCAGCTCGACTCGCCCAAGTTCGAGAAGGCGTGCCAGTCGAAACCGGCTCTGCCGGTGGCTGATTCGGATCGGCGCTCGCCGATAAGCCTCGACAACGCCGCCTACATCGTCTATACGTCCGGTTCGACGGGCAAGCCGAAGGGTGTCGTGGTCACCCACGAGGGCCTCGACAACTTCGCCGAGGACCAGCGGCAGCGTTTCGCCGCCGCGCAGACGTCCCGCACACTGCACTTCTCGACGCCCAGCTTCGACGGGTCGGTGTTCGAGTACCTGCAGGCGTTCGGGGTCGGCGCCACGATGGTGATCGCACCGCCGACGGTGTACGGCGGAGCGGAACTGGCCGAACTGATCAGGACCGAACACGTCACCCACGCATTCGTCACCACCGCGGCGCTGTCCACGGTCGACCCGGAGGGGCTCGACGAGTTCCAGCACGTCGTGTTCGGCGGCGAGGCGTGCCCGCCGGAACTGGTGACCCGCTGGGCACCCGGCCGGCAGCTGTCCAACGCGTACGGCCCCACCGAGACCACGGTGATGGCCAACATCAGCGACCCGATGACGGTGGGCGACCCCATCACTCTCGGCGGCCCGATCCGCGGAGTCGGTGAGCTCGTGCTCGATTCACGTCTCCAGCCGGTGCCCGTCGGAGTTCCCGGCGAGCTGTACATCACCGGTGCGGGTCTCGCCCGCGGCTACCACCGGCGCCCGGAACTGAGCAGCCAGCGGTTCGTCGCCAACCCGTTCGGGGAGGCGGGGGAGCGGATGTACCGCACCGGCGACATCGTCCGCTGGCGCGCCGACCACACCGTCGAGTACGTGGGCCGCAGCGACTTCCAGGTGAAGATCCGCGGGTTCCGCATCGAACTCGGCGAGATCGACAACGAGATCGCCGCGTTCCCCGGGGTCAGCTTCGCCGCGACCCTCGGTGTCCCCGGCCCGTCCGGTGACACGGTGCTGGTGACCTACCTGCTGCCCAACACCGCCGACGGCGTCGACCCGGCCGAGCTGACCGCGCACCTGTCGACCCGGCTCCCCGGGCACATGGTCCCGACGAGCATCATGTTCCTGGACGAGATCCCGTTGACCCCGGTGGGCAAACTGGACCGGTCGGCGCTGCCCGCGCCCGAATTCCACGTCACCACCACCGAGTTCCAGCCGCCGACCAACGATCTCGAGCGCAAGATCGTGGACATCTTCGCCGACGTCCTCGGAATCGAACGGATCGGCATCGACGACAACTTCTTCGATCTCGGCGGAAACTCGCTGGTCGCCACCCGTGTCACGGCACGGTTGCGGGACGCCCTCGACACCGACATCGGTGTGCGCGCCCTGTTCGAGGCCCCCGACGTCCGGTCGCTGGCCGCACGTGTCGCCGACAGTGTGAGCGGCGGCGCCCGCCCCGCCCTCGCACCGGTCGAACGTCCGGACCGGATTCCGCTGTCGCTGGCGCAGAAGCGGATGTGGTTCCTCAACCAGTTCGACACGTCCTCACCGGCCTACAACATTCCGTTGGCCGTCCGGCTGACCGGAACCCTGGACGAGGACGCCCTGCGGCTGGCGATGGCCGACGTCCTCGAACGCCACGAGACGCTGCGCACCGTCTTCCCGACGGTCGACAACGAACCGACCCAGCGGATCCTGCCCGCCGCCGATGCGCAACCGGACGTCGACACGGTCGCCGTGGCAGCGGACGACCTGCCGCGGCACATCATGGATCTGGTGTCGCGCGGGTTCGACGTCAGCACCGACGTCCCGGTCCGCGCAGCCCTGTTCCGGACCGCGCCCGACCATCACGTGCTGACGATCGTGGTGCACCACATCAGCGCGGACGGGTTCTCCCTGGCGCCGCTCGCCCGCGACGTGATGGTGGCCTACACGTCCCGGCTCGGCGGCGACGGCCCGGCGTGGAACGCGCTGGACGTCCAGTACGCGGACTACACGCTGTGGCAGCACGCCGGACTCGGCTCGGAGAACGATCCCGAGTCGATGATCAACCGGCAGTTGCGGTTCTGGTCGGAGACGCTGGCCGGGGTGCCGGACGTCATCCAGTTGCCGACCGACCGGCCCCGCCCGATCCAGCAGACGTTCGAGGGCGATCGGGTCGAGTTCGCGATCGACGCCGACCTCCATCAGCGGCTGACGGCGCTGGCCCGGGCCAACAACGCCACCATGTTCATGACCGTCCATGCCGCACTGGCCGTGCTGCTCGCGCGGCTCGGCAGCACCGACGACGTGGTCATCGGCACCCCCGTCGCCGGGCGCGGTGAAGCCGCCCTCGACGACATGGTCGGCATGTTCGTCAACACCCTGGTCCTGCGGAACCGGATCGACCCGGCCTCGACGTTCACCGAACTGGTGCAGCGGATCCGGGAAACCGACCTGGCCGCGTTCCAGCACTCGGACCTGCCGTTCGAGCGGCTCGTCGAGGAGCTCAACCCGACCCGGTCCACGTCGTACTCACCGCTGTTCCAGGTGGCCCTCGAATTCCAGAACAACGAGAACCCGACACTGGAACTGCCGGGCCTTCGGGTCGAGAACGTGGACCTCGAAACCAAGGTGGTGAAAGAAGATCTCGAGGTGATCCTGGCCGAGCGGTTCGATCAGGACGGCGCGCCCGCGGGCGTCGCCGGCGGACTCGACTTCGCGGTCTCCCTCTTCGACCCCGCCACGGCACGCTCGATCGCGGACCGCTTCGTCCGGATCCTCGCGGCCGTCACCGCCGATCCGGACCGGCCGATCGGCACCCTCCCGCTGCTCGACGAGGCAGAGATCGACGAGATGGTCCCCGCCCGCGGCAAGCCCGACGTGCGGCCCGAGGTGTGGCCCGACCTGCTGACGGCCGCTGCGGCGCTCGACCCCGATTCGGTGGCGTTGTCCTTCGAGGACCGGCAGGTCACCTACCGCGAACTCGACGAATGGTCGAACCGGCTGGCGCGGGTGCTGTGCGCCCAGGGGGTCGGACCGGAGACGTTCGTGGCGATCGGAATGCCGCGGTCGATCGAGGAAGTCGTGTCGATCTGGTCGGTCGCGAAGTCGGGTGCGGCGTTCGTGCCCGTCGACCCGACCTACCCGCGGGACCGCATCGACTACATGCTGACCGACTGCCGGGCCTCGGTCGGCCTGACCGTCGCCGATCGCCGCGACAACCTGCCGGACACCGTGCCGTGGCTGGTGCTCGACGACGAGTCCTTCGCCGAGCAGGTCGCGGCCGTCTCCTCGGCGCCGGTCACCGACGCCGACCGCACCCGCCCGCTCCATCTGGCCAACCCGGCGTACCTGATCTACACGTCGGGGTCGACCGGTAAACCGAAGGGGGTCATCGTCACTCACCGCGGCATGGCCAACCTCACCGCGGAGGAACACGAACGGTTCCACGTCACGCACGACTCCCGGGTCTCGCATCTGGCGTCTCCGAGCTTCGACGCGTCGATCTTCGAGCTGATGATGGCGTTCGGCGCGTCGGCGCGGGTCGTGATCGTGCCGCCGACCGTCTTCGGTGGCACGGAGCTGGCCGACCTGTTCCGGCGGAACGCGGTGACGCACGCGTTCATCACGCCTACCGCGCTGTCGTCCATCGAGGATGTGGGACTCGAATCGCTCCGGGTCCTCGCGGTGGCCGGTGAGGCGTGCCCGCCGGAGCTGGTGGAGATCTGGGGCAAGCACCGCAACATGCACAACGGGTACGGGCCGACGGAGACGACCATCCAGGCGAGCGTCAGTGCCCCGATGCGACCGGGTGGGGTCGTGAACATCGGCGCACCCGCGCTGGGATTCGGTTCGCTGGTCCTCGACGAACGCCTGCAGCCCGTCCCGGTCGGCGTGCCCGGCGAGCTGTACATCACCGGACCCGGACTGGCACGCGGGTACCACAACCGGTCGGCTCTGACGTCGGAACGGTTCGTCGCCTGCCCGTTCGGGGAGCCCGGTCGCCGGATGTACCGCACCGGCGACGTGGTGCGCTGGCGCGGCGACCACACCATCGAGTACATCGGCCGCACCGACTTCCAGGTGAAGGTCCGCGGCTTCCGCATCGAGCTCGGTGAGATCGACGCCGTCCTCGCCCGCCACCCTGCGGTTGCGTTCGCGGCCACCATCGGTCACACCGGGCCGTCCGGCGACACGCTCCTCGCGTCGTACGTGCGGGCGGCCGAGGGACACGATCTCGAGCCGGCGGAGTTGCGTACCCACGCGGCCGACCGCCTGCCCGCGCACATGGTCCCGTCCGCCGTGGTCGTTCTCGATCAGATCCCGATGACCCCGGTCGGCAAGCTCGACCGTAAGGCGCTGCCCGCGCCCGAGTTCGGCACCACCGGCGCGGCCTTCCGGGCCCCGACGACGGCGACCGAGCGGATCATCGTCGAGGCCTTCGCCGAGGTGCTGGGCGTGGACCGGGTCGGCACCGCCGACAGCTTCTTCGACCTCGGCGGTAACTCGATCGTCGCCACCCGCGTGATCACGGTGCTGCAGGAACGCCTCGGACGGCAGATCCCGTTGCAGTCCATGTTCCTGGACCCGACGCCCGCGGGCCTGGCACTGCGGGTCGACACCGAGAACGCGGCGGGGTCGCCGGTGGACGAGGCGCTCGGCGTGGTCATCCCGCTGCGTCCGACAGGGGAGAAGCCGCCCCTGTTCTGCATCCATCCCGGGATCGGCCTGTCGTGGGGGTACGCGGGTCTCCTGCAGCACCTCTCGCAGGACCGTCCGGCGTTCGGCCTGCAGTTGCCGATCATCAGCGGCGGCCCGAGCTTCGAGTCGATCGAGCAGCTGGCGCACCAGTACGTGCTGGAGATGCGCAAGGTGCAGGCGCACGGGCCCTACCACCTGCTGGGCTGGTCGCTCGGCGGCGTCATCGCCCACGCGATGGCCGTCGAACTGCGGCGGGAAGGCGAGGCGGTCGACACGCTGGCCGTCATGGACAGCTACGTGACGAACGGGACCGACCAGGGCCCGGAGAGCCTCACCGTGTCCGAGTTGCTCCACGGGCTCGGACTCGACCTCGAGTCCGTCTCCGGGGAGGAACTCACCTACGAGCGGGCGGTCGAGTTGCTGGACGACGCATTCGGGCAGAAGACGGGGCTGACCCCGCAGCACCTCGAGCGGATCAGCGCCGGATTCACGAACTCCTCGCGGATCATGAACAACTTCCGCCCGCAGGTGTTCGACGGGGATCTGCTGTTCTTCACCGCCGCCGGATCGGCGTCGACGGACCAGCATTCACCGGAGGAGTGGCGGAGTTCCGTCACCGGAGGCATCCGGGAAGTGAAGATCGAGTGCGAGCACAACCAGATGATCGAACCCGAGGTCCTGGCCGTGGTGGGGCCGGTCCTCGAGGATTATCTGAGCGCGCATTGACCCGTTTTCGTTGCGGCGGGCCCGCCGTCGATTGCATTGCCGTAACGGGCGGGCCCGAATACCGATATCTCCTGCGAACTCGGTAACAATCGAGCTCTACGCAAACTAGGAGGCGGCATGAAGCGCTCACGTATCACGAGCCTCACCGCGGGTGCACTGTGTGCCGCATTCGTCGCCTGCGCCACGGTCGCCAACGTCGGGGTCGCGGCCGCCATGCCGATCTATCCTGCCTCCGACCCCGACCCCTTCTATCTGCAGCCGCAGGGTCTGGCGGCTACCGCGGTCGGCGAGCCGCTCGCGGTCCGTCCGATGCCGCCGCTGCTCGCCTTCCCCGACACCGACGTCTGGCAGGTCAAGTACCGCACCACCAACTCGGAGGACCACCCGATCTCGTCGGTCACCACCGTGCTCGTACCCCGCACCCGGCCGGTGAACGGGCCGCTGCTGTCGTATCAGCACATCATCAACGCGCTCGGACCGCGGTGCGCGCCGTCGCGGACGCTGTACTCGAACGACCCCGACCTCCAGATCAAGGAGGCGCCGGCACTGAACCTCGCATTGCAGCGCGGCTGGACGGTCGCCCTTCCCGACCACCTCGGCCCGAACAGTGCCTACGGCGCCGCGAGACTCGGCGGAACCATCACCCTGGACGGCATCCGCGCGGTTCAGCGGGTGCCGGAACTCGCCGTGGCGGAGAGCCCGGTCGCGCTGGCCGGATACTCCGGCGGCGGCATGGCGTCGGCCTGGGCCGCGGCGCTCGCACCCACGTACGCGCCGGAACTGAACATCGTCGGTGTCGCCGAGGGCGGCGTGCCCATGAACATCGGCAAAATGGCCAACGGACTCGGCATGCAACCGCATCCGGCGTTCGGCCTCGCGATGGCGGCGGCACTCGGACTCGAGCGTGAGTACCCGGACCGCCTTCCGATCAGCGAGCAACTCAACGATCGCGGCCTGGCGATGCGCGACGAGATGGTCAACGCGTGCACCAACGGCATTCTCGCGGCCGGCGCCGGCCGCAGCGCGACGGAGGTCGCCAAGACCACCGACCTCATGAGCAGTCCGCAGGCCTGGGAGGTGCTGAACGAGAACAGCGTCGAGCTGTACCCGGGGGTTCCGACCGCGCCGATCTTCGAATGGCACAGCCCGACCGACGTGCTCATCCCGGTCGACTCGATCGAGGCGACCATCGCGCGATACTGCGCCGCCGGCGCCAAGGTGCAGTCCGATCTCTTCCCGAGTCCCGACCACCTGACCACCGCCGTGCTGGGCCTGCCGACCGCGCTGGACTACCTCGACGCCCGGTTCCGGGGCGACCCGGCGCCGTCCAACTGCTGATCGACGGGGGCGCCGATCCGCGACGGGTCGCCCGTGCGGCTCGTCGCCGGATTGTGTTCTGCCCGTACACAGTCCGAAAGTTGAGCGTTTGAGCAGATCTACCAGGGGGTATTCGGAATCCATGCACCCCAGCACACGCACCGCAGTCGTGACGGGATCGGACTCGCCGATGGGCCGGGCGGTCGCACTGGCGCTCGCGGATGACGGGTTCCACATCGGCCTCGCCTACGCCGCGGACCGGGACAGTGCCGAATCCACCGCCGCCGAGGTCCGGTCCAGATCGGTGAACGCGGCCGTGCAGCGCATGGATCTGGCGGACCTGCCCGACTCCGCGGCCGCCGTCGACGAGTTCGCCCGGGAGCTGGGCGGAATCGGCGTTCTCGTCAGCTGCCCCGGCAGTACCGCCGTCGAGTGCATCCAGCGCGCCGTGCGATACATGATCGCGAGCGGCGAGGGTGGCCGGATCGTCAACATCACCCCCTCCTCGTCCGGGCTCGGCGGACTCACCGGTCTACTCGCCGCCGAACTGGCGCGATATTCGATCACCGTCAATTCGGTCGTGGTGCCCGCGGACGAATCGGACTTCGCATCGCCCGGCCCCGACGACAGCGAAGTCGCCGCCGTCGCGTCGTATCTGACCGCGCCTGCCGCAATGTTCGTCACCGGGGCCGCCTACGTGGTCGACGGCACCCGGATCGCCATGATCCCGCACAGCCTGACCGAGGCCGGCACTCGGCGGCCGGCCCGCCGCGCCAACCGCATCCGGTCCTACACCGGTCGCTGGGCGCCCACCCGCTGGACGCGGTGATCCGGTTCGCGGGACCCCGAAACTCGCGGACCCGCAGCCGAAAGCGTCGTTGCCGCCGCGCACCGGGAGTACCGTGTGCGCAGGGGGCTGCGAGTCGAGAGTGACGGTGTGATGCCGGCGGCAGTGAAGGGCACAGTGGGAAATCTGCCCCACGAACTGACGAGTTTCGTCGGCCGTCGCCGTGAGGTGACCGAGGCGCGACGTCTGCTGTCCGTGTCACGTCTGGTGACACTCGCCGGGATCGGTGGTGTCGGGAAGACCCGGCTGGCGTTGCGGGTGGCCGCCGACGCGAGTCGCGCATTCGAGGACGGCGTGTGGCTGGTCGAGCTGGGGGAACTGGACGACGACACGACACTCGTCGACGCGGTGTCGGCGGCATTGCGACTGCGCGAGCAGCGCTCCGGGAACCCGGAGGTGCTGCTGACCGAGTTCCTCGCCACCCGGCAACTGCTGCTGGTGCTCGACAACTGCGAGCACGTGGTCGCGGCGGCCGCCGCGTTGTCGGAGACGTTGTTGCGGAGCTGCCCGGAGTTACGGATCCTCGCGACGAGCCGCGAACCGCTGGCCATCGGCGGCGAGGCGGTACTGCGGGTGCCGCCGTTGACGGTGCCCGAACCCGGCCGCTCGTCCCTGCAGGGCCTGCCCCAGTACGAGGCGGTGACGTTGTTCGTCGAGCGGGCGGCCACGGCGGTGCCGGAGTTCGAACTCACCGAGGACAACCATGAGGCGGTGGCCCGGATCTGCCGCCAGCTGGACGGGTTGCCGTTGGCGATCGAGCTGGCGGCGGTGCGGCTGCGGGTGATGTCGGCGGAACAGATCCTGCAGCGGCTGACCGACCGCTACCGGTTGCTGACGGTCGGATCGCGGGGCGCGCCGAGCCGGCAGCAGACCCTGCGGCTGTGCGTCGACTGGAGTCACGAGCTGTGCACCGAGGAGGAACGCGAGCTGTGGGCGAGGCTGTCGGTGTTCGCCGGCGGCTTCGAACTGGACGCGGTCGAGGGAATCTGCGCCGGCGACCTGCCGGTGGAGAACGTCCTCGACGTGGTCGCGTCGTTGATCGACAAGTCGATCCTGATTCGGGAGGAGTCGGGGCCGGCGGTGCGCTATCACCTGCTCGAGACGGTGCGCGATTACGGCCGCGAGAAATTGCAGGAGGCCGGGGAGTACGCGTCGCTGCGCCGGCGGCACCGCGACTGGTACGAGCAGTTGGTGGTGCAGTGCGAGGCCGAGTGGATCGGACCCCGGCAGGTGATGTGGATCAGCCGGCTCGACGCGGAGAAGCTGAACGTGCGGGCAGCTCTCCATTTCTGCCTGACCGAACCGGGGGAGGCCGAGACGGGGCTGCGGATCGCCGCCGCACTGTACCCGTACTGGCGCGCCCGCGGACTGCTCCGCGAGGGTCGCCGCTGGCTCGGACAGCTGCTGGGACGGCACCCGGGCGGCGAGAGCCGGGAACGGATCGAGGCGCTGTACGTCGACAGCGTGCTCGCGGGCATGCACGGCGACCGCGAGGCCGCGAAAGCACTGGTCGACGAGGGGGTCGTCCTCGCCGAGAGGAACGGTGACACGCTGATGCGTGCCCTGGTGGTCCACGCCGCCGGATGCTGCGCCATGTTCGCCGGGGACCTACCTCGCGCACGGGCGTGCTTCGAGGAGGCGCTCGCCGAGTTCCGCGACAAGGGCAACCTGCTCCAACTGACGTGGGGACTGCTCGGGGTGGCACTGGTCAGCGGCATGCAGGGTGACGGGGCGGTGGCGAAGATGTGCGGATCCGAGATCTTCGCGCTCACCGAGGCCCACGGCGAGTCCGTCTACCGGGGCTGGTCGCTGTGGGCGGCGGGAATGGCGGCCTGGCAACGCGGACACCTCGCCCTCGCCGACGACTACGTGAAGCAGGGGCTGCGGCTGTCCCATCTGGTCGACGACCGGATCAGCGCCTGCGGGGCACTCGAGGTGCTCGCCTGGGTCGCCGTCGGCTCCGGCCGGGCGCAGCAGGCCGCCGAACTGATGGGCGCCGCGGAGGCCGTCGCGCAGACCGTCGGCAACCCGAGCACCGTCTACCCCAATCTGCTCGTCCACCACGCGGAATGCGAGCAGCAGGCCCGCGCCGTGATCGGGGACCGCGCGTTCGACGCCGCCTTCGACCACGGTATGCACACGTCCTTCGACGATGCGGTCGCCTACGCGCTCGACGAGCAGCGACCGGAGACGGTGTCGGCGTCGAACGGTGCGTCGCACCTGACCCGACGTGAATGGCAGGTCGCAGAACTGGTCGCCGAGGGGCTCACCAACAAGGCGATCGCAGCCCGGTTGGTGATCTCGCAGCGCACGGCGCAGGGGCACGTCGAGCACATTCTCGCGAAGCTGGGTTTCAACTCGCGCACCCAGATCGCGGCGTGGATCGTCGAACACGCACAGGACCCGCACCCCTGACCGGGCACCCGCACGGGACGAAACAGGTATGTCCCCGGGTCGTTCAGCCGCTGTACTTCCCCGCCGCGGACGGGATGCTCATACGCGTCCCCCCAATCCGGCTCCAGACCGAGGCCCCCGATGTCCACTGATCCCCGAACACACCGAAAGCCCGACCCCCAACTTCCACGGCCCCCGATTCTCCGTCGGGCGCACACCGACCGGTGTCTTGTGTGGATCGGGGGAAACCGAATGGCAGACGACGTGGTGGGGCAGGAACTCGCGGGGGTGACGGCGTGACCACGGACGGCATGACCCGCTGGCAGGGACTTGCCCAGAAATGCGAACTGATGATCCAACGCTGCCTCAACTGCACGACCCTGCTCGCGCCGTTGATGGCCACCTGCTCCGCTTGTCAGGGTTCGAACCTCGAGCGTGTCCCGTCGTGCGGCGTCGGATCGATCGTGTCCTCGAAAGTGGTCCACCGTGAGGTGAACGAGGCCGACCGCGGTCTCGTCCCCTGCACCATCGCGATCGTCGAACTCGACGAGGGGCCGTGGGTGTACACCTGGATCGACGGCGACGTCCCGGCACCGTCAGACTGTCCGGTTCGCGTCGAGTTCCGTCCCGCGTCGAGGTCGGAACAGTTGCCGGTGTTCGCGGTCCGCTCCGCCGGTCAGCGGTGATCGGCGTGACGACACAGACCGCGGACGAACCGGAGGAAGCGTTCGGCACCGATTGGCTGCGCCTGGCGCTTCGCCGGTGCGATCTGCTCGCGCAGATGCACTCGGTGAGCTCGGATGCCCGGTGGATGATCAGCTTCGCGATCCAGTGGGCACCGTTCGGTGGTGCGAGCGCGGCGGAACTGCTGGAGCGATTCGGCGTCAGCCGCCGGCGCTTCATGGAACTCGTACTCGAGGGACTCGCACCGAAGTCCACCGACGTCCAGAAGATCCGTGCGATGAAAAGTCACCTGCGCACGTCCCTCGCGCAGGCGTGGGGCGTGCAGTAACCCCGGTCGATCACCCGGGCAGCAGATCGTCCAGGTGGATCGGCACCTTCCGGACCCGGACCCCGGTGGCGTGGCGGACAGCGTTCGCCACCGCGGCCGCGGCCCCGACGATGCCGATCTCACCGACGCCCTTCGATCCCATCGGATTGGCGTGCTCGTCGACGTCGTCGAGGCACACCGCGTCGAGGTACCTGATGTCGGCGTGCGTGCTGACGTGATAGGAGGCAAGGTCCTGGGTCACGACGTGACCGAACCGGGGGTCGTTCACGCTGCTCTCGTGCAACGCCATCGAGATCCCCATCGTCATCCCGCCGAGCAGTTGCGACCGAACCGTGCGGGCATTGATCACCCGGCCGATCGCGAACACCCCGAGCATGCGTTCGATGCGGATCTCGCAGGAGTCGCGGTGGATGTGCGCCTCCACGAAGTGGGCACCGAACGAATGGAGCGCGAACTTTCCGGCGTCGGGGTTGTCGGGCGTCCCCGCACTCGCCTCCGCCCCCGGGTCGGGGGACGTGCCGTGCTCGTCCCGGAACGCGCGGGCCGCCGCGACGATCGCACTGCCCCAGGAACTGGTTCCCGTGGAGCCGCCTGCGACAGACGCCGGCGGAAGATTCGTGTCACCGATCTGCAGGGCGATCCCGTCCAGGGGACAGCTCAGCGCGTCGGCGGCGATCTGGGTGAGCGCAGTCCACGCGCCGGTACCGATGTCGACCGACCCGATCTGCACGGTGTACATGCCGTCGGATTCGTACACGATCCGGGCAACCGATCCCGGTGACGTGTTGGCGGGATACGTCGCGGACGCGACGCCCATCCCCACCTGCCACTCCGAGTCCGACCGGGCCCGCACCGTCGCGTCGCGGTCCGCCCACCCGAAACGCCGGGCGCCCTCCCTCAGACAGTCGGTGAGGCGCCGCCCCGACCACGGACGGCCCGTACTCGGGTCGACCTCGGGTTCGTTACGGATCCGCAGTTCGATCGGGTCTAGTCCGCGGGCCACGGCCAGTTCGTCCATCGCCACCTCGGCCGCGAACATGCCCGGGGTCTCGCCGGGGGCACGCATCCAGGAGGGGGCCGGCACGTCGAGGGACGCGACACGGTGAGTGGTGTACCGGGTAGACGCGGAGTACATCAGCCGCGACGGGACCGCCGCCTGTTCGGCGAACTCCTTGATCTTCGCGGACTGCACGATCGCCTCGTGGGAGAGCGCGGTCAGCCGTCCGTCCGCATCCGCCCCGAGTCGGATGTGCTGCACCGTCGGCGTGCGATACGCGGAGAGGGCGAACATCTGCTGCCGTGTGAGCGCGAACTTCACCGGCCGGCCTTCCACCCGCTGCGCCGCCATCACCACGAGCACGTCGTGCGCGTGCGGCAGTCCCTTGGAGCCGAAGCCGCCGCCGACGTACGGGGCGATCACCCGCATCTGCTCGACTTCGAGTCCGAACAGCGGTGCCAGCGTCTGCCGCACGGAGTGGACGCCCTGGGTCGAATCGTGCAGCGTCAGAACCGGTCCGCTGCCGCCCGGGGTCCACCTGGCGATGGCGGCGTGCGGTTCCATCGGATTGTTGTGTTCCATCGCGGTGGAGTACACCTGATCGACGGTGACCGCGGCGGCGGCGAGTGCCGCGTCGACGTCGCCGTCCTCGGTGTCGGTCGGGAACCCCGCGTTGACGTCCTCGGGGGCGTACAGATCGTCTCGGCCGGAACGGAAGTCGGTGTCGTGGGATGCCACGGCGTAGTCGACGCGCACGAGGCTCGCGCCGTGCCGGGCGACCTCCGGTGACTCCGCGACCACCGCACCCACGAATTGGCCGCGGAAGTGGACCTCGGGGTCCTGCAGGATCGCGAGTTCCCCGTCCGAGGCGTCCGCGAGGCGGGGCGCATCGAACACCGTCAGGACCGCGAGCACCCCGTCCAGGGCTTCTGCGTCGGCCGTGTGCATCGCCGTGACCCGGCCGCGTCCGATCGTCGACAGGATCGGATGCAGATACGTCGGCTCGTCCACCGGGTACTCGAACGCGTACAACGCGGTACCGGTCACCTTGTCGTGGGCGTCCAGGCGTTCGGCGGAGGTTCCGATCACCTTCGGATCGACGAGGGTCATCGGCGCGCCTCCTCGGCGAGTGAACGGAGTACCGACGCGAGCACCCGCCGGGTCAGTGCGACCTTGAATTCGTTTCCCGGAAGCGGTTGCGCCGCTGCCAGTTCCGCTGCGGCGGCCTCGGTGAACGTGTCCTCGGTGGGCGGCGACCCGACGAGGACCCCCTCGGCGAGCGTGGCGCGCCAGGGCCGGTGCGCGACCCCGCCGAGCGCGACCCGCGCCGACGTGATCGACGCATCCCCGATCGTCAGCTCGGCGGCCACCGACACCAGCGCGAACGCGAACGAGGCGCGGTCGCGCACCTTCCGGTACGCGGACCGGTTCCCGGCAGGCGGCGGGGGCAGCTCCACGGCGGTCACGAGGTCGCCGTGCGCGAGGACGGTGTCGTGGTCGGGCCGCTCTCCGGGAAGCCGGTAGAACTCGCTCAGCGGGATTCGCCGTTCACCGTCGGCACCGCGCACCACCACGACCCCGTCGAGCGCCGTCATCGCGACAGCCATGTCGGACGGGTGCACCGCGACGCAGTGCTCCGAGGCACCGAGAATGGCGTGGTAGCGGACGTAACCGCCGATCGCGGAACACCCGGTGCCGGGCTCCCTCTTGTTGCACGGCGTCGTGACGTCCTGGAAGTACACGCAGCGAGTCCGCTGCAGCAGATTTCCTGCGGTGGTCGCGAGGTTGCGCAATTGTCCCGACGCACCGGAGAGGAGCGCGCGCGACAGCATCGGGTACCGGGCGCGGACGACGTCGTGCGCGGCGAGGTCGCTGTTGCGGACGGCCGCCCCGATCCGGAGCCCGCCGTCCGGTAGTTCGTCGACGTCGCCGAGGGGGAGACGGCTCACATCGACGAGGAGATGCGGTTGCGCCACCCCCAGCTTCATGTGGTCGACGAGGTTGGTGCCGCCGGCGAGGAACGACGCCCGAGGATCACCCGTGACCGTGGCGACGGCACTGTCGACGTCGGCGGCCCGCTCGTAGTCGAAGGGAATCATGCCTCCGCCGCCTGCCTGATCGCCGCGAGGATGTTCGGGTACGCGCCGCACCGGCAGAGGTTCCCGCTCATCCGTTCCCGGATCTCGTCGTCGGTGAGTTCGGGCGGTGCGGTCAGGTTGTCGGTGACGGCGCTCGGGTGCAGGGCCAGGAACTCGTCGAACATCCCGATCGCCGAACAGATCTGACCAGGCGTGCAGTAACCGCACTGCAATCCGTCCTGCTCGACGAACGCCTGCTGAACGGAGTGCAGCACCTCGCCGTCGGCCAGTCCGTGTGCGGTGACGACGCGTTCCCCGTCGTGGGCGACAGCGAACGTGAGGCAGGACGTGGCGCGTCGGCCGTCGAGGAGAACGGTGCACGAGCCGCACTGGCCGTGATCGCAGCCCTTCTTCGGTGCGGTCACCCCGAGGTGGTCGCGGAGCGCGTCGAGCAGGGTCGTGCGGGTGTCGACTTCGAGGGTCCGTTCCTCACCGTCCACGGTGAGGGTGATCTTCCGGTAGCGGGGGCTGTCCGCGACATTCATGGCGGAAGGTTACCCGCGGTGACAGATCCCGAATCAGTGTCGGCGGTGCCACAGTGGTGGTTCCCCTGACGGCGGACTGGGTACTTGCTGAACCCGGAAACAGTGAGTGATCAGGAGGGGACGTCATGCGCGTCGAGCACATCACGGTGGTCGTGCCCGCCCACGACGAGGAAGCGCTGCTGCCGCGCTGCCTGGAGGGGTTGCGTACCGCCGCGCGGGCGGTGTCCGTGCCGGTCACGACGGTGGTGGTGCTGGACGGGTGCACCGACGGCAGCGAAGCCGTCGTCCGCAGGGCGGACGTCGACGTCGTGGTCCTGGGTGCGCGGAACGTCGGCGCGGCCCGGCGTGCGGGTTTCGAGTCGGTCGCCCCGCGCCCACACGAGTGGTTCGCCACGACGGACGCGGACTCGCGCGTCCCCGCGCACTGGCTGTCGTCCCACCTGCAGCACGCGAGTCGTGGGGCGCAGTTGGTGGCGGGCACGGTGGCGGTGACCGATTGGTCGGGGTGGCCCGACCATGTCCGGTCGCGGTACGGCAGCACCTACCGGTCCGGGGCCGCCCACGGGCACGTGCACGGCGCGTCCCTCGGATTCTCCGCGGATCTGTATCGGACGGTGGGAGGGTTTGCCGCACTGCCCGCGCACGAGGACGTGGATCTGGTGCAGCGGATGGTCGAGCGGGGAGCGAACGTGGTGTGGAGTATCGACGCCCCGGTGGAGACGTCGGCGCGAGTCGAGGCCCGAGCCCCGCAGGGTTTCGCCACCTACCTCGAGGGACTGCAGGACCGATGAGCGCCGACGTGACCCACGACAGCAGTCCCACCGACGCCGCAGTGCGGGCGACCATCCGTTCGGGGGACGCGGAACTGCCGCTGCCCGGCGGTGGGTCGACCGCAGCAAGATGGTCGCGGCTGACGGAATGGTGCCGCCACGACCTCTCGGCCGGCCGACTCCTCGAGGCACACGCAGACGCGGACGCGATCCTCGCCGAGATCGACGGCACCCGCGCCGGCCGGAACGAGTTCTGGGGCGTGTGGGCCAGCGAGCCACCGCAACCGGTGCTGAACGCGTTCCGCGACGCGGCCGGGTGGCACCTGCAGGGGACGAAGGCGTGGTGCTCCGGGGCGTCGATGTGCACGCACGCCCTGGTCACGGCACGAGTCGACGGGCAGCCCCGGCTGTTCGCCGTCGACCTGCGGGAACCGGGGGTCACGGCGGGCCACGGAGGCTGGCGGAATCCGGGCATGGCGGCGACCGGCACCGAGTCGGTGACGTTCGACGGCGTTCCCGCACGACCGGTCGGCGCGGCGGCCGAGTACCTCGACCGTCCCGGGTTCTGGCACGGCGGCATCGGGGTGGCGGCGTGCTGGTTCGGGGGTGCGCTCGCCGTCGCGGAACCGCTGCGGGTGCGAGCCCGGAGTGGCCGCGCGGACAGTCACCAGCTCGCGCACCTCGGCGCGATCGACGTCGCCGTCAGCGCGGCGCGATGGGCACTGGGGTCCGCGGCCGGGGAGGTGGATACGAGTCCCCTCGATCGGAGGTCCGCCCAGGTGCGTGCCTTCCGGGTGCGGGGGCTGATCGAGCGGACCGCGAGCGACGTGATCGACCGCGTCGGCCGCGCGCTGGGCGCCGCGCCGCTCGCGACGGATGCCGACCATGCCCGCAACGTCGCGGACCTCCTCGTCTACATCCGGCAATCCCACGCCGAGCGCGATCTCGCGACACTCGGCGCACTCGTCGCGGGGGAGGACTGACAGTGGAGAACGGCACCAGATTCCAGGCGATCCCCGTGGCCGCGCGCGGCACACCGGAGGACGAGTGGCAGCGGTGGCTGGCGACCACCCACTTCCTGCCGGTACCACTCACGGAATGCGACCGGTTGGTCGTCGTCGCCCCACATCCCGACGACGAGGTACTCGGCGTGGGCGCGTTGATGGCCACCGCCGCGGCCGCCGGCGTACCCGTCGTGGTGGTGGCGGTGACGGACGGTGCGGCATCCCACCCGGACTCGCCGACGCTGTCGCCCGACGGGCTGGCCGCCGCACGGATCGCGGAATCGAACCAGGCGACAGCGCTGCTGGGTGTCTCCGAACCACTGCGACTCGGACTACCGGACGGCGGGGTGAGCGCGCACGAGCAGGAACTCGTCACTCGCCTCGTCGACGTGTTCACCGCGACCTCCGGGGAAGGGGAGAGGGTGTGGGTGCTCGCGACCTGGCGAGGCGACGGCCACCCCGATCACGAAGCCACCGGAAGAGCTGCGGCAGAGGCATGTTCGATCACCGGTCACCATCTGGTGGAGTATCCGGTCTGGATGTGGCACTGGGCGCGGCCGGCCGATCCGGCGGTGCCCTGGGACCGGATACGCGTACTGACCCCGGCCGCCGAGATCCTGGCACGCAAACGCCGTGCCGTCGACGAATTCCGCACCCAGATCCTCCCGCTGTCCGAGGACCCGCGGGACGCCGCGATCCTCCCGCCGTGGGTGCTCACGAGACTGATTCGGACGGCGGAGTGGGTGCTGTGGTGAACGCGATGGATCCGGGCTACTTCGAGACGATGTACGCGGAATCGGCGGATCCGTGGGGCTTCGACGAACGGTGGTACGAACGCCGCAAGTACGCGCTCACTCTCGCCGCCCTGCCCCGTCCGCACTATCGCCGGGCGTTCGAACCCGGATGCTCGATCGGCGTGCTGACGACGCACTTGGCGAGACGCTGCGACCGGGTCGTCGCAACGGACGTGGTTCCCCGTGCGCTGGAGAGCGCACGGGACCGTCTGCGCCGCGAAGGAGTGGCCGACCGGGTGGAACTCGGCCGGGCATCGCTGCTCGACGCGTGGCCACCCGGCGTCTTCGACCTCGTCGTACTCAGTGAGGTGCTGTACTACCTGACGCCCGCCGACCTCGCCACCACGCTGGGACGTGCCGTCGACGCCCTGGAAGAGGGTGGCACCCTCGTGGCGGTCCACTGGCAACATCCGGTAGCCGAGTATCCGCAGACCGGCCGCGCGGTGCACGAGACGGTCGCCGCGACCGCCGGCCTCCACCGTGCCGGGTCGTACCAGGACGCGGACTTCCACCTCGACGTCTACACCCGGGGACCGATGCCCTCGGTGGCCGCGGCGGAAGGGTTGAGCTGACCGGGCCACGCCCTCACTGTTCGGGCAGGGTGCCGGTCTCGAGGAAGATGACGCGCCTGCCGACCTCGACCGTGTGGTCGCAGAACCGCTCGTAGAAGCGGCCCAGCAGGGTGATGTCGACGGCCGACTGGACACCGTGCGGCCAGTCCTCCGCCTGCGTGATCGTGAACAGGCTCCGATGGAGATCGTCCATCGCCTCGTCCGCCGTCAGCAATCCGCGCGCGCGCTCGGGGTCGCGGTGCTGCAGCACCTGCTCGGTTTCCTTCGCCTGAGCAACAGCGACGGCGCCCATCTCGGTGAACACGTCCAGGACCTCGTCGGGAACGACGTGGTCGGGATGCCGCCGGCGGGCGATCTTCGCGATGTGCACCGCGAGACCTCCCATGCGGTGCAGATCCGCGGAAATATGGAGGCCGCCCACCATGAATCGGAGGTCGTGGGCGACCGGCGCCTGCAGCGCCAGCAGGGCGAAGGCGCGCTTCTCCCAGTGCGCCGCGGCATCGTCGAGCTCGCCGCTCACGTCGATGACGTGCTCGGCGAGCTCGAGGTCCGCCTGCAGCAGTGCGTCGCTCGCCTCCGACATCGCGGTAACGGACAGCCGGCACATGGAGGCGAGATCGCCGGACAGACTGTCGAGATTTTCCGCGAATTGAGTGCGCATCGGCTCAGCCTAGGGGTGTTCTGTGACAACTGCTTCGATCTACCGGGGGTCGGCGTGGGCCAGCTTCCGGTATCCCTGCGCGCCCGCGCGGTCTACCGCCGCCTTGACCAGGCCGAATACGGTGCCCTGCACGGCCGCCGCGATCAGCACCTCGCGGGTGCTGCGTGAGAGATCCTTGGGGTCGGGAGCCTCGGATTCGCCGGCGACACGCTTCCACACCTGACCGAATACCGCGCTGGCCGCGATTCCGCCGGCGACACTCGCGGCCAGCGCCAACGGTTTGTACATTGCCTTCGATACGGCACTCATGTTCCCGCCCTTCGCATTCGATCCCGTCGATCGCTCTCGGTACGGCGAGTACCCGTATTCGCCGTCCTCACACCGCGATGCCGCGACGCCAGGTGATTGTTTCGTTCGAGGCCAGGTTGGGGAAAGTGTTCTGTATGACCAACGAATCAGCTGGAGAGCCAACTCGCATCGTCGTGGTGGGAAGCGGCTTCGCCGGATTCGAATGCGCACGCGCTCTCGCGCGGCGCCTCCGGGGGACCGATGCCCGCATCACCATGATCTCGCCGCACGACTACATGCTCTACACCCCACTCCTGCCCGAGGTGGCCGGCGGAATCCTGGACGCACGGTTCGTCACCGTTCCTCTGTCCGAGGCGCTGCCGAACGTCGAACTGGTGAAGGGCAGCGTCGATTCCGTCGACTTCGAAGCCCGCACAGTGCACGTGACCGACTGCGAGCAGGGCGTCGAGGACGTGGCCTGGGACCGGGTGGTGCTCACCCCGGGATCGGTGACCCGCCTGTTCGACATTCCCGGTCTCGCCGCGCACGCCAGGGGGCTCAAGACGCCGGCTGAGGCGCTGTACTTCCGCGACCAACTCCTCACCCAGATCGAACTCGCCGAACGGGACACCGACCCCCGGGTCGCCGACGCCCGCCGGACGGTCGTCGTGGTGGGTGCGTCCTACGCGGGCACGGAACTCACCGCCCAACTGCGCGCCCTCGCCGACGAAGCGGCCGCGCGGCGGAACCTCGACCCCGCGAAGATTCGGTTCCTGCTGCTCGACGCCGCCGACAAGGTGATGCCGGAGGTGGGGGAGAAGCTGGGCGCCAAGGTGCTGGACGTGCTGCGCGCCCGTGGCATCGACGTTCGACTGGAAACCACCCTGACGGAACTCGGACCCGAACATGTCACGCTCGACGACGGCACCGTGATCCCCACCCGCACCGTCGCCTGGGTGACGGGAGTGACCGCCAGCCCCCTCATCGACACGCTCGGGCTGCCCACCGAGAAGGGACGGTTGACGGTGCGACCCGACCTCTCGGTGGACGGGCATCCCGACGTCTTCGCAGGCGGCGACGCCGGGGCTGTTCCCGATCCGAAGAACAGCGGTTCGATCACCCCTCCTACCGCCCAGCACGCCGTCCGGCAAGGCCAGGCCCTGGCCCGCAACGTCGCGGCAAGCCTGGGCGTCGGCGACCCGAAACCGTACAGCCACCGCGACATGGGCCTCGTCGTGGATCTCGGCCCGGGATTCGCCGTCGCGAACCCCCTCGGCATCCAGCTGTCGGGGTTCCTGGCGAAGGTGGTCACGCGCGCCTACCACCTCTATGCCATGCCGAACGCGGCGAATCGGTGGGCGGTCGCTCTCGCCTACCTCACCGATCTGCTGTTCCCCCGCCCACTCGTGTCGATCGGGCTGGTCACCGATTCGGAATCACGGTTCGCGGCCGGCGAGGGCGTAGGAGTCTAGGACCCCAGCAACCTTGCCAGCGGACTGGACTCGAGGTGATCCAGCAGGTCCTGTGCGTCCTCGAACACCGCCTCCGCGCCGGCTTCGGTCAATTCGGCCCGGGAAATGCCTCCGCTGAGAAGACCGACGAAGGTGACACCTGCCCGCGACGCCGCCTCGCCGTCCCACACGGCGTCGCCCACCATCACCGCAGTGTCCGACGACGTGGAAGATCGGTCCATCGCTGCGCGAACCACTCCGGGATCCGGCTTGGCATGATCGACGTCCCCGGACGACGTGGTGTGCGCGATGTGCGAGTCGACCGACAAGATCTCCCGCAACACGTCCAGCTCCTCCTCGGGAGCGGAGGTGGCGAGGACGACTTGCACACCGCGCCGGTGCAACTCCCGGATCAACTCCCGGGCTCCGGAAAGCGGCCGCATGCTGTCCCGCGCGCCGAGGTAATACGTCGTGTGGAGATCCTTCGCGCGGTCCCCGAGCGTGTCCGCGTCGCCGCCGAGTAGCGATTGCAGGAGAAGCGACGAATCCAGTCCGATCGCGCGATGCACCCGCCACGCGTCCACGTCGTGCCCGACCTCCCGGAACGCCCGCTGCCACGCCCGCACGTGCAGATAGTTGGAGTCGACCAACGTGCCGTCGACGTCGAACAGCACTGCTCGGGCGGCGGACGGGGATTCCGGAGACATGGTCTCGAGCAAACCACAGTGCCCGGTCCGTGGCGACCGTTGCGCGGCTCACGTTTTCGATGCGGTAAACGAGGGTAAGCGCGGAGAGTCCGTCAGGTACTCGTTCGAGGGAGTGGTCGTCATCGAGGCACATCACGACACGTCGGCTTCGGCCTCGGACGTGTGGTCCGTTCTCGCCAACGGGTGGCTGTACCCGTCCTGGGTGGTCGGCGCGTCACGCATGCGGGCCGTCTCCGCCGACTGGCCCGCCGTCGGAAGCCGTTTGCATCATTCGGTCGGTGCCTGGCCGGCGTTGATCGACGACTCCACCGAGGTCCTCTTCGCCGAAGAGAATCGTGAACTTCGGCTGCTGGCAAAAGTGACCCCCACGAAGGCAGTTGTGCGTCTGCGACTGGAGCCGCGTGAATCCGGCTGCCACCTCCAGATGTCCGAGGCCGCGGCCTCCGCACCGTTGACCTGGGTTCCGCGGATGGCGCAAGACCTCGCGGTCCTCCCGCGAAATCTGGAGTGCCTGCGCCGGCTCTCGTTCCTCGCCGAGCGAAACACGAAACCCTGACGCCGTGACAGTGCGGACAGTTGACGCCGTCGTCATCGGTGCCGGGCCCAACGGGCTCGCCGCGACGGCGACCCTGGCGGAGGCCGGCTGGGATGTCGTCCTCCTCGAACAGCAACCGGAACCGGGTGGCGCCGTCAGGTCGGCAGAACTCTTCCCGGGTTTCCGCACCGACCTGTTCAGCGCGTTCTATCCCCTGGCGGCGGTGTCTCCGGCGATCCGGCACCTCGACCTCGAGGGTGTGGGGCTGCGATGGAGTCAGGCACCCGCCGCGGTCGGGCACCCCAGGCACCCGGACGACGACGATGCCCCACTGATCCACCGGGACGCGACCTACACCGCGGCCGACCTCGAGCGCAGGCAACCTGGGGACGGACAGGCGTGGCTCCGCCTCTTCGAGCAGTGGAAGGACGTGAAGGAACCGTTCCTCGACACCCTCTTCAGCCCGTTTCCCCCAATCCGTGGACCACGGCGACTGTTGTCGCAGCTCGGCACCGCGGAAGCCCTCCGGTTCGTGCGTTTCCTCATGCTACCCGCACGCCGGATGACGCACGAGTTGTTCGACGGAGACTCGGCCCGAGTATTGTTGCTGGGCAACGCAATGCACGCCGACACGCCTGTCGACGCACCGGGAAGCGGAGTCATGGGATATCTCCTGACCATGCTCGCCCAGGACGACGGGTACGTCGTCCCGGTCGGTGGGGCCGGCGCGCTCACCGCCGCGATGGCGGAACGGGCGAGACGGAACGGCGCAGAAATCAATTGCGGCGAGGAGGTGACGTCGATCGAGGTCACCGGGGGAGCGGCGACACAGGTTCGGACAGCGGGCGGCGACCGCTATCTGGCCAGACGCGCGGTGCTCGCGGATGTCTCCGCGCCCGCACTGTACGGACGGTTGCTGGATTCCTCGGTGGTCCCGGCGGGCGTCCGAGCAGACCTCGAGAAGTTCGAATGGGATACCCCCGTCGTCAAGGTGAACTACGCGCTCGACCGCAAGATTCCGTGGCGGTCGCGGAGCCTCGAATCCGCCGGAACCGTGCATCTGGGCGCCGACGACAACGGACTGGTCCGGTGGATGGCCGACCTGACCACAGGCGTGATCCCGACGCACCCGTTCCTGCTGTTCGGTCAGATGACGACGTCCGACCCCAGCCGTTCGCCCGAGGGAACCGAAAGTGCCTGGGCCTACACGCATCTGCCACGGGGAGTCACGGACGACGAGTCGGCCGAGTTGCTGGCGCACCGGGTGGACGCGATGCTCGAAGCGCACGCGCCGGGGTTCGCCGAGCGGGTGGTGGGGCGCAACGTGCAGCGTCCGGGCGACCTCGAGGCGAGCAACGCGAACCTGCACGGCGGCGCCGTCAACGGCGGCACCGCCCAGCTGTACCAGCAGCTCGTCTTCCGCCCGACCCCGGGTTCGTCCGGGCCCTACACGTCGATCGACCGGCTGTACCTGGCCAGCTCGGCCACCCATCCGGGCGGCGGTGTCCACGGTATGTGTGGATACAACGCCGCCCGTGCCGCCCTGGCCGACCACGGACGGTGGGGGCTGGTGCGGCGGAAGGTCCGTGGTCGCATCCTCGACCTCGTGGTCACCCCCGACGGTAAGCGGTCGCCGCGCCACCGCTGAGTGTCAGGACCGTCTGGAGTCGATGCGGTCCAGTAGCCAGCGCGGACCGATCGTGCGGGCCCCGAGCGCCTCGACTCGGTCGCGGAGTCCCCGGTCTGCGGTGACGACGGTGATCGGCCGGGCGCCGTCCTCCTCGGCTGCTGCGGCCACCACGTCCACGATCGCGTCGTCGCCCGAACCGTCCGCCGATACCACGTGCAGGCCCTCGAATTCCGGATCCGTCGCATCGGTGACCGCGGCCTTCGCCGCGCCTTCGAGGACGACCACCACCTCGGCGGGCTGGTCCAGGCGCTGTTCGAGGGTGCCGAGCTCGGCGAGCAGTCGTCGGGCCGCGCCGGCACGATCACGCCACCAACCGTCGGGTCGCGAGCCGACGACGTTCGCAGCATCCACCACAACCAGCGCAGTCCTGTCGTCAGCCACGCCCTCAGTCTCCTCTCTCGCGTGCTGTAGGTGCTATGACAGAGGTGAGGGTCCGTCGTGGCGAGGAGGCCGATATGGATGTCCGCTTCATCTCCCGTGACGGTGTCCGTTCGTGTGCGGTGACGGAACTGAGGGAGTTGCTGGGTCGGCCCGACGGACTGGTCTGGGTGGATGTCCCGACCTGGGACGACCAGGCGAACGACGCATTGACCACGGTTTTCGGCTTTCACCCACTCGCCGTGCGGGATTCGATGAACCGCAATCAGGTGCCGAAGGTGCACAGATATGTGGACCACCTCTTCGTGGTTCTGCACGCGCCACAGTCGGGAGCACACGGGCACGTGCATTACGTCGAACTGGACCAGTTCATCGGCAGCCGGTACCTGGTGACGGTGCACGGCCCGGTGAATCCCGCGATCGATCCCTCGACCGCAATGGTCGAGGTGAATGCGGTACTGGGCCGGCTGGAGTCGGGGAAGTTGCAGCCGGGCACCGCGTTCGAGTTGTCGTTCGCGTTGCTCGCCGCGTTGACGGCTCGGATGCGGGCGTACACCGCCGAGCTGACCAAGGACGTGTGGAAGCTCGAGCAACAGGTCACCGGCGGGCACCTCGGTAATCCGGAAACCTTTCTCGACGAGATGTTCCGGGTCCGACACGGTCTACTCACCGTCGGCACCATGGCCGCGTTGAGTCGAGAGGTCTACGGCCGGATGGTCACCATCGAGGCGTTCGGCATCGGTAAAGGGCAAGACCTCCTGCTCGATGCGGTCGACCAGTTCCAGCATCTGACCGTGATGGCCAAGGGGCAGAAGGACTACCTCCAGGGCACGATCGAGTTCTACCAGGCACGCACGAACACCAAGATGACCATCGCCGCAGAGCGACTCGCCGTCATCGCGGCCGTCACGTTGCCGATCACGGCCCTGTCCTCGATCATCGGCATGAATGTGATCGTGAACGAACGGACACAATGGCTCGCGGTGGCCGCGATCGTGCTCGTGATGCTCGCCATGTCCGGGGCCCTGCTCGTCTGGGCGAAGCGCAAAGGCTGGTTCTGAGGCGCGTGTAGTTGCGTTCAACTCGGGAGTGGTGGATTCGGCGGCAGGGCGCGCCTGTCGCGGGGGAGGGCGCTGCCGGGCCGCCCGAAGTGACCACAGGGAAGTGGGGCATCTCGCCCAACAATCAGTCGGTCAGGGGGTCGCGTGCGAGCGCGAATGGCGTCTCCACCGGTCATCGCACTCGATTCTCGTCGATTTCCAATGCATGAGTCGGACCGTCACGGAACTACGTAGTTTTCCGAACTCACCTTGGTTACCTAAGCACGCAACAACGGTCGTCACCGCGAGCATCACCGTTCTTCACCACAACAATCACGTCAATACCCAGCAAATACGCAACGGCTGGGGGAGCAGAGCGAATGCCTGCCGCTCAGGTCAACTGCGCAGCTGCGTGTTGAGCCGTGCGGCCTGTCGCGTGAGGTGGTCGCGTTCGGGGAGATTGGGCGCCGATCGGGCAGCTTCGGCGTAGAGCCGTGCTGCGGTTACCGGGTCACCGTCACGCTCGTGGAGGTACGCCGCGACCGCGGCGTAGCGGGGCAGGGTGGGGTCGAGTCCAGCCAGGGTGGCCAGGCCTGCCCTCGGGCCGTCTGCCTCGCCGACCGCGACGGCCCGGTTGAGCCGGGCCACCGGGCTGTCGGTGAGGCGCACCAGTTCGTCGTACCACTCGACGATCTGCAACCAGTCGGTCTCCGCGGCCGTCTGGGCGTCGGCGTGGAGCGCAGCGATGGCGGCTTGGGCCTGGAACTCGCCCAGTCGGTCGCGGGTGAGGGCTGCCTGGAGCACGACGACGCCCTCGGCGATCAGGCGGGTGTCCCACAGGCTGCGGTCCTGCTCGGCAAGCGGCACGAGGCTGCCGTCGGTGCGGGTCCGTGCCGGGCGCCGCGCGTGGTGGAGCAGCATGAGCGCGAGCAGGCCCGCGACCTCCTCATGGTTCGTCTTGGCCGCCAGCTGGCGAGTGAGCCGGATCGCCTCGGCGGCGAGATCGATACTGCCGCCATAGCCCTCGTTGAAGACCAGGTAGAGCACGCGCAGCACCGTGGCGACGTCGCCGGGCTGGTTGAACCGGACTTCCGAGACGGTCCGCTTGGCCCTGCTGATCCGCTGGGCCATGGTCGACTCGGGCACGAGGTAGGCCTGCGCGATCTGTCGCGTGGTCAGGCCGCTGACCGCGCGCAGCGTCAGCGCGACGGCCGAAGCGGGTGTCAGGGACGGGTGCGCGCACAGGAAGTACAGCTGGAGTGTGTCGTCCACCGCCTCGCCCGGGCCGGGCGAGGGTTCGGCCTCGACGCGGACCTCGCGGTGCCGTCGCGAGGAATCGGCGCGGGTGGCGTCGAGGAACTTGCGCCAGGCCACGGTGACCAGCCAGCCCTTGGGGTCCCGCGGCGGGTCGTCCGGCCACGCGCGCACGGCCTCGATCAGGGCGTCCTGCACGGCGTCCTCGGCCGCGGCGAAGTCGGCTCCGCGACGGACGAGGACGCCGATCACGGTGGGGGTGAGGGTCCGCAGCAGGGCGTCGTCCACCGTGTGTCACTCCGTGATGGTCGGGGGCGCGGTCAGGAACGGGCGCACCTCGAGCCACTCGTGGATCGGTTTCCCACCCGCACCCGGAGCAGCGGACAACTCGCCGGCCAGCTCGAGCGCCCGCTCGTAGGTCTCGACGTCGATCACCATCCAGCCGGCGATCAGGTCCTTGGTCTCCGCGAACGGGCCGTCGGTGACCGGCGGCCGTCCCTCGCCGTCGTAGCGGACGAACGTGCCCTCCGGGGAGAGTGCTTGACTGTCGACGAACTCGCCGGTGCCCTCGAGCCGAGCGGCGAAGTCCTGCATGTACTGCACGTGGGCAGAGATCTCCTCCGGCGTCCACTGGTCCATCGGCACGTCGTTGAGCGATGCCGGCGCGCCACGGTAGTGCTTGAGCAGCAGGTACTTGGTCATCATGTTCTCCTTGGTGCGGTGAGGCCCATTCTGGCCGTTTTCACTCCGGGGACGAAGCCGCGCGCGTGTTCTCGACATCCCTGCACGGATATCCCTCGCATTGTCGTTTTCCGCGACGGACCGTCAGCTGATCTGCTCCGCCGGTTCGACGATGATCCCCTCCGGGCCGCGGACGTGGCAGAGCCGATAGCTGTCCTCGTAGCGCTCCAGCTCGATTCTCGACACCCGGAAGCGTGCGGAGTTCCTGGCACCCCAGATCGAATACGCGAACGGTGAGGTGCTGAGTGTGAGCGGATCGGGGAGCGCCTGCGATTGGTGGTGGATAGCACCGACTGGCGCGAGGGGCACGTTGTGATGTACAACATACTCGTAAGTTTGTGACTCAGGTCACTCAGCTGCTACAACGGGGAACGCCAACACATGACCCGCACCACGGTGCACCAGGACGATCAGCGCACAATGTCGCCGCCCTCTGCGGAGGAGCCGCCACGCCGCCACACGCTGCGTCCGACCGTGTACATCGCCTCTGTCTCGGCTGCAACCGCAACCGCGCCTGCCGTCGTCGTGACAGGATCCGTCCTCGTCGCGGTGGCCACTTCCGTATCAGTTCTCGCCGCCGTAGTACTCGCCGCGCTCCTGATCTGACCGTCCCTCTCGCGGACAAACCCCTCGACCACCACGCGGCACTCGCCGGCGCAGCAGACAGAAAGCACTCATATGAACGCCTTCATCACGCCCACTTCCGCCCGCAATCGCGGCTTCGCCCCTTCCCGTGGCTCGATGAGCACAGTGGAGATCAAGAACCGTATCGAAGCAATGTTCCGCGAGGACGACGAGCGCGAGTCGAAGGCAGTCCGAGCGGAGTAGTCCCTTCGTCGGCTCTCAGTCCCTTTCGCTGCGCACTTCCGCCAGAAGTTGCGAGTCGAGAGAGACCCGCACCAGGGCCGCTGCCAGTTCTGCAACTCGGGCCCTCCGGGGCAAGGGCGGACAGTGCATCGGGATCGTCGGGCAGCCCCAGCTCACGCGCAGACTCGCTCGCTCGCGTGTCGAAGTAGGGGCGCACCCACGTCCACGCGTCCTGCACTTCCCGGAGAAAGATGTCGGCGCCCACCGGACCGATCCCGTCGAACTCCGTCAGTAACCGCACTGCCGCGGAGATCTCGTGTTCGCAGGCGCGGGCAAGCCGACGCAGGTCGCCGCCATACTCGTCGTCGACGCGAACCGCGGCAGCGTGCAGACGGGTAGCTGTGCTCTCGTCATAGCGCACGTAACCTGCCCTGCCGAGTGCGGAGATGATCGTGTGGTGGTCAGCCGCGCGCACCGCGCGTGGGCTCCGCATGCCCGCTCGGAACAGTTCCCTGGCCGCCGCTACAGCGATCTCCGAGGAGATCCGCGCGCTCAGCAGCAATGGCAGCGTCAGCAGTTGGAAAGAGGCGCGGGGGTGTCCTTCAGGGTCACGTGCGACGCAGAAGCGTACGTCGGACCGGCCTTGTCGAGAAGCACACGCGCCAATTCCGCGACGCCTGCTTTCGGATGCTTACGAGTGGGCTGCTGCCCGGACATGTCCACTCCGATCAGCTGTGTGCGATTTTCTCCACCCTGTCGAAGGCGTCGCGAACCGTGCGGCACGTGGGGATCCTCGTGTCGAGGCCGATGGCCTCGACAGGCCGGAGCACCGCCCGATTACCTGCCAACACCCATGTAATGTGCTGCCGCCTAGCAGATTCCGCAAACTCCGACAGTATCGACAAGCCCGAGGTTCCGACGAAGTCGACTGCAGTCATATCGACGATGATGCGTGACGAGGAGCCCCCGTCAGTCAGGTGTGCGAGGGCAAGCGCGAAGGAAGGCGCGGCGAGCACATCGATGTCGCCGGAGATTCGTCCCACAGTGGCGTCGACGTCCGGCGCGAATTCGACGGCCATCCGCAGTCCACGGTCGTTGGTGAGCGCATCCCGTGTGCGGCGCCGGGTCCGCCGTGCAGTCAGGGGAGCGACTCGGAACGACGTGCGTGATGGTTTCATGATCCTCCCATCGCGTGCAATCTGCGGGGGTCGCGAGCCGTGGGCCGGAAGGAGCACAGCGGCACCAAGCCCGCAGTGGGAGTGCACACGATATTTGTCCACCGCGCACTGCTGCGGCCTTCGGACAATCTGCGGCTGTGTTCTCAACCACGCGCGATCAACACTACTTCTACACCAGACGGGCATCAACCGATTGCCAAGGCCGGTCGAACGGCGGCGACCCAACCACATGAACCGCCGTCACCCGCCCGATCTCGAACGGTGAGCTCGCGTCAGTCGAACTTCGAATTGTGATGCGCGATGACTTCCCGTGCGACACCCGTGAGCTTCATGTTGATGTCCTGCGACGTCTTGCGCAGCAGGTCGAAGGCCCTGCCCTCGGAGATGTCATGGAATGCCATCAACAGTCCGATGGCCTTTCCGATCTCGCGGTTGCTTGCCAGACCCTCACGCAGCGTCTGCGCTTCCTGGTGTTCGTGGAGCGCTGTCAGCGTCACCGCCGCGAACGCCGTGATCAGAATCGCCTGATCAATCGCGTCGTCGGTGAACTCTCCGGCGTTGTCCGAGAACAGATTGAGTGCGCCTACCTTGCGGCCGCGGATCATGAGCCGGAAGCCGGCCGCGCCCCGGACCGGGGTTTCGGCAACAGCCCGACGGGCAAGGCGTGGCCACTGCGTCGAACGGGCGAGCTCGGTCTCGACCTGCGGTGCGTCGGTCTCGATCGCATCGAGGCAGGGCCCTTCCTGCTCGGCTCGTTCGAGCGCGTCGACTTGGGCTGCGACGTCGTCGCTCGCAGCCACGGTGACGTGGCGACCGTTCTCCTTCAGCATGAGGCTGGCGTGGGCACACCCGGGGATCAGGGTGGCGGCGGCATCACAGATGGCCTGGTAGACCTGAGCGAAGTCGTCGCCGTTGTACACCATCTCGGCCAGCTTCGCGAAGACAGCGCTGGGTCCGTCGCCTCCGATACGCGTCATCTCCGAAGGATCATTCGGCATCATTCGCCTCCCGAGGTGCACCAACGCGGCGTGAACCGGCGTCGCAGTTCTCGCGACGTCCGATCAATTCTGCCAGAACGGTAACGACCACCGGTGGGCCGAGGGTGGGTCGGCATCGCGCGGGGGAGTCCTCCGCTCGGGTATTGCCCGGTCCCGGAGTTGGTTGCTAGAGTCGAACATGTATTCGAACGACCTTGGGGGAGGTTGGTTGTGGGAGAATTGATGGCGCCGGATCTGGCTGAGTTGCGCGCGTTCACGGCGCGGCTGCGGGCGGTTTCCGCTGACGGGGATGCGGGGTTGGGGATCGATCTGCTCGATGCGATCGAGGCGTTGAAGTCGGTCGGGGTGTGCGGCGCAGGCGGTGATCACCGACGACGTCGCGACGAGTATTCGTGCGGACCGCAGGGCTCGGCGACTTCCGCAGTCCGAGTGGGGTCGGGGTATTGCGTCGCAGATTGCGTTGGCGCGCAGGGAGTCTCCGAACCGCGGCGGTCGACATCTGGGGTTCGCGCAGGCTCTGGTGCACGAGATGCCCCACACGTTGGCCATGTTGCGGACCGGCCGGTTGAACGAATGGCGTGCGACGTTGCTCGTGCGGGAAACAGCGTGCCTGTCCGCGGCAGATCGGGGAATCGTCGACCGCCGGTTGTGCTCGGTCCCGGCCACCCTCGACGGGGCCGGCCATCCTCGACGGGGTCGGCGACCGCGGAAACGGAGCCTCGTTGGCGTCGGGTGTGCCGGTAGCGGTGAATCTCGTGCTCTCGGACGAGACGCTGCTGGCCGGCGGCCAGGAGGCTGCGCTGCTGCAGGGGTTCGGGCCGGTGCCGGCGGAGATCGCGCGGCAACTGGTGGCCAACGCCATCGATAGTGACACCGAGACGTCGCTGCGGCGGGTGTATTCGTGCCCGCAGTCGGGTGCGTTGACGGCGATGGAGTCGCAGTCTCGGACGTTCCCGAAAAGCCTGCGGACGCTGATCGACCTTCGCGACCGCACGTGCCGCACCCCTGGGGCGATACCCCGATCCGCCGTCACGACCACATCCGCTCCCGCCGAAGGCGGGGTGCCACGAGCGTGCACAACGGGTCCGGGCTGTGCGAGGCCTGCAACTACGCGAAGGAAGCACCGGGGTGGACGGCCCGCCCAGTACACAACCCGGGCCGCACCCACCTCATCGACCTCGGCACCCCGACCGGGCACCACTACCGCTCGGTCGCGCCACCACTCCCGGCCCCGGCCCGAGAGTCGAAGGTCGAGACCGTTCTGATCACACACCTCCGCGCCTCGTGAACGACGTCTGCCGAGCGGAGGTGTAACACCGTTGCTGCAATGTGCGACTTGTCTGTTAACGCGTTGACACCTACTCGGGTGTTCGACACGGGCTACGAACGGATGGGGTAGACCATGGAACGTCGCGTTTCAGTACGCAAGGTCGCGCATCGACGAAGGATCGCAGGCAGTCTGGTCGCGCCCGGCGCGTTGGGGCTGGCGGCCTTGCTCGCGACACCGTGGTCGAACCCGGGTTCACCCGCCACGACGGCGACAGCCCTGACGGCGGCGGCCTCGGACGCGTGTTACGACATGGTGAGTATCGCCGTTGCCGGGCGCGGTGACACCCCACGCGAGGGGACCCGGATGCTCGTGGCGCCCGACGGCACGCGGCTTCCCGCGTCGTACTCCAGCGACTACAGCAGTCCCTGGATCGACGAGGTGGTGAATGCGCCGCAGCAATCCGTCGGCGGGGGGTCCTATGCCGCGGTCTACGTCGAGTATCCGGCCAACATGAATTCGTACGAGGACGCCGTGAACGCCGGCGTCGACAACACCGAAACCGTCATGCGTTCGATTCACGCGTCGTGCCCGGACACGAAGTTCTCGATTGTCGGCTACAGCGAGGGCGCCGATGTGGCGCGGCGGGTTGCGATGGAGGTCGGCAACCAGGACGGCCAGGACGGCTCATACGACATTCTCGATCCCGCGTCCGTGGTCGGCGTCGTCATCCTGGCGGATGCCGGCCGCAACCTCGGGGGAGGAGCATTTCCCGGCGCCGAGAACGAATTCCGCAATCCCGACGGCTTCGACCTTGCTTATCAGTCGGGGCAGTCGGGCACGTCCGGGCGGGGAGCATTGCCCGGCACGTCGGGCAGTTTCGGTGCCCTGGACGGGAAGGTGGCCTCGTTCTGCTCGGAAGGCGACTTGACCTGCTCCGCACCCGAGAACATTGCACTACTGCAGCTCGCGATCAACGTGGGACGGCAATTGAACGTCGACTCGTTGCAGAAGGATGGGCTGACCCCTGCGACGGGACAGGACCTCGCGGTGGTACTCGGGCAGGTCGCTCTTGCCGCGTTCGCGGACATTCAGTCGCAAGACAATTGGATGCAGTCCGATGAGACGTTCCTCGATGTCCTGGTCAAGGTGTCCGATCCGGCCTACAAGCCCGATACCGTTGCGGCGCAATCGGACACGTCAGCTGGTCCGATCTCGTCGAATCAGGCGGTCGACTTGGTCTACCTGCCCGCGAAGGTGCGGAACGAGATCATCGGGTTCATCGCGGACAACCAGAACACGATCCAGGTGGCGATGAGCGACCCGTATCAGCAGACACTGGGGGAGGGGACCGGCCATCACTTCGACTACTGGCGTGATGCGAACGCCGGCAGCGGGAAACCGCTGACTTCTGCCCAGTACGCTGCGGCCTGGTTGACGCACCTGGCGCAGGAGGCGGAGAAGGGCGAGGCGCGCGCGGCCGCAGCGGAACCGTCGACCGCGAAGCTCGCCGCTGCCTCCACGAAGGAAACGGAAACGGCTCAGGTCGCTCCCACCACCACCGACAGCGCGAAAAAGGCTCAGCTGGCGAGCAACCCGGTCGGCGCGACCACGACGACCAGCAGTTCGCCGACACCCACGACAACGGTCGCGACGACTACTTCGCCGGAACCCACGACAGCCGTGGAGGTGGCGGCAGAAACCACGACCCCGCCGTCGGCGACGCAGGCCGTCTCGGAAACATCCGTGGTGACCACCACCGCGGCGGAACCCACTGCGACCACGGCATCGGAGTCACCGACGACCACCACGCCGGTCGTGACCACGACGACGCTTCAGCCGGCGGCTGGGTGACGCCCGATCAGCCCTGCTCGGCTTCGCGTGCCGCACGTTCGAGACGGGTCCGGTAGCTCTGCCCCGGCCGGGCGCGTCGAGCGGCAGCGTCCGGATGGTGTCGTCGGTGTGCGCCCACGCTGTGCGGTACTGCCCGACGACGTACTCGCATGACTCGTCAGCGGTCGCCCACATGTCCACATTGCGTCGCGGGCGGCCTGTAGGCAGCGGTGGAGGTCCACCTTCGGATCTGTCAATGCCCTTCCTGATCGGTCAGTGTCTGACCCTCGAGAGCCTTGACGCGTCGCCGCTCGAGAAGGACCAGAGCCGTACCAAGGACGAGGCACAGGACGCACGCGATTCCACCGATCAGCGCCCAGCCCTCGAATCCGTAGCCGGCCGCGACCAACGTCAATCCGAGCACGGCGATTCCGGCGGCGATCAGGATGTATCCCGGCCAGTTCCGGCTGTCGGTGATCGCCTCGCCGGCGTGATTGCGCATGGTGTGGGCATCGTCCTGCGGGCGCGGCTCGGAGTTCAACTCACGGCTGGGTCCGTTGTCCGGCTGGTACGTCACTGCGTTCCTCCTGTGCTCGAGCGGTGATCCGAGTGTCGTCAGTCGGTCTCGGTTTCGGCGGCGGCGGAGTCCTCCGCCAATTCAGGTGCGTTCTCTCTGGTGGCCATGCCGCCGTCCTTGCCGTGGTCGACAGGTCCCGGGCGGCCACCTTTCGGCTCGTCCTTCTCACCATGGGTGG
The DNA here is from genome assembly GCF_042671975.1 of Rhodococcus sp. NPDC127593. Taxonomy (NCBI): domain Bacteria; kingdom Bacillati; phylum Actinomycetota; class Actinomycetes; order Mycobacteriales; family Nocardiaceae; genus Rhodococcus; species Rhodococcus sp. NPDC127593. The sequence continues at coordinate 26,826 of NZ_JBHXWI010000016.1, read as the reverse complement.
TGTCCTCGGTCATGATCACACTCTCCTTCAGTGGCTGTGGCTGTGGCTGTGCCGACGGCGCTTTCGCACGACGAGGAAGGCAACGACGAATGCGGTGACGAGCCCGGCGGTCATGGCACCGCGGGGTTGCTCACGAACCCTCGCGAGTTCGTGACGCGCTTCGGCTTTCGCGCGTGCGGGCACGTCCACTTTGCGGTGCAGCGCATCGACGGTGGACGCCAGCGCGGCTCGCGCTGGTCGACGGAATCTTCCGGTTGCGGCTGTGGGTCGGTCATCGAAGCCCTTCCTTCACGGTGTCGACGTCGGCGCGAACGCTGTTCGCCGTCCGCTCCAGAGACTCCCGCTCCGATCCCGAAGCGTGCTCCTTTGTCTTTCACTTCGGTGAGTGCGTGGGTCATCTCGGTCCGTACGAGTCCCGATACCTGTTCGGTGAGTCGTTCGACGAGTTGGACCGTCGGCAGCTCGTCGAGATCGTGTGCAGCGCTGGGCGGTTGGACCCGCGGGGCATCGGCGCGATGGATATCGGTCATGTCCGGCTCCTTCCTCGTCTCCGCTCCGCCTACCCGCGAGAGTTCCGGGCGAAACAGGATGCTCTCCCGCCGTGCTCATTGATCGGCGGATTCGCCAAACGCCACCACGCCGATCAGCGCCGGCGCGAGGGTGGCGATGCCGCAGGTTGCGAGGCGATGCGACGCAGCGACGAGATCCGGGAGCTCGTGCCGACGGACGAGCATGCGGAGCAGGCCGGCAGGTGCCACCGGGAGCATGGTCGACGTCACCGACAGTGCGACGATCGCCAGTTGGATGGCAACCTGGCTGTCCGAGAGGTCCTCGAACCGTTGCAGGGACGGCAACGCCAACAGGACCCGGTGCGTAGCTGCACGCCGGTCCTCGGCTGTCCATCCGTCACGAGTATCCGACTCCCGGTGTCGAGGGCACGATTTCGCGTGGGTACGGGGAGAGCGACGGAACCGGGCCTGCCCATCGTGAGATGGACAGGCCCGGTTCCGGGGTGCGGGGTACTAGCGTCGCCCGGCGGTGCTTCGCCCGGTCACGAGCTTGACCAGGAACAGGAGTATCACCGCGCCGAGTAGGCAGGTGAAGAAGCTGAACCACAGACCGCCGCCTTCGACATCGGTGCCGAAGAGGCGGAGGATGAAGCCGCCGAGGAGACCGCCGACGATTCCGACGACGATGTTGAGGATGATCCCCATCTGAGCGTCGGTCTTCATGATCTTGCTGCCGATCCACCCGGCGAGGCCGCCGATGATGATCCAGCCCAGAATTCCCAGTCCTAGCACGTATCAGTCCTTTCAGGGGAGAGTGGTGACCGGCGATGGTCGATTCCACTCGGAGAAGAGACGCTCGGTGCAGCCGGTCGTGATCCGGCCCGCACCCGTCTCACTGTTCGGCGCGCTGGCGTGCTTCCTGCGCTTCGGCCTTGCCTCGGGCCTTCTCCGCTTCGGCTTCCTTTGCGGCGGCCTCGCGTTGCGCCGCGGCTTTGTCCTGCTGCGCCTTGCCCTCGCGGGTGAGATCGTCCTGACCGGACACCGCACCCGCGGCTTCCTTCGCTTTACCCTTGACGTCTTCGACGACGCCCTTGACGGCCTCTGCCGGACCGCTGTTGTTCTCAGCCATGTTCGTCACCTTTCGGTTGTGGGTGGGAGATCTGCCAGTGCTCACCGCGCTTGCGCGGCTGCCTGCTTCTCGGAGTGCGCGCCGTCGTTGGAGAGGCTGCCGCCGGAGTTCTCGAGGTGGGCGCGGACGAACCACTGGAACTTCTCGAGTTCTCCGGTCTGCCCGATGAGAAGGTCCTCGGTGATCGGGTCGAGCTCGCCCGTCTCGGAGACGGCCTTGCGGTTGTCCTCGACGACACCGCTGTAGACGAGGTCGAGGGCACCGAGGTGCGCCTGCGCCGTGTCGCGCTTCACCGAGTAGTCATCCCAGGTGCGGTCGCGGGCGATCGCGGCCGGGGTGCCGTCGGGCGACTTCCCCAGCGCGGCGATGCGTTCGGCGACGGCGTCCGCGTAGCCACGCACCAGCTCGACCTGCGGGTCGATCATTTCGTGCACGCCGATGAAATTCGGACCCACCACGTTCCAGTGAACGTGCTTGAGCGTCAGATGAAGATCGTTGTATGCGCTGAGCCGCTTCTGAAGTATGTCGGCGACTCGCGCTCCCTGATCGTCGGAAAGACCTGGCACGGTGAACTTCGACATTCTCGGTCCTCTCTTTCGCTACTACCTGCCGGCGAAACTTCGAGGCATTGGGTGCCCCGCTCCGGTTGCGGGGAGACGAGGCGTCGGATGAACTCACCGCGTACCCGTGGTGAGAAGTCTCGAATCACCGGGACCCTGCCTCGCCGCAACTTGCGTTCGTGTCGAACAACGTTCCTGACTCGATCGCTGAAGTTCCGACAACCCGACCGTACTACAAAATCTATGTCGAGCAAATCAGATCTTCTGCGGGGTGCGAAGCGGATGCGTTGGGGCCGGCAGATCTCGATTGTGCAAACGCTGCGCCCGAATCGCCCCACACCCGAAAGCGAGGCATTACCTTCGGTCTGATTCGACCAGGGGTCGACCGTGCGCACGCCGAGGAGGAGCAATGCTCAACGTGGCCCTACTTGTGGTTCTGCTCGTTGCGAGTCTGTGGGGCGGCGCTGCGCTCCACGGACTGGCCGATAGAAGGGCGGCGCGATGAGCGCCGGGCACACGCTGCCGGCCCCGCAGTCGACGGCACTGCGGACGGGCACGGTGCGATGGTTCAACGCCGAACAGGGTTTCGGTTTCCTCGCCCCGGCCGACGGATCCGACGACATCTTCGTGCACGTCTCCGAAATCGCCGGAGACGGTCACCGCATTCTCGAGGAAGGTCAGCGCGTCAGCTTCGCCGTCTGCCGCACCGAGACCGGTAACCAGGCGCGCGACGTCCGGGTCGCCTGAGCCCACCGCATCGAGTTCGTCGAACCCGCAAGTCGGGACGCATTCGGCACACGCTCACACTTTCGTTCCGGCGGGTTGAGGGTCGCGGCAGCTGGGTACGCTGCCGAGAGTCGCAGAAACCGACGACAGAGACGTGGAGTGCAGATGGCCGAGGTCGACGAGGTTAGACGAATGAAAACGAGATCCGGTGTGCCCGTGGAGCTTCGTGTGGCGGCGGAGTTCGAACAGTTGCCTGTGGTGCGCGCCGTCGCGGAAACTCTCGCCGTTCTGGGAGACTTCACGCTCGACGACGTGGCCGATATCAAACTTGCCGTGGACGAGGTGTGTTCGGAACTGATCGCGGCTACGCCGGGAAGTGCCGAACTGACGTGTTCGTTCGCCGTCACGGAGACGGGGTTGCACGTGACGATCAGTGCACCCCTCAGCCGGGGCGGAGTGCCCAACCGGGAGAGCTTCGGCTGGCACGTGCTCGAGACGTTGATGAATGCGGTTTCGGTATCGGAGGGACCCGTCGGCAACGGGTCCGTCGAACGAACCGTGGCGGTGGAACTGGTCAAATACCGGGGCACCATCTAGTGTCACCGGTTTCGGAACGCAGTGAACGGCACCGTCCCGGCAGAGACGACTACAAGGACGTGGCGCCCACGGTTGCGCGCCTGCGAGCCTTGGACGAGGCGTCCGGGGAAGCGTCCGCGCTGCGCGACGAAGTCATCACACGCTGCCTTCCGCTCGCCGATCACATCGCCCGCCGGTTCGGTGGGCGCGGCGAGGCGCACGAGGATCTGCTGCAGGTCGCCCGGCTCGGGCTGGTCAAGGCCGTCGACCGTTTCGATCCGGACCGCGGTTTCGACTTCGTGTCCTACGCGGTGCCCACGATCATGGGCGAGGTTCGTCGGTACTTCCGCGACACCGGCTGGTCGATGCGAGTGCCCCGGCGTATGCAGGAACTCCACGCGCTGATCACCAAGGCCGTCGACGAACTGTCACAGGAACTGGGACGTTCGCCCTCGGCCAGTGAGATCGCCGCCGAACTCGAACTCGACGTCCGGGAAGTGTCCGAGGGCCTGCTCGCGAAGAATGCCTACCAAACCCTGTCGATGGATGCGGCCATGGGTGATGATCCCGACGACCTTCCCCTCGCCGAGACGCTCGGTGAGGAGGATCCGGAGCTCGCGAACGTAGAAAGTCACGCTGCCGTGCGGCCGGCGCTGGAGAAACTGCCGCCGCTCGAACGCCGCGTGCTGATGTTGCGGTTCTTCGGCTCGATGACCCAGACGGAAATCGCCCAGCGCGTGGGCGTCTCGCAGATGCAGGTCTCGCGTATTCTGGCGCGCACCCTGTCCGGACTGCGGGAGCAGCTGGGCGGCGGCTGATCACCCCGCGTCAGCCACCCAGCCCCGCGACGGTCGATTCGAGCGACGCGGCGTGGAACTCGAGATCGCTCTGCGAGCAGTCGCGGTCTTGCGGGAGCTGCTCGCGCAACTCGTCCCGGGTCACGATGACCAGGGACTGATGCTCGTCACCCAGTTCGCCTGAATCGACGATGGTGGGGGCGCCGCTCTGCAGGATCAGGGCGGGATCCGGCAGTGGCGAATCGAGGAGCGTTTGCAGGTGGGTCGCGGTCACGTGGGTGTTCATAGTGCCCGGCATACCCGGACGTGCCGCGTTCGAACCGCGCCGGTTGGAGCTGCCACGAGTCGGGCACACGGCACTTGTCGTTGCACGAAGGGAGAGAAGACTGTTGCACGTCACCGCACTCCGGCGCCTGCGCTCGTGGGTGGGGGACAGTCAGCGAAACATTGTGGTCGTGCAGTCGGTGAAGGCCGCGACCGCTGCCGTGCTCGCGTGGATTCTGGCCGAGCGCCTTCTCGGACTGCCGCAGCCGTTCCTCGCGCCCTACGCCGCGGTGTTCATGATCGAGGTGACGGTGTCGCGATCACTGAGGGTGGCCGGCGAACAACTCGCGGCGGTCTCGCTCGGGGTGACGCTGGCCGCGGTGGTCGGAATGTTGTTCGATTCGGTCACCGTCGGTGTCGGTGTGGCGGTCCTGACGGGTCTCCTGCTCGGCCGTTGGCGCCGGTTCGGTTCGAGCGGGGTGTGGGTGGCGGTCACCGCGCTGCTGATGGTGACGTACGGCGATTCCGATCAACCGGCGATGCTCGGCGACCGTATCCTGGCGATCGCGCTGGGTGCCGGAACCGGGGTGGCCGTGAACGCGCTGCTCCTGCCCCCGCTGTACCTGAGGCGGTCGGAGCGCGCACTGACGGGACTGGGTTCCTCCGCCACCGCGCTGTTGTGCGACGTCGCCCGGGAGTTGCGAGAACCGGGAACCGGCGGACATCCCGGTCGATGGGCCGAACGGTCGGCGAACGTGCGGGTGCAACTGGACGACGCCCTGGATGCCGTGGCCTGGACGGAGGAGAGTGCGCGAGCCAACGTGCGACGCGCCGCCGGTCCGGTCGCCGCCGGAAGGAAATGGGGACAGGCGGTTGTGGCATTGTCCGAGGGCTGGCCCCAGTGCACGGAGATCGTCCGCGCCACGTCGCTGGCGCTGGAACCGCAACCTCCGTTCGGTCCTCTCGACCCGGAGATCCGTGAGAGTGCGGCCACGTTCGTGGAAGCACTCGCAGACGTGGTCCGAGCCGAATTCGCCTTCGCCGACAGCAGCGACGCTCATGTCGCCGCCTGCCGGACGGCGGCGGAACGGCTCCGCAACTTCGAGGATGCTGTGTCCTCCCACTGCGGTCTGACCCGGGGTTCGTCGATGAGCGCCGGAAGCATCCTGCGGCCGTCCGCGGCGGCGCTGAGTCTGCTGACCGGGGAATCTCCCGCCTCGCCGTCCGGGGCGGGATCGGTGGACGAAGAAGGTCCCGGGGTCGAGTAACGTCTTCCGGACAGCGCGACGATCGCTGCCCAATTGGGCTCCTTGGCAACCGCGTTGGACGAGTTCAATCGCAATTCCGGTTCGCGGTGAAGATGAGCCTGTTGCTTCAGCGGGTCTGCGATCAGGAGTGCCCGCAGCGTGGAGTTGGCCAGGAACGAGGTCTCGGGCTCACGAGGGCCATGAAGACCCGCGCGGTCATCGAGCAGGCCAAGCGAATTGTGATGGCGCTGCGGGGAGTTTCCGTGGACCGGGCGTTCGAGATCCTCGTCGCGCAATCGCAGCAGGAGCACATCAGGTTGGCGGAGGTGGCGCACCGCATCGCCGAATCGGTGACGACGAATCCCGAGTGAACCGGGGCCGGGGACAGTGCGCTCAGTCCGCGACCGGAGAAAGCGCGCCGAGGAAGGACTGCGCCCACCGGTGCACGTCGTGGTCGAGCACCTGGCGGTGCAGCCGCGACATGCGCCGTCGTCCCGGCTCGCGCTCCGGGTCGAGCGCGGCCACGATGGTGTTCTTCACCCCGTCGAGGTCGTGCGGGTTCACCAGGTAGGCGCCCCGGAGTTCGGCGGCGGCACCGGCGAACTCGCTGAGCACCAGCGCACCGCCCAGGTCCGCCCGACAGGCGACGTACTCCTTCGCGACGAGATTCATCCCGTCACGCATCGGGGTGACGAGCATGACGTCGGCGGCCAGGAACAGCGCGATCAGCTCGCTGCGATCGACCGGCTGATAGAGGTAGTGCACGACGGGCCGGCCGATCTGACCGTGATCACCGTTGATGTGGCTGACCTGCTCCTCGATGGAGCTGCGCATCTTCATGTAGTGCTCGACGCGTTCGCGGCTCGGGGTGGCGAGCTGCACCATCACGGTGTCGGACGGATCGAGACGGCCCTCGTCGAGCAGTTCGCCGAGCGCTGAGAGCCGCATATCGATGCCCTTCGTGTAGTCGAGTCGGTCGACTCCGAGGAGGATCTTCCGAGGGTTCCCGAGCTCGCGGCGGATCTCGGCGGCCCGTTCGACGATGGCGGGATCGGTGGCCTGCTCGACCAGTTGCCGCGAGTCGACGGAAATGGGGAACGCGCCGACCTGCACGACCCGGTCGTCGAGTGTCACCCGGCCGAGTGCGCTGCGCACGCCGACGCCTGCGGTGGTGGTGTCGAGTCCCAGCAGCCTGCGCGCCAGGAACAGGAAATTGTTGGCGCCGCCGGGCAGGTGGAAGCCGATGAGGTCGGCCCCGAGCAGCCCCTCCACGATCTCCTTGCGCCACGGCAACTGCATGAACAGTTCGACGGGCGGGAAGGGGATGTGGAGGAAGAACCCGATGGTCAGGTCGGGGCGCATCTCCCGCAGCAGACGGGGCACCAGCTGCAGCTGGTAGTCCTGCACCCACACGGTCGCGCCCTCGGCCGCGGTGCGCGCGGTCTCTTCGGCGAAGTGGCGATTCACATCCAGGTACGAGTGCCACCAGTCCCGGTCGAAGACCGGTGCCACCAGCACGTCGTGGTACAGCGGCCACAGCGTCGCGTTCGAGAATCCTTCGTAGTACCGAGATACTTCGTCCGAACTCAGCTCCACCGGGTACAGGTCGATCCCACCGGAGAGGATCGGTTCGACCTTCGTGTCGGGCACCCCGGGCCAGCCAACCCAGGAACCGCGCTCCCGGTCGAGAAGGATCGGCTCCAGCGCTGTGACGAGGCCTCCCGGGCTCCGCTTCCAGCGTGTCGTCCCGTCGTCGAGTGTCTCCATGTCCACGGGCAGCCGGTTGGCGACCACCACGAAGTCGGACGTGCCGTGCGGAGCAGTGTCTTTCACGCCGAGCGCCCACCCTGGCGACTTCCCGCGGCGACCAGCCGGAAGGCAGCCTCGAGGTCGGCGCAGAAGGGGATCTGTGCGGCCATGTTCATGGCCGTCAACGGTCTGCGGAGAGCGTTGTTGCCGGTCACCGCCCACGGCACGGTGAGCCTGCGGGCGCGGGCGGCCATGATGTCGAGGATCGGCAGGGCAGACGCGCAGAAGAACTGCACGTCGGTCAGGTCGAGCACGAACGGAAGTCGTTCGTTGATCGCCTCGTCGAGGTGGTTCCCGAAGGTGTGGAGGGTGGTGACGTCGACGTCCCCGGATATCCGGACGACGAGGATCCCGCCGGCACCCGGTGCATTGTCGACGGAGAGCCGGCCGTGCTCGGGTTCGACGGCCCAGCTGAACAGCGTCGACTGCGCTGCAGGGTCGTAGCGTGTCGGCAGCGCACTGAGAACAGATTTCATGTCGTTTCCTCACGGTCGAGCGACGTAGGAGACAGGCACGAATTAGGCGCGTGAACCGTGCCCGTCCATTGCGGCTGGGGGCTCAACCGTGCAGGACTCTGACGTTACCCCATGGTGTCAATCGCGGGGGCCGCGCTTTTCGCCCCAGGTCCGCCGCCGACACCACGCCGTCGGGGTTTCCGGTTGTCCCACTGCACTTCTCGCCGTCGAATCGGGGGACGCAATCGCGGCGCGGCGTAGCTTTTCCGCGGATTGGGTAATCGGTGCGGATGGAAATCATCGCCATCGTGATCCTTGTCGGCGTCGTGACATTCGTGATCGCGCGCCGACGGACGCAGAATCGGAAGCAGTACTGATGCGGGACAGTCCTACGGGCGGCGCCGCTTCTTGTGCGAAGAGTCGCAGAAGGGGGCGATGCTCGTCCGCCCGCACCGGCACAACGCCACGGTGGCCCGGTCGTTGTCGATCGGGTTACCTTCGGTGTCGAGGATCCGCGCAGCACCACGCACCAGGAGTGGACCATCAGGGCAGACTGTGATCGTGACGTCGGATTCGTCGGTCCCGGCAATGGGAATGGAGTTCATATGACTACCTTGCACTCTCGGTCGATGTCGGACACGGCGGCGCAGTCTGGGACGTCCATGCCCTTTCCGAAGCCGCGCGGTCCCGTCAGCGATCTCCTGTTCTCCATTCTGCGCGCAGACGGTGCCGATGCCGAACCGTTCGTGGCGGCGGCACGCTCCCTCGCCTCGTCGGCGCGCGACAGTCCACGGGCGTTCCTCTTCGAGGAGGACGCGCAGATCTGCCTGACCGCTCTCTACGAACTGCACCTGCAGGGGATCACCGGTGTCGGCGACGAGTGGGAATGGAACAGCGACCTGATCGCCGCCCGGTCGGTGCTCGAGGTTCCGTTCGACGCCGCGATCCGTGACGTCGCGGACGCGCCGACCGGCGCCGACGACGTGGTGGCGGCGCTGTGGGCGATGACCGCCCCCAGCACGGCGCCGGGGCTGTCCGGTCACATGGCCCACGACGCGGATCTCACCCAGTTCCGTGAACTGCTGATCCACCGTTCCCTGAATCAGTTGCGTGAGGCCGACGTGCACACGCTCGGCATCCCGCGGCTCGCGGGCGCACCGAAAGCGGCGCTGGTGGAGGTGCAGTCCGACGAGTACGGCGGCGGCAGGCCCGAGCGGATGCACTCGGCGCTGTTCGCGACCACGATGCGTGAACTCGGGTTGTGCGACGACTACGCGCACTACATCGACGAGGTGCCAGCCGTGACGCTGGCGTCCCTGAACGCGCTGTCCCTGTTCGGCGTGCACCGCAGCCGTCTCGGGGCCCTGGTGGGGCACCTGTGCGCGGTGGAGACCACGTCCGCGTTGCCGAGTAAGAAATACGCCGCCGGACTGCGCCGCCTCGGATTCGGGAAGGCGGCCACCCTGTTCTTCGACGAGCACGTGGAGGCCGACTCCGTGCACGAACAGATCGTCTGCCGCGACCTCGCCGGCGGAATGGTCGCGGCACGGCCCGCAGTGGCCGACGACATCCTGCTGGGAGCCGCGGCCTGCCTCGCCTTCGACGACCTCGTCGGTGACCACGTCACACGGTGCTGGGAGGAGAATCGCACGTCACTGCGGCAGCCGCCCGGTTGAGGGTCAGGAGCCGGACGCGGCGACCGCGTGCTCGAGATCGCTGAGCGACGTCTCCAGGTGCGTGATGATCCGTTGGAGATGCGGGACGGCGTGCCGGTCGCCCACGACGCCGACGTCGAGCTGACCGGACCGGCTGGTGAGGGTGATGCTCAACGCCTGACCTCCGAGGACCGTCGGCGCCGGATACACCGCGTCGAGGCGGGCGCCGTTCCAGTACCGCGGCCTCGACGGGCCCGGCATGTACGAGATCATCACATTGAACGGCGGGGGAGTGTCGTCGACGAACCGGCGGACCGGTTCGAGCAGGATCGGGCTGATCGCCAGCGCGCTCATCAGCTGGAACTGGGTGTGGCTCAGCGCGCCGAACACACGGTTGGTGTGCTCGACCGACTCGCTGATCCGGGCGAGGCGTGCCGCCGGATCCGCTTCGTCGGTGGCCAGGCCGACGACCATTGCACCGACGCCGTGGTCGCGGCCGCGCGGTCCGATCATCGTGCCGCCGAGGTCGAGGGGCACGGGCAGCATCGCCGTCAGCGGGGCTTCGGGCAGCGCGTACTGCTCGAGGAGATACCGGCGCAGCGCCCCCGAACACATCGCGAGCACCACCGCGTTGATCGTGGTGCGGGCCGCGGTGGCCACCGACACCAGGCGCCGGATCGGCCACGACCGTGCCGCCAGTTTCCGTGCCCGGCCGACCGGAACGTTGAGCATCGTGGGCGGTGACTGCAGGGGAAGCGTCAGATGCTGCTCGCGGACGCCGTCGTAGGCGACCTTCGCGAGCGCAGGCACCACCCCGACGATGCTGGTGGCGGCCCGCACCCCCGCCCGGACCACCGCGACCGGCAACGCGGATTCCCGCCGCGACGTGCCGGCGACCCCGGGCGTCCACGGTGCGGGGCAGTCGCGGGCGTCGGGGTCGGTCGACAGGGCGTGATGGAGGAGCCGCAGTCCGGCCGGTCCGTCCATCAGCGACAGGTGAATCTTCGAGAACACGGCCGTCCGTCCGTCGGCGAGCCCCTCGATGACGTGCATCTCCCACATCGGGTGCTGCGGATCGAGCGGCATGCCGTGCATCTGCGACACCAGCGACAGCAGGTCCTCCATCCGGCCGCGGCCCGGGACCGCCGTGTGCCGGACGTGATAGCCGAGATCGATGCGGTCGTCGAACGACCACCAGGGGTAACTGGCGCCGCGCAGCGGGCGGACGGCGCGCCGGCGGAACGTGTCCGACGCACCCTCGTGCGAGATCAACGCCTCGAACATGGCCCGGGCGTGATCGGGCCCCGACTCGCGGGGCGGTTCGAACAGTTCGAGCGCACCCACGTGCATGGGATGCGACGGCGTCTCGAACAGCACGAACATCGCCTCGGTGGGACTCATCACCGACATCCAGCGCCTCTTTCTCATGCTCGGGACACGGCCCGAGCATGCCCCGGCGCATCCCACGTCTCCAGGGTAAGCAGAACACGGAAACTTCTTCCGCAAGGCCGTTTTCGTGCCCCGCCTGCTCAGCCGCGGTCGAGCTGTGGAAACACCGTCTCACGGGCGAGGAGCAGAACGGCGGCGGCGACGGGTATCGCGAGCAGCGCCCCGACGATCCCCAGCAGTGCGCCGCCGACGAGGACGGCGACGACGGTGACCATCGGGGGCACCTTGACGGTTCGGCCGATGATGCGGGGAACGAGAAGATAGTCCTCGAACAGGCGGAGGGCGATGAAGAAGACGATGGTGGCCAGTGACACCGGCAGGGACACGGTGAGGGCGACCAGCGCCACCACGACACCGGCGAGGGTGGATCCGATCACCGGAATCAGATCCAGCACGGCGACCAGGACGGCCAGCAGCAACGGGTAGGGGACGTCGAAGGCGACCAGCCACACGAACGTGAGGACGGCGGTGATCAGCGAGATCAGGAGATTTCCCAGTACGTATCCGCCGACCTTCGCGAAGATTTCGTCGCCGATCAGAATTGTGCGTGGTCGCCGCGAGCTCGGGGCCAGGCGATAGATCGACGACCGGATGTGTGCGAAGTCGGCCAGGAAATAGGCGGTGAGCACGACCACGATCACGGTGCCGCTGATGGCGCTGAACACGAACTTGCCCGCACCCACGATCCCGCCGACCACCATCGGCACGTTGCCCGCATCGAGTGCCCGGCGCAGTTCGTCCTGCAGGTGGAAGCGGGTGCTGAGTTCCCCCAGTACCGGGTAGCGCTGTTCGAGGTGCCCCAGGTAGTCCGGGGCGTTGTGCACGAGTGCGCCGCCCTGCGTCACCATCGGCGGGATCGCCGCGGCCAGGAACCCCGCCAGCACGGCGAACGCCAGGACGAAAACCGTTGCGACCGCGGCCCATCGGGGAAATTTGTGCCGCACCAACCAGGACACGGCGGGTTCGAGACCGATCGCGAGGAATGCGGCGACGGCGATGAGGACCAGCACCCCGCGGGCCGCGAGAACGACCTCGATCAGGGCGTACGTGACGGCGACACCGGCGGCCCCGGCCATCCCGATGAGGAACGGGGACCGACGATCGAACCGCGGTCCGGGCTTCCCGAGCGGATGCGCCGCCGTACTGATGCGCGCCGCGCCCTCCTCCGCGGCGATGATCGGCTGCTCCTCCGCGGGGGAATGCGGTTGGGCCACGTTGTCGTCGTGGCCCCCGGCGACACTGCTCACGGCCGTCTGACGACTCTGTCCCGCCGTCCGCTGGCGGCGGTGTCCCGACCGATGCGGGGACACCGATCCGCGGGGGTCGACGTGTCGGTCGCGGCGGCCGGCGCGCTCGGCAACGCGGGTGTCGAGCGGCAATAGTCGTCGATCAACTCCACCGCACGTTCCGCGCACACGGCGGGCGACGGCATCCGCCCGACACCGAGGCCGTCGATCACGATGACACTGCGGCGGCCCAGCCCTTCGACGCCGAGCGACCAGCCGAAGGTCCGGTTCCACGCCAGCACCGCGTTGCGTCCCGGCAGATAGTGCAACCGGAGCGGCAGAACGAGGACGACTTCGATGCCGTCGCTGTCCCACCAGTCGATGGAATCGGCGTGAACGCTACCGGCCACCGTGTGGATGTAGTCCCGAACGGTGCGGGTGTCGGCAATGCCTGTTCCGCTCTTCATCGTCCACCGCCTCAGCTGCTAGACGATCGACATACCCTGCCCCGCGACAGTTGAAACTTCACCCACCGAGGTGTGTGCTCGAGCGGCGCGACGCGCCCGTCTCCGGGTAGCCTCGCCGCATGCCTTACGTGGAGCGCTCGGGAGATGTGTTCGTCCTGTACTTCGGCGAGGAGGGGGAACCCGACAGCGAGAACGCCTTCCACCCGGATTGGATCGACAGGGTCGACGCCCTCCTCGATCAGGTCGAACAGCACGACGGTCCCGCCGCACTGGTGACGACGGGACTCGGCAAGTTCTACTCCACCGGTCTCGACACCGCCTGGGTCGTCGCCAACACCGACAAGCTGAACTCCTACATCGACCGTGTGCAGGCCCTGTTCGCGCGGATCCTCACCTTCCCCCTGCCGACCGTGGCCGCGCTGACCGGGCACACCTTCGGCGGCGGCGCCATCCTCGCAGCGGCCCACGATCACCGGGTGATGCGTGAGGACCGCGGCTACTTCTGCCTGCCGGGCATCACCATCGGGGCGAGCTACGCGCCGGGCAGCATCGCGCTGCTCGCGGCCCGCCTGCCCGCGCGGGCCGTGCACACCGCCCTGGTGACCGGCCGTCGGTACGGCGGCGTCGCGGCGAGCGAACTCGGGTTCGTCGACGAGGTCGCCCCCGAGCAGCAGGTGCTCGCCAGGGCCGTCGAACACGCGCAGGGGCTCGTCGCGACCCGCGGACGCACACTGGGTGAGATCAAGTCCTCCCTCTACGCGGACGCCGTCGCCTCGCTCCGCACTCCGGTGGCGAACCTCGAGTCGCAGGAGGCGCTGAACGACGGCTGACGAGTCACCAGGTGCTTCGAGGGGTGTCTGGCGTGAAAACGGGTACTACTCCCGCGAGGAGCGGGGCGTCGGGCATCCGTTCTCACCGTCATCCGGAGGCGACCACCATGAAACGCGTTCTGACACTTGTCCTGCCGATCCTGCTGGCCGTCTTTGCGCTGGCCGCGTGTGGAGGCGACGGTGACGACTCGTCGGGTTCGGCGGAATCGGCGACCGGCGGGGACCATTCCATGTCCGGCATGCCGTCGATGTCCATGTCGATGCCGATGTCCATGCCTGCGGGGGCGGATCAGCCCGGCGGGCGGGAGATCGTGATCTCCGATTTCAAGTACACCCTGCCCGGCACGTTCGCGCCGGGAGAACAGGTCACCGTCCGCAACGACGACACCGCCGAACACACGGTGACGGCCGACACCGGCGACCTGTTCGACGTGGAGGTCGAACCGGGTGCGACCGCGACGTTCACCGTCCCCGGCCAGCCGGGCACGTTCGCGTTCCACTGCACCTATCACCCGAACATGGTGGGCACGCTCGAGGTTCGGTGACCCCGTCAGTCGAGCGGCTCGATGCGGAAGACCTCGCACCGGTCCGCGGCGGCCGCGAACGCCTCCGGGGAGGAGTTCGCGACCGTCCCGGCCTTCAGGAACATCGTGACCCCGTGCGGCACCCGGGTCGGGAATTCGCGGAGGATCCGGCCCCGCTCCGACACCGGCAGCGCGACCAGTCGGACACGCTCGCGACGACGTCCCCGAGTCAGCTCACCGCGCCCGGCGGCCCGGGCGTTCTTCGCCCAATCCGATTCGGCGTATCCCGCGACGACGTAGCGCCGGCCGTCCACCTCGTACGGTGAGACGGGGGTCGACCGGGGTACGCCCGTCTTCCGGCCGGGTACGGTGAGCGCCGGCATCGGCATCGGAACGCCCAGGCGATGCAGGCCCACGATCACCTTGTTGACGTGGGCGAGATACCAGGGCGGCAGCACTCTTCCGGTCCGGCGCACCATGTCCTCGACTATTCCGAACGCGGCGCTCTCGTGGCAACCACCTCCATCGGTCCTCTACGTCAGACTGCAGGGGTCGAGTTCGGTAGTGAGAGCGAGGGTGATTCCGGACAGCACCCGGTCGAGCAGGGCCTCCGAGGTGGCGAAATTGATCCGGATGAACCGGTCCCCGGCCCTTCCGAAGGGCACACCGCCGTCGACGAGCACGTGCCCGGCGCGGCGGATGCGGTCGATCGGATCGTCCACCGGCAGCGCCGAGACGTTCACCCAGCTGAGGTACGTGGCCTCGGGCGTGTGGTGGCGGACCTCGGGCAGCGCCCGGGTCAGGACGTCGTGGACCCGTGCGCGATTGCGGTAGAGGACCCGTATGAGGGTGTCCTGCCACGCCTGCCCGTGCTGCCATGCGGCGAGTGATCCGACGACCCCGAGAACCGACACCGCGCCGTAGAGGTCGGGGGGTTCGTTGTCCCGGACCGCCAACAGGTCCGTGGGACCGTAGTGCACCACCGCACAGCGCAAACCGGCGAGGTTGAATGCCTTCCCGGCGGACGTGACCGTGACGGTCCGCGAGGCGGCGTCCTCGCTGATCGAGGCGAACGGGATGTGCCGGTGCGGTTCGTAGATCAGTTCGGCGTGGATCTCGTCGCTGATCACCAGCAGGTCGTACCGTTCGGCGAGTTCGGCGATGCGCTCGAGTTCGCCGCGCGTGTGCACTCGACCCGTCGGATTGTGCGGATTGACGAGGACGAGCACCTTGGGACGATTCCGTGCCAGGGTCCGCTCGAACTCGTCGAAGTCGAGCGCCCACCCGTTCCCGGTGTCGACGAAGGGGAATTCGACGGTGCGCCGCCCCATCGTTTCGATCGTCGCCAGGAACGGTGGATAGTTCGGGGTCTGAATGACCACCGCATCCCCGGGTCGGGTGCCGAGACGAAGGATCAGCTGCAGTGCCTGGATCAGATCGGTCTGCTCCCGCACGTCGGCGGGGTCGATCTGCCAGCCGTAGCGGTCGGACATCCGCCGGGCGAACTCGGCACGCAAGGGCGTGCCGCCCAACCAGTTCGGGTAGCCGAGGTCGCCGCGGTCGATGACGTCCTTCAGTGCATCGCGGATCTCCGGGGCGACGGGAAAGTCCATGTCGGCGACCCACGACGGGAGTGCCCCGGCTTCGACAGCGCGCGCCCATTTCACCCCGGTGCGCCGGGACAGGGCACCGAGGTCGAGGTCGTCGAATCCCGGGAACAGGGGGTGGGGTGTCGTCGAGGTAGTCACAGTGCTGCTTCCACTCGTATGGTCGACAGGGCGTCGCGGGAAACCTCGACCTGTCCGTGATGTTGGGCGAGTTCTTCGAGAACGTGGAGGAGGATCCCGTTCGGGGTCAGTTGGCGGCTCGGCCCCTCGTAGTCGGCCGGTGGGGTATTCGTCAGCGGCGCATCGGGGTCGAAGCCCGCGAGGTCCTTGTGCAGGTTCGCCCGCAGGGCGGTGATCGTGCGGGTGAGGTCGGCGATGGTTCCCCGGGCGGTGAACTCCGATTCACGGTCCCGGTTGCTCTCGCGGCCGCCGATCAGGTGCCCGATCCAATACTCGGCCACCTCGGTGCAGTGGTAGGTGATGGCCCAGGGGGAGTTCGCGCCGTCGAAGGGTGGTGCCTGATTGGCGCGCTCGTCGCCGAGTTCGCCGAGAACGGCGAGCATGCCGTCGAAGGCGCGGTCGAGGAAGTACAGGTATTCGTCGGTGTTCACGGGATTCGCTTTCGTGGTGGGATGTGCGGAGGGTCAGTGAATCTGTTCGAGGACAGTGTCTTTCGTTTCGGGAAGGCGGGTGAGCACGATCAGCGCACCGATCGCGAACAGGACCGCGCTGGTGGAGAAGACCAGGCCGGTGCCGCCGAAGCCCAGCAGGAAGGGGACCGCGATGGGGCCGAAGACCGAACCTAGCCGGCCCAGGGCGGTGGCGGAGCCGATTCCCGCGCCGCGGCTGCGGGTCGGGAACAGTTCGGGGGTGTAGGCGAAGATCGAGGAGAACATGCCGAAGAAGAAGAACTGCAGGAACGATCCGGCGAGGATCAGCTCGAACGTGCCCGAACTCTGGCCGTAGAAGAAGGCGGCGATGCCGGACCCGATGGTGTACCCGGCCAGGCAGTAGCGCCGTCCGAGCCGCTCGATCAGGTACGCGGCCGACAGGAATCTGGGGATTCCCCACAGGGCCATGACGAGGACGAACCCGATGCTCTTGGTGACGTCGAGGCCGTTGTCGGTCAGGAGCTTGCCGATCCAGGTCGTCAGCCCGTAGTAGCCGGTCATCAGGCAAAACCACACTGCCCATACCGTCAGGGTGCGCGCTTTGTGTTCGGGAAGGACGAGTGCGCGGAAGCCGCCCCGTCCGGTGTTTTCACCCTGTGCGCCGCGCACGGGCTGGGGGTCGGGTAGTGGCCGTCCGGTCGCGTCACGCACTGCGCTTTCGATGGAGGCGCGGGTGCGTTCCGCTGCGGCTGTGTGCCCCCGGGAGACCTGCCACCGGGGTGACTCCGGCAGGTTGCGCCGAATGATCAGTGCGACCACGGCCAGGGCCGCCGGCATGAGAAAGAATCCGCGCCAACCGAAGGTGGAGGCGACCAGGAGGTAGGACACGGCGCCGGCGGTGATGAATCCGATCGGCCAGCACCCTCGAGCAGGGCGGCGTAGCGCCCGCGCTTCGACGAGGGCATGAATTCGGCGAGGATCGCCGCGGCCACCGGGAACTCCGCTCCCATGCCGACACCGAGCAGGAATCGGAAGGTGAGCAGGGATTCGAAGTTCCAGGACAAGGCGAGTCCGATGCTCGCCAGGCCCCAGGCGACGATGCTGTACTTGAAGACCCACCCTCACCCTCACCCGCGAGGGCGACACGACCAGCACCGGCACACCCGGCAACGCACTGAGCCTCCTCGCCCGGGACACCATCGATCTGATCGGCTCCCCGGCGATGGCGAAGGTGAAGGAGTGCTCGAACCCGGACTGCACCCGGCTGTTCGTCGATCTCTCCCGCGGCTTCTCGCGCCGCTGGTGCGGAATGGCGGAGTGCGGCAACCGGATCAAGGCCGCAGACTACCGCCGCCGCAAGAAATTGCAGGGCATCGAGTAGCTGCACTCAGGGCTGGGCGGGCGCGTCGCTGTCGCGCCACCAGCAGAACACGAACAGGGCCAGCGACGCGACGAGTGTGGAGACCACCCACACCGTGAGGGCGATGTCGACCCACGACCCGATCGGCGGGCTTCCCGGCAGGATTCCGCGCAACGGCACGACGGCGAACAGCATCGCCGCCATCCAGCCCAGCATGTCGGTGTTGACGGCACGTCTGCGGCGGAACGTCTGCAGCGCGACGAAGGCGGCGAGCCCCGCCAGGATCGTCATCATCAGCAGCAGGATTCCGGCGTAGATCAGGTTCCCGCCCGTGCGCGCGAACGTCAACGCGGCACCGGTGCCGTTCCGGGAGAGGTCCGTATCGACCGCCACCGCTTCGGCGCGCGCCTTCCACCCGTCCACCCGGCCGTCCAGCAGCAGGGCCGTGGGCACCAGTTCACGGTCGGCGCCGAGCCCCTGGTACGCCTCCACCACCATCGGGTTCACCTCGAACCGGTCGAACGGCCAGTAGGCCGCGTTGCCGGTGGCGATGAACTCGGTGTCGAACGTCGTGGGCGCGGCGCCCGCACGGAAGACGATCTCCTCGTGACCGGTGCTCGGGAGGAGCAGCAGGGTGATGTCCCGGTTCAACGTGTCGCCGTTGGCGTGGAGGAAATCCTCACCTGCTTTGATCGTCACCTCGGCCTGCACCCGGTCGGTCGTCGGCTGCAGCGACTTCGCCGTGACGAGGACCACGACCTCGTCGCTACCGACCTCGAACGGTGCGTCGTCGTCGCCGGTGCGGCTGCTCAACCCGTACACGATGAGCGACGCGGCGTAGATCAGCGCGAGGAGAAGCGCCGGCACGGCCCACTGGAGCCGGGGATGGTGGGATGTCATGGGCGTCGGCGAATCACAGCGACGCGGAGGTGTTCTCGGGGTCGATCAGGATCTTCGCGTGCACCTCGGGGTTGCCGAGTGCGGTGAACGCGGATTCGACACCGGCCAGTCCGACCGTTCCGGTGATCAGCGGCGTCGGATCGACCTTTCCGTCGGCGAGCATGTGGAGCGTGTCGCGGAATTCACGGGGGTCGTAGGCGATGGCGAAGCGCAGGTCGATCTCCTTGTTGATCGCCAGTGCGGGCCGGAAGGTGTCGGTCTCCATGCAGACCCCGACCACGACGACACGTGACCGCAGCGGGGCGCCTGCCAGAATGCCGTCGATGACCCCGGGCATGCCGACACACTCGAAGACGACCGGCCCGGACGGTGTCGCGCCCACCGCGTCGGCGAGGGCGAAGGCGTGCCACCACGGCAGCTTCGGGATGCGACGCAGCTTCTCCATTGTGTCCAGTCCGAGGCCGAGCACCTCCGTGATCGAGGTCGTCTCCCTGCGTCGCGGATAGGACGTCCACGGCGACGCCGCGGCAGGGTCGACCACGACGTCGGCACCGCATTGCCGGGCGAGCTCCCGCCGGCGGGTGGAGAAGTCGGCGGCCACCACGGTGCGGACACCGGACGCCTTCAGCATGCTGATCACGGCGAGACCGATCGGGCCGCATCCGATGACGATCGCGGTGCGGCGCTTGCCGACGTCACCCTTCCGCACCGCGTGCCACGCCACCGCCATCGGCTCGGTCAGTGCGGCCTTCTCCGCCGACAGCCCGTTGGGCACCGGCAGGGTCATCGACTCCTGCACCACCACCTGTTCCGCGTAGCCGCCCGGCGCCGAGGCCGACAGCCCGGTCAGGTGGATGTCCGACCGGGTGCGGACGATCGGCAACGCAACCACCGCAGTACCCACCGGCCAACGCTTCCGGCAGCCGGGCCCGTAGCCGGCAATGGTGCCGCTGAACTCGTGCCCGAGCACGACTCGCTGGTGGGAACGCATGAAGTCGCGGTAGCCGGTCTCGGCCGCCAGTTCCGCCATCTCGTCGGCGTGCACGCGGGCGTGCAGGTCCGAGCCGCAGATCCCGCACCGCGACACATCGATCAACACCTGACCCCTCGCCGGGATCGGAGCCGGGATCTCACCCACCTCCAGGCGAGTCTCGGTGCAGATGACAGCCTTCATGCTGACTCCTCGGGGTGCGGTGGGCCTCCGCTCCGAACGTAGAACACTCCCGTCGCCGAGACACCACGATTGCCGAATGGCCGCAGGGTTGTCCCGTCCCCGCGATGGGTGTAGACCGACAGCATGAGCGTCATCGGTCAGATGGACTCGTTTCGTCGTGTCTTTCCCACCGCCCGCCGCAACCGGGCAGACCTGTTGCGCTGGTTGCGGCGCCGGCCGCAGCTGCTCGCCGCCGTCGGGTTCCACGAGTTCGCGCTCGCGACGAGCGCCAGGGTCGACCCCCGCCTCAAAGCGCTCGGCGAGATCAAGGCGGCCGCGCTGACCAACTGCGAGTACTGCCTCGATATCGGATCGGCGTTCAGCCGCGCACTCGGAGTGAGTGACGCCCAGTTGCGCGCCCTCCCGAAATTTCGTGAGAGCAGCGAATTCGACGACACCGAGAAGCTGGTGCTGGAGTTCGCCGAGGCCATCACCCGCACGCCCGCGCACATCGGCGAGGACCTGCGGCGCTCGCTGCTCGCCGAGTTCTCCGAGGCGCAACTGACCGAACTCGCCGCGGCCATCGCCTGGGAGAACCACCGCGGACGTCTCAATCAGGCGCTCGGTGTCCGGCCCTCGGGTTTCTCCGACAGCGACTTCTGCGTCGTGCCCGAGCAGTAGCCCGCGATGAGTTCGCGGACGCGCGGAAGTCGATATCTGTGAAGACGTCCGGAGGGGCGTCCGCCGCATCACCGACTGAGAGGTCCGCGCTCATGACAGCTCCGCTCGAAGGCAAGGTCGCATTCATCACAGGAGCCGCACGTGGGCAGGGCCGCAGTCATGCGGTGCGTCTGGCGCAGGACGGGGCGGACGTCATCGCCGTCGACATCTGCGGGCCGATCGACTCGGTCGCCTACCCCATGGCGACGCCGGAGGACCTGAAGCAGACGAAGGCGCAGGTGGAGGCGCTCGGCCGCCGGATCGTCGGCATCGAAGCCGACGTGCGCGACGCCGCCGCGATGCGCGCGGCAGTTGCCGAGGGGGTCTCCGAGCTCGGTCCGATCGACATCGTGCTCGCCAATGCCGGAATCGGGATGATGTCGGACGACGCGGGCGAGGAGGAGGCGTTCCGCGACCAACTCGAGGTCAACCTGTTCGGCGTGTGGAACACCGTGCAGGCGGCGGCGCCCGGGATGATCGAACGCGGGCGCGGCGGCGCGGTGGTGCTGACCGGTTCGACTCTCGGTCTGGTCGGGCGCGGGGGCAACGGCCGCGGCGGGTCCGACGGCTACTGCGCGAGCAAGCACGCCGTCGTCGGACTGCGACGGACGTGGGCGCACTGGCTGGCCCCCTACGACATTCGGGTCAATTCGGTGCATCCTGCGGGTGCGAACACACCGATGGTGATGAACGATGCGGTGGCCGCACTGTTCGCCGACGCCCCCGCGTCCAGTGGCGCGGACGTCGGCAACCTCCTGAATGTGGGCCTGATCGAGGCCGAGGACGTCAGCAACGCCATCGCCTGGCTGGTGTCCGACCAGGCGCGGTACGTCACCGGCGTCGCGCTTCCCGTCGACGCCGGATTCACCGCCAGATAGTCAACGGCAGCGGGAACGGGACAACCCATCGAGCACGAAGCCCAATCCGATGCCGAGCATCCACACGTCCTTGGCGACGGCGATGCCGTTCTCGTTGGGCCAGATGCTGCCGGGGTTACGCAGAGCGGGTGTCCTCGCGTACATGGCCACGAGGCCCCCGGAGAACCCGGTGAGCGCCGCCCCGGCCACGGCGGAGGGCACGAACGGCGCGAGTAGCGCTGCGCCCGTGCCTATCTCGGCGACCGAGAGCAACTTGATGAATCGGTCCGGCGGAATCGCGTTCAGGAACGGGAACGCTCCCGCCGCCATACCGTGAACGCCCTGGGCGGTCTGCTCGTCCGCCGACCATTTCTGTATCCCCGTATGGAGGATGAAACCCCCGGTCGCGATGCGTGCGGGAAGGTCGCCGAGTGTGGTCAGTCGCATGGTGGTCTCCTGTCGTCGGGTCGAACCAGAGAACTGTTCCTCTCCTCAGCCTCCCACTCGGTCGACGGCCGGGAGCGGTTTCGACGGAGCGGGAGCGCATCGTGGTCGTCGCCGCGACCCTTCTGAGTCGCGGCGACGACGGTGTGCGATCGGCGGCTCAGTGGGCGAGGACGACGGCCCCGTCCGTGTCGGCCGCGACCGCGGACCCCACACCGGGTGCGCTCAGCTGCGAAATCCGGCGGGGCAACGCGAGGGCCACGACCGCGCCCAGCAGTGCCGAGGTAGCGCCGATCACGAACGCGATCGTGATGCCGGTGTCCGTGTAGAAGACCGCACCTTGCATGACGGTCGCGATGTGCGAGTTCAACACGGAGAAGGCGATCACCGGAAGGATGGCGGGCAGGATGCTCTGGAACACCGCCACCATGCTCGCCGTCGTCGCCTGCAACTGCGGCGGCACCGCGGCGATGAGCAGGTTCGGGATGGAGGCGTACCCCATGCCCATCCCCACACCGAGGAGTGCGGCGAAGCCGATCAGGAGTGCCTTGTCGTCGTGGATCATCGCCGTGAGCAGGCAGGCGGAGGCCATCACGAGCATGCCCACGATCATCAGGATCCGCGGGCGGACGCTGCGGGGCACCAGGGTTCCGACGATCAGTCCGCCGATCACCACCGCGCCACCCAGCGGTGCCTGGAAGATGGCGAATCCCTCTGCGCTGATGCCGAATCCGTAGCCGAGCCCCAGGATCGCCGGGGTCATGCACATCATCGGGAGCATGATCGTGAACACCGCGGACGTGCCGTAGCAGAATCCCGCGCCGAGCGCCGTCAGAAACACCGGCCGCTTACTGAAGAACCGGATGTCGATCAGCGGGTCCGCGAGCAGGCGGGCGGACACGATCCACGCCACCAGCAGGGCGGCACCGCCGGCGATGAATCCGATCGTCGACCCCGACGTCCAGCCCCAGGAGGGCCCGAAGCTCACACCGACGAGGATGCCGGCGAGTCCGGCGCCGAGGAGCGCCGCACCGATCAGGTCGATGCGGGAACGCAGACGCACGGACGATTCGCCGGTCGTCGCCCGGATCAGGACACTGAGGACCACCAGACCGGCCAGGAAGAACCAGAAGATGCTCCGGAAGCCGAAATTATCGATCAGCCAGCCGGTGAAGAACGGTGCGGGGATCGCGATGAGCCCCATACCGCTCGTGGCGATGCTGACCGCCAACGCCACCGTCCGGGTGGGAAAGACGTCGCGGATGAGCGAATAACTCAGGAACAGGCACGGCACTAGCAGACCGGTCAGGGCGCGGCCGGCGATCAGCACCGCGTACGTCGGTGCGATCGCCGAGATCAGCGACCCGACCGCCGACAGGCCCACGGCCGTCAGGAGGAGCTTGCGTTTGCCGTGCGTGTCGGCGAGTTTGCCGATCAGCGGGCAGGTGATCGCTCCCACCAGCAGGAACGACGTGAGCAACCACGCGCCCTGCGTCGTCTGGTAGTGGGTGACGATCTGCGGCAACGCGATCGAGATCATCATGTAGCTGACCGCGAGCATCTCCAGCAGCAACACGATCGAGGCGAGCGAGAAGATCAGGCGGGGCGTCCATCGCTCGGTAGTCGCGTGGGTGACCATCATCGGGTCCTTTCGAATACCTGCACGGGAACTCGTGGCGGCGCCGCGGCACTGCGGCGGGCCCGAGCCGGGCGGTAGGGGTGGGTGGTCACATTCGGTGGTCGAAGTCTCGTGAATGTGTAATTGACATCACAGTTCTCGGGGATGCGGCACGCCATGCAGCGTTCCGCCCAGCGGGAAACCGACCGGCGAGTGTTTCGCCGGTTGACCCGAATCGGTGAATCCCGATCGCTGCTCGAGCGAGGATTGACTCATGGCCGAAACGCAGCGCGCGAAGGAGGTCCGCCGGCTGAGAACGCCACGCTCGGCGGCCGTCGCGGGGATCGTCTTCGCCGTGCTGTTCGCAACCAGCCTCGTTCTTTTGCGGACCGCGCTGCCGGCGGACCCGTTCGACGAGACCCCCTGGGTGGGGAGCGGCGAGACGCGGATCAAGACGGCCCTCATACTTGCTCCGTTCGCGGGGATCGCCTTCCTCTGGTTCATCGGCGTCATCCGCGACCGTCTCGGCGAACTCGAGGACCGATTCTTCGCGACAGTGTTCCTCGGCAGCGGATTGCTGTTTCTCGCGATGGGTTTCGTCTCGATGGGGGTGGCGGGCGGCGTACTCGCCATTGCCCGCCACTCGGGCAGCTCCGCGAACGAGATCGTCTACTTCGGCCGCGAGATCATGCTGCAGATCAACCATGTCTACGCGCTGCGTATGGCCGCGGTGTTCATGATCTCGCTGGGGACGATCTGGCTGCGGACCGGCCTGATGCCACGATGGCTCGTCGTGACCACGTATCTGCTGGCCCTGGCTCTGCTGGTGATCGTCGACTTCAGCCTGTGGTCGACGTTGGCGTTCCCGGCGTGGGTGCTGCTGATCAGCGTCTACATCCTCGTCACCGGACGCCGCGTGGGCGCCGACGCCGACCGATCGCTCAGGCTCGCGCCGGCGTCGTGGAGACGAAGTCGTCGATGATGTCGACCACCGCGGCGGGATCCTCGAGGTGGGGATAGTGCCCGACACCGTCGAGGACGGCGAGTCGGCTCCCGGGGATCGCCTCGTGCGCCGCATATCCGTGCGCGACCGGGATGATGCCGTCGGAATCGCCCCAGATCAGTTGCGTCGGGAGACCCTCGTTCAGGTACAGGCGGCTCAGCGCGCTCACCGCCTGCCCCCGATGGTCGACAACCGCGCGGAGCGTCCGCAGAAACGCCTGCCGGGTGTCCGAATCGGACAGTGACGAGTAGGCGTTCCACATCTCGTCGCCGCGCACCGAGTGGACCCCGACCGCCGCCAGCCAGCCACGGACCTTGTTGCCGACGTCACGAACCGCGGCGGGCGCCACCAACGGCAGGAGGAACTCGGACCCCGGCGCCGCCAGCAACCGCAGGGTCCAGTTCACGTCCGGTCCGAGTCCGCCGCTGCCGATGAGGACCAGTCGGCCGCACAGTTCGGGATGCTGATAGCTGAACTGCATCGCCACCCCTCCGCCGAGCGATTGACCGATCACGGTCACCCGTTCGATGTCCAGTTCTTGCAGTAGGTCGCGTAGCCACGCCGCGAACGCGCCCAGCGAGTAGTCGCCGCGAGGCTTGGCGGAATCACCGTGGCCGGGCAGGTCCGGCGCCAGGACCCGGTACCGCTGCACCAACTGGGGGAGAACCGCACGCCACGTCGCGGAACTTCCCGCCATCCCGTGGACGAGCAGCAGTGTCTCGCCCTCACCGCTCATCCGGTATGCGACTGCGTCCCCGTGCAGTGCGAGGTGCTGGAGTTGGGACATACAACGACCTCCCGATCGGGTGGTGTAGTGGTCTCCTCGGTAACGATAGGGGAGTTTCGCTCGATATCGTCATCGACTGCGGCGTGGGAACTTGATCTCAGCACCCGGTTGATCTAGCTGGCACACCAACGCGAGGCTCGAAAACAGGAGGAACCCGCATGAATTCTGTGTCGAGCCCGGTCATCGCTCGTCCGCGTCTCCTGCTGATCGACGCCGACGTGGAGAGATCCCTCGTCGATCGCCTTCGGGATGCGGGCTTCTTCGTCACGAGAACCTATGCGGAACCGGTGCGGTCGCGGATCGAACCTCCCGACGTGGTGATCGTCGACGCGCGATCACCACACCTCGACGCCGACACCACGGTGCGGGCCTTGAAAGCGATGCGATTCGCGCTCGCCATCGTGGTGATCGGCACCTTCCGTTCCGGCAACCGTCGCAGCGACCTCCTCGAGGCCGGCGCCGACGACGTGATGGAGATGCCGGTCGGGGCGGACGAGCTCGTCGCACGGCTCCGCGCGATCCTCCGGCGGGTGAAACCCGAGGTGCCGGCACGGGCGGCCGCCGGCGCACAGGACGTCTGCCTGTGCGAGGAGCCTCACGAACCCGACCACGACGGGCTGCGCACCACACTGACCAGGACGGAATTCGTCCTCTTCACCGTGCTCGCGCAGAATGTCGACCGAGTCGTCACCCGCCGCGACCTCATGCTCATGGTGTGGGGTGTGACGGTCGAATCGAAGACGAACGTCCTCAACGCCTACGTCTGCTCCCTGCGGCGGAAGCTGGTGGCCGTCGGATCGCCGTACGTCGTCCACACCGTGCGCGGCGTCGGATTCGCACTCGGCGAGGTCGAACGTCCGGGGAGTATCGATCCCGTCCGTCAGGTACCCGTCGCCGCCTCGTGACACCGACCCGGCGGCGCGAAGAATTCGAGCGCGCGTTCGAGCACGACATCCGGCCTTTCGTCGACGAGGAAGTGTGAGGCGCCGTCGACGAACTCGACACCGAAGTCGTCGGTGTGCTCCTCGAATCCGCCGAGGAATTCCGGGCGCATGATGGGGTCCTCGGCGCCGATGAGCACCCGGGTGGGGGTGCCGAGCCGGCTGCGCCTGTACGCGCCGGTCATGATCCGCGCGGCCTGACGCATGATGAAGCAGCGGTAGAGGACGGACGCCGCGTCGGCGCGGGCCGGTTCGCGCAGCTGTCCGGCGAAGAGCGCGATGTCGTGCTCCGACCAGGTGTTCCGGTTCGTGGTGAAACTCCGCAATAGGTGGTGGGTCAGCCGTTGACGTCCCCGGCCGAGGAGGCGTGGACCGAGGAACGGTGCGGCGATCACGGGCTCGAACCAGCCGTGCCGTGCGATCGTCAGCAGCAGCCGTGGATCGAGCCGGATGAACGGGTGGGGGACACCGAGGCTCACGTACTTCCGGACACGGTGGGGCGCGCTCAGCTTGTTATTTAACCTGGTTGGGTTTCACTTTTTGGCTCCGTGATGTCGATTTTCGTGCGTTTCCCGACGTGATGGTGCTGGGCGGGGCGGCGG